>DEIC01000076.1:3412-71232 GCA_002352285.1 Alphaproteobacteria bacterium UBA2784 | reverse complement strand
GCGCTGGGGGCGGGTCTTCTGCGCGGTGCGCTCCATGAAATCCTGCCCGCCAGCGCCGATCGCGAGGATGCCGCCCTGCCTGCCGCCTTTGCCGCGTTTCTGGCGGCGCGTGCGGCAACGCCCGAGACGCGCGCGGTTTTGTGGTGCGGCAGCGGACGCGATCTTTATCCCGATGCGCTGGAGGGTTTTGGACTTGACCCCGCCTTTCTGATCGTCGCCGAGGCGCGGCGCAGCGATCACATCCTGTGTGCGATGGAAGAGGGGTTGAAGTCGGGTGCGCTTGCTGCCGTCATTGGCGAAGTGCCGGGCCTTGACCTCACCGCAAGCCGCCGCTTGCAGCTGGCCGCCGCCAAAAGCGCCACGCCTGCCTTTGTCATTCATCGCGCGCCTTTGGCGCCCTCGGGCAAGGAGACAACCGCCAGCGCGGCGTGGAGCCGCTGGCAGGTGTTGCCGCAGGCCAGCGCTGATCCCGATGTGCCGCTCAAGCCCTCGCTGTGCGTGGGGGCGGCGCGCTGGCGTCTTTTCCTTTTGCGTTGCCGTGCGGCGCCCGCATCGGGCTTTGCGGCATGGCCTGTTGAATGGTGTGTGGAGATTTCAGATGCAACGCGCCCTTTCCATCTTTCTGCCGGCCTTTCCGCTCGACTGCGCGAAGAAGCGCCTCGGCAGGAACGCACCCGGAGCGGATGAGGCCTTTGCACTCTGCCTGCTCAAGGGCGGGCGGCGGCTTGTCACGGCGGCATCACCGGCAGCATTGCGGGCGGGCATCAGGCCNNGCCGATGATGCGCGCCGCCTGATGCGGCTGGCGCGCTGGTGCGTGCGCTTTGCGCCCGCCGTGCGCATCCTTGCCCCCGATGCGCTGGCGCTGGGCATTGAGGGGGTTGCGCATCTATTCGGTGGCGAGGCGGCCATGCGTCGCAGGGTCGGCGATGATCTGGCGCGTCATGGTCTTGTTGCCGCCATTGCCATTGCCGATACGGGCGTTGCGGCCCATGCGCTCGCCCGCTTTGGCGGGGGCCCCTTTATCGCTGCGCCCGGCAAAACAAGGGAGGCGGTGGCGCGCCTGCCGGCTGCTGCCCTTTCGGATGATGCCAAAGTTCTTGCTGCATGGGCGCGGCTGGGGCTTCGCTGTGTTGATGATCTGGCGCGTCTGCCGCGCGAAGGGTTTCGCGACCGCTTTGGCGTGGCGCTGGCGCAGAAACTTTCCGCCCTTCTGGGTGAAGACGAACCTGCATCCAACAAAATTGCCGAGCGCCTTCTCCATGAAGCACGCGCAGATTTTGCCGAACCCGTCTCAACGCCTGCCCAGCTGCAGGAAATCTGCGCACATCTGACGGACGCACTGTGCCGTCATCTGGAACGCCACGGGCTGGGCGCGCGCCGTCTGGTGCTCGATTTCTTCCGCACCGACATGGAAACACAACGCATCCGCATCGGTCTTTCGGCGCCCACGCGCGACATGCGCCACATGGCGAAACTGCTGGCCATGCGGCTTGAGAGCATCGATCCCGGCGAGGGGATCGAGGCCGCGCGGCTCTGGGCACCCATGTGTGATCCGCTGATGACCACGACGCCCGTCTTTGCCGCGATGGCCAAAGAACGCAGCCTTGAGACCGCGCCAATTGCGCTGCATGAGCTGGTGGACCGGCTTTCCGGCCGCATGGGCGAGGCCAAAGTCTATGCGCTCGCGCCCTTTGCCAGCCATGTGCCCGAGCGCGCCGTGCGCCGCGTGCGGCCCTTTGGCGAAAAGATCATGCGGCGTCTGCGCCGCCTGCCGCCCCGGCCCGCGCGGCTTCTGCCCGATCCTGAGCCGGTTGAGGTGATCGCCCCCGTGCCGGATGATCCACCCGTGATGATGCGCTGGCGGCGTGTGGCGCGGCGCATTGTGCGCGCCGACGGGCCGGAGCGCATCGCACCCGAATGGTGGCGCGATGCGGCAACAGGTGATCGCGTGCGCGACTATTACCGCATCGAGGACGAGGAGGGCCGCCGTTACTGGGTGTTCCGGGATGGCGCGATGGGCGGCGACGTGCCGCCGCGCTGGTTCGTGCACGGGATTTTCCACTGATGAATATCCCGCCTTACGCAGAATTGGCGGCGATGAGCTGCTATTCCTTTCTGGAGAGCGCCTCACATCCGCGCGAACTGATCGACCGCGCCTTTGAACTGGGGCTGTCTGCCATCGCCATTGCCGATGTGAACACGTTCGCCGGTGTGGTGCAGGCCTATGACCGCATAAGGGAGGTCAGCGCCGCCTTGCGCGCGCAAGGCGAAAATCCGCAAGCCTTGCGCCTCATCACCGGCACGCGCATCGTGCTCAATGATGGTGCGGCCTTCATCTGCCTGCCGCAGGATCGCGCCGCCTATGGCAACCTGTCGCGCCTCATCACGCTGGGGCGGCGGCGTGCGCCCAAGGGTGCGTGCGATCTTTCCTTTGATGATCTGGCGGCGCATGGCGCGGGCTCCTGCATCATCGCGGTGCCGCCGCCGGATGAGGGGGTAGAGGCGCTGGCGCGCTTTCAGCCGCTCTTGCTGCGCGCGCGCGGAGCCTTTGGCGGGGCGCTGTGGCTGGGCGCATCGCATCATTATGGCGGGGCCAATGATCTGCGGCTGGCGCGGCTTCATCATCTGGCGCAGACATGCGGCGTTCCCCTGACGGCGCTGGGCGATGTGCGCTACCACCACGAAACGCGCAAGACCCTCCATGATGCGATGATGGCGATCCGCGAGGGGGTGACGCTGGAAGAGGCGGGCTATCTTCTTTGCGCCAATGGTGAACGCACGCTGAAGCCGCCCGCCGAGATGGCGCGCCTCTTCCGCGCATTTCCGGATGCCGTTTCGCAGACCATGGTGATTGCCGCGCGCTGCCGGTTTGATCTGGCGTCACTCAAATACGAGTACCCGGAAGAGATCATCACGCCTGGCCTGACGGCAGACGAAGACCTTTCCCGCCGCACCTGGGAGGGTGCGCGCGCACGCTATGGCGATGTGATCCCGCCCTTGGTTGACCAGCAATTGCGGCGCGAGCTCTTTTTCATCGCCAAAAAAGAATACGCGCCCTTTTTCCTGACCGTGCACGAAATCGTGCTGTTTGCGCGGTCGCGCGGCATTCTGTGCCAGGGGCGCGGATCGGCGGCCAATTCGGCGGTCTGTTTCGTGCTCGGCATCACCAGCGTTGATCCGGCAGACGGCAATTGCCTGTTCGAGCGTTTCATCTCGGATGCGCGCAACGAGCCGCCCGACATCGATGTCGATTTCGAGCATGAGCGGCGCGAGGAGGTGATCCAGCACATCTATGAGCGTTATGGCCGTGAGCGCGCGGGCCTTGCCGCCACCGTGATCCATTACCGCTGGCGGCGCGCCATCCGCGAGGCGGGCAAGGTGATGGGGTTGAGCGAAGACGTCACCGCCAGCCTCGCGCGCGCCAGCTGGGGCTGGTATGCCGATGATGTGGCCGACAGCCAGATGCGCGAACTGGGGCTTGATCCAAAGTCCCCCAAACTTTCACGCGCGCTTGAGATTGCGCGCGGGCTGATGGGCTTTCCGCGCCATCTTTCCCAGCATGTCGGCGGCTTTGTGATTTCGCGCGGACTGTTGTCGGAACTGGTGCCGATTGAAAACGCCGCCATGGCCGACCGCACCGTGATCGAATGGGACAAGGACGATATCGAGCGGCTGGGTCTTTTGAAGGTGGATGTGCTGGCGCTGGGCATGCTCACCTGCATCCGCAAGGCGTTCGACCTGATTGCAGCCCATGGCGGTCCGATGCTGGAACTCGCCAGCGTGCCGCGCGAAGATCCCGCCGTTTACGACATGATCTGTGATGGCGATACGATCGGCGTCTTCCAGATCGAAAGCCGGGCGCAGATGTCGATGCTGCCGCGCCTCAAGCCGCGCTGCTTTTATGATCTTGTCATCGAGGTTGCGATTGTGCGGCCCGGGCCCATCCAGGGCGACATGGTGCATCCCTATCTCAGGCGGCGCGAGGGCAAGGAAATTGTCAACTATCCCAGTGCGGCGCTGCGCGAGGTTCTGGAGAAAACGCTGGGCGTGCCCCTCTTTCAGGAGCAGGCGATGCGCATTGCCATTGTGGGTGCAGGCTTTACGCCCGCCGAAGCCGATCAACTGCGCCGCGCCATGGCGACCTTTAAAAAGAACGGCGACATCCAGCGGTTCCGCGAGCGCTTCATCGGCGGCATGGTGGCAAACGGCTATGAGCAGGAATTTGCCGAGCGCTGTTTCCGCCAGATCGAGGGCTTTGGCACCTATGGTTTCCCGGAAAGCCATGCGGCGTCATTTGCGCGGCTGGTCTATGTCTCGGCGTGGCTGAAGCGCCATCATCCGGCAGCGTTTGCGGCAGCCCTCCTCAACAGCCAGCCGATGGGGTTTTATGCGCCCGGCCAGATCATCGGTGATGCGCGCCGCCATGGCGTGAGCGTGCGTCCCATCGACGTGAACGAAAGCTTTTGGGACAGCACGCTGGAGGCGGGTGCGGACGGCGCCCTGGCGCTGCGGCTCGGCTTTCGCGAGATCAAGGGTCTTGGCGAGGAGGCGGGCCAGCGCATCGTGGCGGCGCGCGCCCCACGCTTTCAATCCATGATCGATCTGGCGCGGCGCGCAGACCTTGACCGCGCGGCACTGATGAAGCTGGCGGGGGCAGATGCCTGCGCCAGCCTTGGCCTTGACCGGCGGCAGGCGCTGTGGGCGGCGGGTGGCCATCGCGACAAGGCGCTGCCGCTTTTTGAAGCGGCCGACGCGCGCGAGATGACGCGCCGCGCCGAGCGCAACGAAAAGCAGCCCGCGCTTTTGCCCATGACGCCGGGCAGCGCCGTGACAGAGGATTACCGGGCGCTGGGCTATTCGCTCAAGGCGCATCCCTTCTCGTTCCTGCGCGCGCGGCTTTCGGCAGAGGGTTGTGTCTCAAGCCGCGACCTGCCGCTGTTGCGCCCGGATGCATGGGTGAAAATCGCCGGGCTGGTGCTGGTGCGCCAGCGCCCCGGCACGGCCAAGGGCACCTTGTTCATCACGCTGGAGGATGAATTCGGCAGCGCCAACATCATTGTCTGGCCGCATCTTTTTGAACCCAACCGGCGCACCATTCTTTCAGCCCGCCTGATGCGGATCGAGGGGCGTCTGCAGCGCGAGGGCAAGGTGATCCATGTCATCGCGCGGCGGCTTTTCGATGTCACGGCACTGGCGCGCACGCTGGATGTCGATGCTGCCGAGGCGCTTTCCGGCCTTGCGCGTGCGGATGAGGTCGCCCGCCCGGCCCAGGACCAGCGCAACAAGGAAATCGCACAGGCGATGGAGTTTCTGGTGGCGCGCGAAACGGAGCTGCGCATCCGCAGCCGCGATTTTCATTGAAGGGGGCGAACTGATCAGCATTCCTGCTCTCTCCGCTGGTAGCGCGGGGATAGGGAAAAACTGCATCAATGCAATCCACCGCCTTTCTCATTCTGAGCCTTCGTCGAAGAACGCACGGCGCTCATGCCGCAGTTGCCGTCAACAACATCCCCATTTCCGGCCTTCCGCGCCCATGCAAGGGTGGGTGCATGACAACCACCGCCTCAAGCCCTGCATGACGCCCGACATTCTTTTGCCGCTGATGGTGATGGCCTCGGCTGTCACCCATGCGCTCGTCAACGCGCTGATGAAAAGCCATGGCGACCGCATCGCATTGCGCAGCGCAATCTCGGCGGTTGAGGCCATCGGCGGCGCCATTGCCGCGTTCTTTGTGCCGCTGCCAGAGGGTGGCGTGTGGCTGGTGCTGATCCTCTCTGCCTTCATCCATGTTGCCTACCAGATCATCCTGATGGCGGCCTATACGCATGCCGATTTCTCGCTCGCCTATCCGGTTGCGCGCGGCACGGCGCCGCTGCTGACCGCGCTGGGCGCGATGATCCTGTTTGGCGAACATGTGCCCATTGAAGTGATGGCGGGCGTGTTCCTGATCTCGGCGGCGCTGATTGCCTTTGCGCTGGAGCCGCAGCGCCAGACCGTGCTCCACCGCAAAGGCGTGTTGCTGGCTGCGGCGACGGGCGTTGCGATCACCGCCTATACGCTTGTTGACGTCTGGGGCGTACGCCTTGCCGCTGATCCGATGAGCTTTATCGTCTGGCTCTATATTGCGTGCTGTTTTCTCCTCAATTCCGGCATGCTGCTGACCGGCGGGCGCGCATCGGCCCTGCGCATTGCGCGTGCCTGGCGCCCCGGCATCGTGGGCGGCATTCTCTCGCTCATCAGCTATACGCTGGCGCTTCTTGCCTTTGACATGGGGGCGACCGCCGAGGTTGCCGCATTGCGCGAAACCTCGGTGCTGTTCGGCGTCATGCTGGGTGTCTTCCTGTTTGGCGAAAGGCTGGGGCTGCGCCGCGCCGTGTCGGCGCTGGTGATCGCGTCGGGGGCGATCCTGATCGCTGTTCATTGAGCGCGGCAGTGTGTCCCGCCCGGTTGATTTTGACGGCCGAAGCGCCTAGGGGAAGGTCACTCCTTCGAGCGGTGGGGCAGCAATGCCCCCGGGAGCGTGACCCATGATGCGTGTCTTCGAAATCACCACGGGATGCCTCCGGCGCAATGCGGCAGCCGAGAGCGGCCCCCTGCCTGAAAGCGCGATCTGGATCGACCTGAACGCACCAACGCCGGATGAGGTCAAGCGCACCGAAGCGCTCCTCGGGATCGTTGCGCCCACGCGCGAAGAAATGCAGGAGATCGAGGCGTCGTCGCGTGTCTATCACGAAGATGGCGGCCACTTCATGACGACCAGCGTCGTCTCGCGCACGGAAACCGACAGCCCGGATTCCAGCGCCGTCACGTTCGTGCTGGCGAATGACCGGCTGTTGACGCTGCGCTATTCCGAGCCGATGCCGTTCAACACGTTTCCCGCGCGCGCCGAGCGCCAGCCGGGATTGTGGACCACGGCAGAGGGTGTTCTGGCCGGTCTGCTTGAAGCCGTGATTGACCGAACCGCCGACATTCTGGAGCGCGTCAGCGCCGAAATCGACGTGCTCTCGAAAGAGGCGTTCGGGCGCACGCCCAGCGGCGCGAATGTCGATGCGCGCGAACTGCAAAACCTGCTGGTGCGGCTGGGCCGCGCCAATGACATTTCATCGAAGGTGCGTGAAAGCCTTGTCGGCACCAGCCGCGTGCTCACCTTTCTGACGCAGGCGCTGGAGGGCAAGCCGTCCAAGGAACTCAAGGCGATGCTGAAAACGCTGGCGCGCGACGTGCAATCGCTCTCCGATCACACGACGTTCCTGTCGTCCAAGGTGGAGTTCCTGCTTTCGGCCATTCTGGGTCTCATCAACCTCGACCAGAACCGTGTCATCAAAATCCTGTCGATTGCCGCCAGCGTCTTCCTGCCGCCCACGCTGATCGCCAGTTTCTATGGGATGAATTTCCACAACATGCCGGAGCTGTCGTCTGATTGGGGCTATCCGCTGGCAACGGCGGCCATCGTTCTTTCCGGCGTGCTGCCGTTCCTGTTCTTCAAGTGGCGCAAGTGGCTTTAGATCCCTTACTGACCCTGGAAGATTGAGACGCCCCATGCGCATTCCCTCCTCCTACCTCCTCCGCAACTTGTTGCGGGGGAGGTCGGATCGCCCGTCGCGATCCGGGTGGGGGCCTTTGCTTTCCTCTGTTTCCCCCACCCGATCCGCAAGTGCGGATCGTGCCTCCCCCGCGCGTAACCGCGCGGGCGGAGGCGGTGACAAGAAGCAATGATCGAACGCGCGTCCCATATTCATGCGCCGCTGCGCGCGATCGGCTTCAAGGTCGCGGCAACCCTTGCCTTTTCGGTGATGGCGGCATCGGTCAAATGGCTGGAAGGCCGCTATCCGGTGGGCGAAGTCATCTTCTTCCGCACGTTCTTTGCGCTTGTGCCGGTGCTCGCCTTCGCAGCAGTGGCCGGCAACATGCGGGCGCAGCTCTCAACACGGCGCCCCATGGCGCATGTCCAGCGCTCCGGCCTTGGCATTGCGGCGATGTTTCTCTCCTTCATTGCGCTGTCGGCGCTGCCGCTGGCTGACTGGACGGCAATCAGCTTTGCCATGCCGATCTTTGCCGTGGTGCTGGCGGCCCTCTGGCTGAAGGAAAAAGTCGGCATCTGGCGGTGGAGTGCGGTGGCGGCGGGGTTTCTTGGCATCATCCTGATGGTGGGTGAACATCTTGGCCTGCAGGCGGGGGCGGGCGTCATGTCGTTTGCGGCCCTCATCATGCTTGCCAGCACGATGTTTTCGGCCTGCGTGATCGTGACGATCCGCGAGATTTCGGCGACCGAGACGAGCCTTGCCATCGTCTTTTACTTCATGCTGGCGTGCACGTTGGCGTCGCTGGTGACACTGCCCTTTGGCTGGTTGTGGCCGATGACATGGGAAGATGGCGCGGTCCTTGTCCTGACCGGGCTTGCGGGCGGGCTGGGTCAGATTTTCAACACGACATCCTATCGCTATGGCGAGCCCTCGCTGCTGGCCCCGTTCGATTATGCCGCGATGGTATGGGCGATTGCGCTCGGCTTCCTGCTTTTTTCGGAAGTGCCGTCGCCGATGGTGCTCTCGGGCGCCTCTATCGTGATTGCCGCCGGTATCGTGATTGCCATGCGCGAACGCCGCCGCCACAAGCAGCTGGCCAGCGGCGATGATGATGTGACGCCAGCTTGATCAGATTGGCTGATCAGATTGGCTGACCAGATTGCCTGATTATCCGGCCAGTACGCGCGCCTTGACGGCATCAAGCTCGGTCACGAAATCCGTGCCGAAATAATATTCAAGCTCGCTGCGCACGCCGTCATAGAGGCTGGGGCCATCGCCGAGGCACGCCAGCGACTTTTCCATCACCTCTTCCGTCACCAGCAAAAGGCCGTCGCCAAAGGTGAGCGGGAAGAGGGCGCTGATGAGCGGCTTCAACTCGTGATAGTCGCGGCCCAGTTCGATCGCGAGTGCGTGAAGATTGCACAGGCCGTTCTTGCGGTTGAGAAAGACGCAGCGGCCATCGACCACAATGGCGCGATGGGCGCCGCCGCCGGGATATTCGGCATCAGTCTCGAACTTGCCGGTAAAACAGCTGTCAAAGCTGCGGCCCGTGATGCGTTCGACCTCGCCGCGCACCTCTGTCAGCTGGTCATAAACCGCCTTGTCGACATCGACGCCATAGGAGCAGCATTGCTGGGCGCAGAAGGTACATTTGGTGCAATGGGTGAAATAGGTGCGCGTGAAAATGTCAGCCGCCACCTCGCGGATCATGGGCACGCCCATGCGCGCGACATAGGCGCGGCTGAGGCCAATCACTTGCGGGGCGGTGTACTCGGGATAGTCGCTCAGATCATCAAAATGATCGACGGCGCCTGACGGCTTTGACTCACTCACGCGTGCCCCACTGTGGCTTATGGCTCAAAGACGCGCCCCGAAAATGGCAAGCCCGTCGCCGTCCCTGTAATAGTCGGGAACGGTTGCGACAAGCGGGAAACCGCACGCCTCGTAAAGTTTTCGGGCCGCGCCATAGCCCGTCGTGGTGGAGGTCTGGATGAAAAGATGGGTGGCCCCCAGGGCCTTCGCCCTTGCCCGCACCGCATCCATCAGGCGGCGGCCAAGGCCGCGCCCCTGCGCCTTCACAGCGGTTGCGATCCAATAAAGATCAAAGCGGTTCTCGGTGCCGGGGATATTGCCGAAGATGGCAAAGGCAAGCGGCGATCCCGCCTCTTCCGCCACCAGAAGAAAGTAACCGGACTTGTCGCCATCCCGCAGCATGGTGGCGATGATCTCGGGCACGAAGTCGAGTTCACTTGCGGCAAAGACGCCAGTTTCAGCCGCCAGGGCGCGCAGGGCCTCGCCATCGCCGGGCCGGGCCATGTCGCGGAAGGAGAGGTTGCTGCCTTCCATGGCTCAGGCGCGGCCGCTGCCGCGGCGCAGGCCGGCATCAACAATGGTACGGATCAGATCGACGTAGGATAGGCCGATCATTTCAGCGGCTGCCGCCATGCCCGCATCCATCGAGATGTCCGGGTTCACGTTCACGTCGATGACATAGGCCTGATTGTCCGCTCCTACCCGCATGTCCACACGCACCCAGCCGCCCAGCCCCAGAAGCTTCCAGGTGTCGCGCGCGGCCTTGGTGAGGTTCTTTGCCAGATCCGGCTCGGCTTTGGGGTCCAGAAAGCGGCGCACGGTGTTCTTGTACTCGGCGCTCTGTGTCTGCCATTTGGCGGCGCTGTCAATGATGCGCGGCTTGTCTGCCGGATAATCGATGAAGGTCATCTCGGCCAGCGGCATGACGCGCGGGCCGTCTTCCATCTCCAGCATGGCGATGTTGAACTCGCGCCCGTCGATATATTCCTCGGCAAACCAGCGTGCATCGATGCGGGCGTGGGACGCCTTCCAGCGGGCCAGCACCGCCTCGCGGCCCTTGACAACCGCGCCACTGTCGAGCCCGGCGCTGGCATGTTCCGACACCGATTTGACAATATAGGTCCGATCATCTTTCAGCCCCTCCCAGTGCGGATCGCAGGCAAAGCCCGGCACGGGGATGCCGGCATTCGCCAGGAACGGCTTGATCGCAATCTTGTCGGAGGCGGCCATCAGGCCAAAAGATCCCGATCCAGCAAAGGGGATGCGCGCCGTTTCGTAGGCGGCGGCGCCGAGATAGGCGAGGCGGTCCGTATCAAGGGCGGCTTCGACCAGATTGAAGACGAAATCCGGCTTGAGCTTTTTCAAGAGCCGCACATGCTCGGGCATGTTGCCGTCAAATTTCATCCGCATCGTGCGCCAGCCCAACGTGTGGAGGGCGGCTTCGATCTCGTTGGCCTGCGCGTCTGTTGACAGCGCGGGGTCTTCGTCATCGCCCGTGACAATGGCGGAATAGATGAGGGCAAGACGCCCCCTGCCGTGGTTTGAATTGCTCATGGCAGGCCTGCACGGGCCTGAAGGGCGGGGTGGCGCGCAAGAAACGCCTTGACGATCCGGGTAATCAGCTCGGGATAGGTCATGCCGATATCACGGGCGAGGAACACCAGGTCTGAATAGTCCGGATGCAGGCCGGCCAGCGGGTTCACTTCGATGAAGTGGGGCTGGCCCAGATGATCGGAGCGGATGTCGATGCGCCCGCCATCTCGGCAGCGCAGGGCGGCCCATGCCTTCAGCGCGACATCGGCGGCAACGCGCGCTTCGCCGTCATCGGCGATGGTGTAGGAAATCTTTCCTTCCCAATCCTGCTTGTTCTCATAGCCATAGCCAAAGGCGGCTGCCTTTTCGCCGAAATGAACTTCCATCACGCCCAGCGCACAGGCATTCGCGCCTTCGCCGACGATTCCGACCGTAAATTCGCGGCCAGAAAGAAAGGTCTCAACCAGAACCGGCTGATGGAATTTGGCGATCAGGCGCGCAGCTTCGGCTTCCAGCTCCGCATGATTGGTGACGCGCGATCTGGCGCTGACCCCCTTGCCTGAACCCTCGGCCACGGGCTTTACAAAGAGCGGGAAAGGAAGCGGGACATTTCGCGCTTCCACCGCATCGCGCAGCACCGCAAAGTCGGCCGTCGGCACGCCGCGCTCGCGCACGATCGTCTTGGCGATGCCCTTGTCCAGCGTGATGCACAGTGTCAGCGGATCGGAAAACACATAAGGGATGTTGTAGGCGTCCAGCAGACCCGGCACCTGCGCCTCGCGGCCAAGTCCATGCATGCCCTCGCAGATGTTGAAGACAAAATCCCAGCTTTTGCCGTCGGCCAGCGCGCGGGTGAGGTTGCGGATATGGCCAATGCGCTCGACGTGAAAGCCAAGACCGGTCAGCACCCGCTCCAGACCGTCAGGTGTTGCCTCGCTGTCAAACTCGGCGGTTTCCTCCTCGCCATAGCCCATGGCGAGCCAGTCCTTGCGCAGGTCATAGGTAAGTCCTACGCGCAAGGAATCCGGGCGCAATGGCGCCGGGTTTGCCGGCGGCTTTGTCATCGCGGCAAGCGGATCATCATCCGCCTATTCGGCGGCGGCGCGCAGAGCCTTCGGCATCTTGCGGTCGGCGCCCAGCGTGCCCTCGGGGTCGGCATAACGATAGATGCCGCCCTCGAAGTTGCGAAGAACCAGATCATCGCCGTCGCGGCCGACGATATAGTCCGGGTTGACGGGGATTTTGCCGCCACCGCCGGGTGCATCGACCACGAATTGCGGCAGGGCATAGCCCGAGGTATGGCCACGCAGCGCACGGATGATCTCGACGCCCTTGTGGACAGGCGTGCGGAAGTGGCGCGTGCCTTTGATCGGATCGCACTGATAGAGGTAATAGGGCCGCACGCGGCGCTTGAGCAGGCCGTGCACCAGATTCTTCATGATCTCGGCGTCGTCATTGACGCCCTTGAGCAGAACGGTCTGCGAACCCAGAAGAATGCCCGCATCCGCCAGGCGGTCACAGGCCTCCGTCACCTCGGCCGAGAACTCGGACGGGTGGGTGAAGTGGACGCTCATCCATGGCTTGTGCTTGCGCAGCGTGCGGGTGAGGTCGCGCGTGATGCGCTGAGGCAGCACAACCGGGATTTTGGACCCGATGCGCACAAACTCGATGTGCTTGATGCGGCGCAGGCGGCCCAGAAGATAGTCGAGCTTGTCGTCGCCGATCGACAGCGGGTCGCCGCCCGAAAGGAGCACGTCACGGACTTCCGTGTGCTCTTCAAGATAGGCGAGCGCGCGTTCCCACTCATTGGTCGAGAAGTGGTAGTTTTCGTTGCCCGCGTTGCCGACCATGCGCGAGCGTGTGCAATAGCGGCAATAGGTGGCGCAGAAGCCGGTCGTCAGGAACAGAACGCGATCAGGGTAGCGGTGAACCAGGCCCGGCACCTTGGTGTCGTGGTCCTCGCCCAGGGGATCGTCTTCCTCGCCCGGGCTCTTGATCAGCTCATCGCCCACCATGATGTGGGTGCGGCGCAGGGGTTCCATGGGGTCGGTCAGACCCATGCGTGATGCATAATAAGGAGTGATGCCGACCGGCAGCGACCCCGTATGGGCGGCAACGGCGGCACGCTCGTCGTCGGAAAGGGTGAAGATGCGCTCCAGATCGCTGAGCGAGCGGATGCGGCTGCGGGATTGCCAGCGCCAGTCATTCCAGTCGTCAGGGGTGCTGTTGGGGAAGAAGCGCTTGTAAAACTCGCGGGATTCCGCGGATACCGGGAACCGGTTGACCTTACGGGAGGGTGCTTTGCCCGTGGCGGCGGGGATCAGCGTTGCAGCCTCACCCAGCTTTTCGCGTTTGACCTTGAGTGGCGCGCCGTTCGCCGATGTTGACGGCTGCCGCACGCCGTCGGAACGGAACGTGCGGTTCAGTATCGTGTGAGCGGTCATAGAACCCCGGTTGATCCCTGTCTCATCAACCCGGTGAAAGCAGAACCCCTTTTCAGCCTGACGTCTTTTTATCCGCCTGCGCCATCACTTCGCGCCGGCTCTTGTTGTTGTGCTGCATCGTCGCGCAGCAAGAAGGGGCAACTTCCCTCGGGCGGTTCGATCACGCGTGGGGCTTCATCAACTTCACCCGCACATCACGCCGAACCATCACCGGTGCGCAGGAGCGATTCACATCGGCCCGCGCGACCGGATGCCGCATAAAGTAATGAAAGTTTTCCAGCCGTCAACAAATCGTCATCGATGCGGGGCGGCGGTGATGGCGCATCACCCCTCTCATGCATGCATCGATCATCACGCGCGATACATGCGCACCTCTTGCAGTGATGCTTGTGGATGGATTTCGCGTGATGCGGCGTGTGCGTGATGTCACCTGCGTGGTGCGTGGCGTGATGGGCGTGACCGCAGTCCTGGATCAACAAGTTCATGCGCTGCGCTGCGTGCATGAAGCCCAGCAAATTACTGGAAACGGCGCGATGCGTGCGCATCGTGCATCCTGATATGCGCGCAAGAAAATTTGCGAGGCAAGTTGACTGGAAAAATCTATTCCGGCCCTTGCGCGGCGATGCGATGACGCGCGCGTGCGATGTTCAACGCACATGAATCTGCATGTGCATCCGTGCGCTGTTGCAAGAAGACGACACCCCGGCGCGTTCGCCTGACGCAAAGGCTGCTCAACCCCGCCATTGCCCCCTTTCAGGGGGGTGATTGTGCAGATTTGACCTATTGGCGATTCGCGCGCGCAGGCGTGATGGCGAAGATTTTCAGGTTCCGCACCTTGCCGCCACCCAGTTCAAGGGTGAGATCAACAGGCTCTGATGCATCACCACCCAGCGATGCAAGCACGCGCGATGGATCACGGCGGCGCGTGACGAGCGCAATCGTTTCATCGCCGTTCATGTAGGGCAGGAACATCTCGAAATGGTTTTGCGGGTGGCCGCCATCGACCCACATGCGCACCGGAAGCGACCCGTGCCGCGTATAATAGAGAAGTGACGCCATATCCTCGCGGTCATCCGAGACGATGAGGTTTGCACCCATCCGCTCTGCTTCGCGGAGCACGTTTGCAGCCTGCACGTCCCAGCCGCGCAGGCGCTTGACGTCATTTTCGCGACCCAAGGCCGAAATCAGGGCTGGTGAAACTGCCAATGAATACAGGAGGATACCGATGATCGCATGGGGCGCCGCCAGCCAGAGCGCGCGGGCGATCCGTGGATCACGGGCCAGCATGCCAGCAACCGCGATCACCGCCGACAGGAAGGCGGGTGCGGCCCAGTTTGCATTGGCGCGCGAAATGAAACTCTGCGCCAGACCGATCAGCAGAATGGGCAGGCTGAAGAGGAGAAGGAATTTCATCCGCGAGGAAAGCGCGTCGCCCGCATTCCGGTTTTTCCACAGGGCAATGGCAGCAAGGGCCAGCAGGAAAACAGTGAACGGGCCAAGCAGGCCCAGCTGCGCGCCGGCAAACTCTGCAAGTTTTTCAGGATTGAAGTTGCTGTCGGTCTGCCAGTTGGCGTTTTCAGCCGTGTGCCAGAAGGTTGGAAAGCCGTGCGCCGCGTTCCAGATGATGTTGGGACTGATGGTGAGGACGAACGCCCCCACGATGAGTGCGCCATTCAGGGTATAGAGCCGCGCGCGGGCGCGGGCATCCATCAGGATCAGCAGGCCAAGGCACAGGGCGGCATAGCCCATCGCATATTTGGCCAGAAAGCCGAGACCCGCAGCCGCGCCAATGGCGAGGGCGAGTGCGGGGCCGCTTGGCCTTTCATCATGGATGAGGGCTGCCAGCCCCAACAAGGTGAGCGCCCAGAAGAACAGAAGCGGCACATCGGTCGTGATCAACAGGGCCGAGAAGAAACTTGCCGGCAGCGTTGTGAAGATCACGGCTGAAAGAAATCCGGCGCGCGCACCAAACAGGCGAAGGCCGATGAAGAAGCACACCAGCGCCGTGCCTGCTGCATAAAGGGGCGAGGCCAGACGCACGCATGCCTCGCTATCGCCGCACAGGCTTGTGGTCGCGCCAATCGACCAGGCGATCAGCGGCGGCTTGGAGAAATAGCCAAAGTCCGGCGTGAGTGACCAGAACCAGTATTGCGCTTCGTCAGGCCCCAGGTTGAGCGGGGTTGCGATCAGGACGGCGATGCGCACCACTGCAAGCGCCAGCACGATCACCAGCGTGGCGCGAAGCGCAAAGCGGCGCTCGTCCAGACGCTGCCAGAAGGATGAGACAGTCATGTTCCGCTCTTCCGCCGGTAAAGCGTGATCACCGTGTTGTCGCCACGCGAATAGTTCACGCCGCGCACTTCACCAAAGCTCTCTACCGCCACCCCCAGCCGTGCGCATTCGGCCAGAAATTCCTCCTGCCTTCTGCTTTCTGCGGCGACCACGCCATCTTGTGTTTCCGCAAGGAAGGCGGCGGCATTGGTGCCGCGACCCAGCCGTGTGGTGGTTGCGGTCAGGAAGACGAGGGAGGGTTCGCTGAACCCGGCGGTCGCAACCGGCGGCAGGCCATCGGGATATTCCGCATGCAGGGCGGCGGCGACGCGCGATGAAATCTGGATTGAATCGACCAGATGCACGCTGCGCATGGTTGCCGCTGCATAGAGTGCGAGCGCCATGACGCCAGCCGTGGCAAGCGCCTTCCTGTCTTCGCGCATCGCGGCAAGCAGGGCGGCCAGCATCGCCAGTGCCGCCAGAATGACGGTCAGCACATAGTCAGGAATGCCCGGGCCCTGACCCATATAGGCGGGCAGAAGCGTGATCGCCGCAGCAAAAGCCAACGCGATCAGCAGCCAGAGTGCAATGTTGGCGCGGCGCAGGCCGGACAGCTCGGGTCCGCGCGGGCGCACCAGAAAATCAGCGATCAGGAGGGCAAAGGCCGGGTAAAGCGGCAGCACATAATGCGGCAGCTTGGTGGGGATCGCCTCAAAGACAAGAAAGCCCGGCACAATCCAGGCGATCAGGAAGATGATCGCGTCGTTCTTGCGCTGCTGCCACGCATGGCGCACGGCCGGCAGGATCAGGAGCGTGCCCGGGAAAAACATGATGAAGAAGGTGGCGAGATAATAGCCGGGCGGTCCCCAGTGTTTTTCCTGACCGCCCGCCAGCTTGGGTGCGAGATCGCCGAAGATGGCTTCGGTCCAGAATGCGCCATCCGTCTCGATGGTGATGGCGATAGCCCATGGGGCGACGATCAGCAAAGCAAGCGGCACGCCCCAGAGCGGGCGCAGCGCCATCAGCCAGCGTGCGCCCTTTTCCCTGATGGCGAGCCAGGCAATCGCAAAGCCTGCGACCATGAAGGCGACCGGCCCCTTGACCAGCAGGCCTGTTCCCAGTGCTGCCCAGAAGAGAAATGCGGTGGCGGCAGGCGCGCGCAACTGCTTGCGGTGATCCATGAAGACGCGCGCCAGAGCCGCCATCATTGCGGTGATGCAGGCGGCCAGCACCGCATCGGTTTTTGCGATATGGGCCTCGCCCACCATGAGGGCGGTCACGGCAAAGAGTGCGGCACCCCACAGCGCCGTGCGATGGCCAAAGAGAATCAGCCCGGCCTGAAAGCAGAAAAGGACGGCGATCACCGCGCCGATGACTGAAGGCACGCGCCAGGCCCAGATACCCGCCTCTACGCGGCCATTCTCGACATGGCCAAAGGCCATTACGCTTGCCGCCTGCAGCCAGTAGATGCCGACCGGCTTTTTGTTGCGCGCCTCATCCTGGAAGCGGATCTCGATGAAGTCGCCGGTTTCGAGCATCTGCTTTGTCGCCTGGGCAAAGCGGGACTCGTCGCGGTCGAGCGGCGGAATGGCCGAGATGCCGGGCAGGGCTGCCAAGAGCGCAAGGGCAGCCAGAAAAATGCGCGGGCGCGCATCGGCAAAGCGCATGAGGGCGCCAAGGGCATTCTTCATGACATTCATGCGCTTTGCGCTCGATCTGGCCGGAAGCGGCGGGCCGCCACCATAGCCGCCCTTGGGCCGAAGGTGAATCCGGGCCGTGACGGCTGACACGGCTTTGATGCACCAATGTTAACGGCGGCCATTTGCCAAGTCCGGCGAGCCTGCTTGCACTTTTGGCTGGAAAGGGGCTAATCGGGCGGCAAATCCCATGCTCAGGTTCCGCGACCGGAATTTGCGCCCGCGAACACATGGCTGTTATGGACGCCCAAAGCCTTCCCCTGCCCGACATTTCAGCGGTCATCCCGGTGAAGGATGAGGCGGGCAATATCGAGCCTCTGGTCAGCGAGATCGTGGCGGCGCTTTCGGGGCGCATGGCGTTCGAGATCATCTATGTCGATGACGGTTCCAGCGATGAGACGCCGGCCACGCTCAATACGCTCAAGGGGCGCGTGAAGGAGCTGCGCGTGCTGCGGCATAAAAAGAACTGCGGGCAGAGCGCGGCCGTGCGCTCCGGAGTCATGGCGGCGCGTGCGCCCCTGATCGTGACACTGGATGGCGACGGGCAGAACGTGCCCGCCGACATTCCGCTGCTGGTTGACGCCTTCCGCAAGGCGGGGGGCCGCATTGGCCTTGTGGGCGGGCGGCGCACCAAGCGGCAGGACACGTTCTTCAAACGCATCGCGTCAAAGGCGGCCAATGGCATCCGCCGCCGCCTGTTGCGCGACAAGACCGCAGACTCCGGTTCGGGCCTCAAGCTCTTTTCGCGCGAGGCGTTTTTGCGCCTTCCCTATTTCGACCACATGCACCGCTTCCTGCCCGCGCTGATGATCCGCGAGGGCTATGAGGTTGGCTTTGTGGACGTGCAGCACCGGCCGCGCACCAAGGGCCAGTCGAAATATGGCGTGCTGGACCGGCTGTGGGTTTCGATTTCCGACATTCTGGGCGTGATGTGGCTCATCCGCCGCGGGCATGTCGCCAAAGTGACGCGTGAGCTTTAAGGGAGCGTGATGCCATGAGCAGCCTCGTCGACTGGATGACCACCGAACACGTCTGGCTCCTGATCGGCTTTCTGGGGCAGGGGCTATTTGCCTCGCGCTTCATCATCCAGTGGATCCGCTCGGAGCAGGAGCGCAAGAGCGTGATCCCCGTGGCGTTCTGGTATTTCAGCCTTCTGGGCGGCCTCGTGACGCTTGCCTATGCCATCTATAAGGAAGACCCCGTTTTCATCACGGGGCAGGCGTCCGGCCTTCTGGTCTATTCGCGCAATCTCTTTTTCATCCGGCGGGAAAAGGCAGAAGGCCAGGCGGCGGCTTGAAGTTCTGGCCGTGATTGCCGCTTTTCAGCCACATTTCAGGTCCGGGATGAATGGGTGTTATAGTCTGCCCGGTTGCGGCGTTTCATGCCGCCGGGTCATTTATGAGGGGAAGTCATGAGAGGCGCTATCTACACAGCCATTCCGCTGATGCTCATTTCGCTGGTGGTTTACAATGTTCTGGTGCTGTTCGGCGCCAACATGGAATACCAGCTTGTCACCTTCGGCATGCGCTCGGGCGACTGGACGCTGCGGCTGGGTGATCTGCTCGTCATCGTCTCGCTTGTTTTCCTTTTTGGCGAGCTGGTGAAGTCAACGACCACGGGCGCCAACTCGGTCGTCAATCATGCGCTCAGCATGATCATCTTCATCATCTTCCTGGTGCAGTTCGTGCTGATGGAAGGTTTCGCCAACTCGACCTTCTTCATCATCATGTGCATGCAGCTGCTTGATGTGGTTGCGGGCTTCACGATCTCGATCGTGGCGGCCAAGCGCGACTTCGGCAATGCATCGCCGGTGATCGGTCCGAACTGAGGGTTACAGGCTTTCAGAACTGCCGGGGCGGGGCCAATTGGCTCCGCCCTTTCTTACACCAGAAAATAGAGCACGAAGGCGAGTGCAAAGTGATCCACCACGCGCGGCACGTGAAAGGCAAAGCGCGTGCGGGGTTGCGGTTCAGCAAGGGAAGTTGCGCCCTCGCCAGTCTCCGCAAACCGAGCCAGCTCTTCTGAAATCTCGCGTTCCATGCGCCAGAACCCCATTGCCTGGGGCAATTGGCGCGCCGGATTGTTTCAATCCGGCACAGATGCGCTGCCCCTTTCAGGGTTGTGCGCAAGGCGCGTGCCTTGCCGGTCAGGACCGCCAGCGCAGCGTGGTGGTGGGCACGGGATTGATGAAGGCGCGGCCCTCTGCGCGCGACTCCATCCATTCCTTCTTGAGGCGGTAGTACCACATGGCAGGCACGTCCGCGTCCTGGATCAGCATCTGACGCGGATTGAACTTCAGGCTCTCGCCCTGCAGCGTGACGATCTTGCGATCCTGCCCCATGAAGATTTTGGCGAAGGGGCGCATCAGCGGCGTGAACAGCGAGAAGAGGCGGTTGTTCCAGTAGAAGACCTGCGTAACTTCGGTCTGGCTGTCGGTCAGCGGCGTGACGGCGGTGAAGCCCAAAATATGGTTCTTGCCCGCCTTGATCACTTCATAGCGCAGGCTGGGCAGCGTGAAAGTGATCTCTGTGGTGATGCCGCCCCCCAGCACCTTGTAAAGCCCTGCGTTCTTTGAAGGCTCATGCGCCAGCATGGCAAAGCCGTGCTCGGTGGGCGCATAGTTTTTTGCCTTGGCGTGGATCGATCCCGCCTTGCGCCAGAACCACGAGGAGTGAACAAACGGTCCGTGCGCCGGATCCATCAGCCCGACAACCGTGTAGTCGATGGAAACCGGAAAGACCTGGCGCTCAACAAAGCGCGGTCCGCCCGGCCCGTCATAGGGAAGCGAGGGATGGGGCAGCGCGGGCGCCGCGTTCGCATCAGCCCCCATGTAAATCCAGAGAAGACCGCGCTCCTCGACCATCGGATAGCGCCGCACGCCGATGCGCGCGATGTCCATCTCCTGCCCCTCAACGAGGGAGGGGATGGCGGTGCAGCGCCCTTGCGCGTTGAAGCGCCAGCCATGATAGGGGCACTCGACGTCATTGCCCTGAAAGCGCCCCGCCGAAAGCGGCACACCGCGATGCGGACAGAGATCGCGCAGCGCAAAGGCCTCGCCCGAAGGTGTGCGGCCGAGCATCACCGGCTCGTTCAGCAACATCTTGCGCGTCATCTTGCCGGGCTTCACGTCGCCTGACAGCGCCGCGCAGTACCAGATGTCGCGCAGATATTGGGGTTCTTCCGTCGTCCTGCTTTCCGTCATGGGGGCGCACCATAGGGCGGGCGGGCTGGTTTGCCAATTGCGGGCAAATGCGAATTGCGCCGGGTGGATGCGGCGATTAGCCTTGTCGGCTTACCGGTTCGGCGGGAATTTCTCATGGCGCTTTTCTTTGACGCGGCGTGGTTTGATGCACAGCTGGCCGAGCGGCATTTGACCCGCGCCATGCTGGCCGCCCTTCTGGGTTATCCGGAAGCGGCCATTGATGAGATGTTCAAGGATCAGCGCGAATTGTCGCCACGCGATGTGGCTGAGCTGGCGCGCCTCTTCCATCAGCCACCGGAAATGATTGCGTTGAAGGCAGGCGTTTCAACGCCTGTGCCCGCTGCGTCCGCAACCGTGGAGAAGCGGCTTGAGCTGATCGAAGAACGGCTTTCGCGCATCGAAGCCATACTGGCTGAACTCGTCAAACGCGACTAGGCCGTCACGCTCATCAGTGGCGGCAGCGAAAAGCGCGGTTCGTAGGCACTGGCGCGGGCATCAGGCACTCCGGCGGATTTGCGCAGATGCTGCGACAGGGCCTGCGTGACGAAAAGGGCGGTGGCGCTGGCGCCCAGCATCACCTGCGCTGTGGCGGCCGCGTGCTGCGGTGTGCGCACAACAGGGAGCGAGGCAATCGGCTTTTCACGCCAGGCTTCGCGGCGCGATGCCTGCGAAACCGGGTTGACGCGATATGCGCCTGCATTGTGTGCCGAATTGATACGTCCGGTCATGTTCTTTCCCTTTGACGGGATCACATCTGCAACCGGCGGGCCTTACTCGCGTGCACCATCGGCTTTACGCGCTTACCGCTTGTTCAGGATGAACGCAGATTAGCCATGGGCAGCGGGGGCCGGGGCCCTCGTGTTGTCAATTTCATTAAGGGCCACCGCCTAGGGTTGCACGCGAGGGCGCAAAGAATTTTGGGCCTTTGAAGTCTGCTTTGTCGCGTTCTGTCCAGCCCGGTTCCGTTCAGAATGAGCGTGGTTCCCTTGAGTGCAAGTCTGACCCATACCAACAGCGCGCCTGCGCCGGAGATTGCCGGGTTGAAAGCCCTGCATGAAGCGCAATGGCTGCGCCTTGCGCTTGCCCATGCCGGATCAGCCGCCTATCTGTGGACGCCAGCCGATGACCGCATCAACTGGTCTGATGGGGCCATGGAGCTTCTCAAGGTGCGCGACGCGCGCACCATTGCCACGCGCACAGCTTTCCGCCGTCTGATGCGCGCTGACAGCGCGAGGGCCTTTGACGCCGTGCTTGAAGGCCCGCACGAGCCCGGACTTCCCTTCTCCCTCGAATATGAAATCCGCACGCCGGGCGGCGGTGTGGCGTGGATTGAAGATTGCGGCGCGCCGCTTCTGGATGAAAACGGCAAGCTGCAGCAGATCGTTGGTGCCATCCGCGTGGTCACGGAGCGCAAATCGCGCGAGGCGCGGCTGGCGCATCTTGCCTCCTATGATGAACTGACAGGGCATCTGACGCGCTCGCGGCTGCGTGAGTCTCTTGAGGAAACTGTCGTGCGCGCCAACACGCATGGTGCGCGCGCGGCCTACCTGGTGTGCGGCATTGACGGGCTTGCGGCGATCAATGAGTCCTACGGGCTTGATGTGGCGGATGACATCATTGTGGCCACGGGCCGGCGTCTGGCCTCGTCGCTGCGCGCCGATGACCTGATCGGACGCGTCGGCGGCAACAAGTTCGGCATCATTCTCAATGGCTGCAAGGAAAACGATCTTGCCGCCGCAGCCGAGCGCCTGCGTGAGGCGGTGCGTGAGCATCTGATCGAGACGCGCGCGGGCCTTGTGTCATCGACTGTCTCGGTGGGTGCAGTAACCCTGCCGGGCGGTGCTGCGTCGAGTGAGGAAGCGATGATCCGGGCGGAAGAGGCGCTCGGGCGCGCCAAGGCGTCGGGCCGCGACAATTTCCTTATCTATGACCATTCGCCGCAGCGGGAATCCGGCCGCCGCCGCAATGCCGTCATCGGCGACCAGATTCTGGCAGCCTTGCGCGATAACCGCCTGCAGCTTGCCTACCAGCCCATCGTCGATGCGCGCACCGGTCAGGTCGCCGACTATGAGGCGCTGCTGCGGCTGTTGAAGATTGATGGATCGCCGCTGCCCGCCAGCGAATTCATTCACGTGGCGGAAGAGCTGGGTCTGATCCGCCTGATTGACCAGCGCGTGCTCGAGCTTGCCGCTGATGCGCTGAGCCAGCACGAGGGCTTCCGCCTTGCCGTCAATGTGTCGGGCGCCAGCGTGGGTGATCGCGGCTGGCTGGAGGCGTTTGACGCCAAAATCAAATGTCGGCCCGAGATTGCCCGGCGCATGACGGTTGAAGTGACCGAAACGGCGGCGCTCCACGACATCGATGATTGCGTGCGCTTTGTGCAGCATGTGCGCGAAGCGGGCTGCGGCGTTGCCATCGATGATTTCGGCGCGGGCTATACCTCGTTCCGCAATCTGCAGGTTCTGCCGCTGACGCAGGTGAAGATCGACGGCAGCTTCATCAAGGAACTGTCACGCCGCGCCGACAATCAGGGTTTTGTGCGAACGCTTGTGGGTCTTGCCCGCATGTTTGACCTGAAAACGGTCGCCGAATGGGTGGGAACAGCGGAGGACGCCAGGCTCCTTGGCGAGATGGGCGTTGACTATCTGCAGGGCATCCATTTCGGTCTGCCCGATCTTGTGCCGCCCTGGAACCGCGATGTGAAGGTGCGTGCTGGGTGACGCCTTTCGCCTCCCCCATGAAGTGATCTCGGATTCACACATCTCCAAAATCTGAGGAATTTCTGGACACTTCTTGCGCCTCCGCCCGCGCGATCACGCGCGGGGGAGGCCAGCGATGCCCTTGCATCGCGGGTGGGGGAAATCACTGGAAAACACAGGCCCCCACCCGGATTTGAGTTCGCACCGCTCACTCAAATCCGACCTCCCCCGCGAAGGCGGAGGAGGTTGAAGAGATGTGTGCATGGATTAGCACCTGAAAAGGGGGAGGCTGAAGGATCAGTGTCTTTCTTCCGCGCTTCACACTGCGCTGGGTTCGGTGCCCAAATGGGCGGCAAGGCGGCCTTCCGGCACGATGTAAACAACTTTGCCGTTGTCGTCCTTCACCGGTGTCAGCGTGATTGCAATCTCGCGCGGGGTCTCGCCCGGCGGCGCCAGATTGGCGGCATAGGCCACGCGCACGCCGGTGGCGGCCTGCGCAACGGCTGCGCGCAGGCGCTGGCGCGGCTCCTCGTTGCCTTCGCGGTCGGAGCCCGCCCAGGGCAGTTCCCAGATCGGCAGGCCGGTGATGAGGCCCAACCCTTCCAGCAGCATGCGTGCGGAGCGGTTGATCTCGAGAACCGTGCCGTCGGGCGCGAGCAGACCGATGGCCTCAAAGGCGTGGTCGAAGATTGCGCGGAAGCGGCGTTCGCTTTCCTTCAGGCGCTCCTCGTCGCGCTTGCGCGCCGAGATGTCACGCATGTGGGCGGTAAAGGTCAGTGTGCCGCCTGCCGATACTTTGGTGATGGCCACTTCAAGCGGAAACTCCTCACCATTGCGGCGCAGACCCAGCACTTCGCCACGCGCATTCATGGGCCGCGAGGCATCACGGGCGGCGGCGAATTTTTCGACCATGGCACGATGGCCACTCCGCAAGCGTTCGGGCATCAGAACGGTCAGAGGCTGGCCCAGCACCTCTTCGGCACGCCAGCCGAACATTGTCTCGGCCTTCAGGTTGAAAAACGTGATCTTCTGATCGCTGTCGAGCGAGACAATGCCGTCTTCGGCAATCTGAAGGATGCGCAGCGCGCGCAGGGACGCCTCTTTGAATGTGGCCTGCTCCTTCCGGCGCGCCGTGTTGTCGCGGAAAGTGATGAGATAGTTGCGGGCGCCGCCCACGCTGCGCTCGGCCACGCGCACGTCAACGGGAATGGTGGTGCCGTTTTTGCGGCGCGCCGGAAAATCAAGGAAGCGCGACTGGGTGTCGGCAGGCTCATGCGCCCAGCGCTCCAGCCATTTCATGGCATCAATCGGCCGGTCGGGCTGGGGTGGCACCAGAGCAGTGACGCTCTTGCCGGCAATCTCGGCGGCGGCATAGCCCAGAAGCCGCTCGGCTTCCGGGCTGATCCAGCGGATAATTCCGTCATGGGCCGCAACGATGATCGCCTCGGGCACGCCCAGGCAGATGTCGCGATAGAATGCGTCACCCGTCGAGGGCGTGGCCCGTTCGTTCATCTCTTACTCGGCTGCCGCGTCAAGCTGCGGCGTGCCGCCTTCCATCTGGTTGAGGATGCGCTGGTCGGTGAAGACCGGAATGCCGGCCTCCTCGTATTTCTTCTGCACGCGCGGCGTGATGAGGCCGACGCGGTAAAGCGCCGGGATCATCAGGTCTTTCAGCGAATGGATCTGGCCCGGTGGCAGTTCCGCCATCATGCCGGCATCCACGGCTTCCTGCATGCCCTTGAAGAAATCGTCGGGGTCGATCTCGGAATTTTTCAGGACTTCGATGAAGCCCGGATCGGCGCGGCTGGCCAGCGTCTGGGTACCCGACACCTGCGTGCCGGCCGCAATCAGCGAGACGGCGCCAAAGGCAAAGTCGGCCAGCTCTTCGCGCGCGGCCTCGTCGAGCTTCTTGATGACGGGGCCGAGATAGACATGGCCGAACGAGACGTGGCGTGATTCATCGCGCATCACGTTGAAGGTCAGCTGCTTCAGAAGCGGGCAGCGCGTCGCCATATACATGTTGTTGAAGGCGCCAAGGGCAAGGCCCTCGACGATCATGTTCATGCCGATCATCACCTTTTCATAGCGATCCGACTTCAGCGTTGCGTCGATCAGCAGTTTGAGCCAGGGCGTCATGGGGTAGACCATGGCGACCTTCTCGCAATATTTCGCATAGACTTCGACGTGGCGGGCTTCGTCCATCGTCTGGGTGGCGGCATAGAGCTTGGCGGTCGTGTCGGGCACCGAATGGGTGACGCAGGCAGCCGTCATCAGCGCGCCCTGCTCGCCATGCAGGAACTGCGAGAGCACCTGGGCCGTCGAATGCGCGGTAAACGTCTCCTGCTGCGACTTCGACAGCTTCTTGAAGAACGGCATTTTGTGGAACACCTGGCTGCGGTCGTCGATCAGCGGGTTCGACGGATCAACCACCGTGTCCCAGGGCAGGGTTTCGTCTGCGTCCCACTGGTTCTGCTTGGCGCGTTTGTAAAGGTCTTCGACCTTGCCCTTGCCGAAGAGGTAATCAAACGACCAGGCAATCTCCATCGGGTTGCGATAGAGATCGTCGGGCGTCATCGTGACTTCCCATTTGCCCTTGCGCACAGTGCGTCCCGTCTTCTGCTCCGCCATCTTGTCCTCCTTCAGGTGCTGGTTCAGGCGTTGCTTCCCGAGAACAATCGTGACGCAGGTGTCAGGATTGGGTTTGATTCAGGTCAATATTGGCGTTTGGGCGTGCGCACGATCATGCCCGCCAGCTCTGGCTTCACCTTGATCTGGCAGGCGAGGCGGCTTTCGGGCGTTACGTCAAAGGCGAAGTCGAGCATGTCGCGCTCCAGCTCTCCCATGGGTGGAACAAGGCCTGCCCAGTCAGGGGCGATATAGACATGGCAGGTGGCGCAGGCGCAGGCCCCGCCGCAGTCGCCGTCAATGCCGGGCACGGTAAAGCGCACCGCGCCCTCCATTAGGGAAAGGCCATCGGGAACATCAACGCTGTGCTCGGTGCCGGTATGCTCGATATAGGTGATGCGGGTCATTGGCCCGCAGCGTAAGCAGCATTGGGCGCAGGCCGGTTTGATCTGGCTCAACCGGGCGGGTGCGGTGCGAGCAGGATTACTTCCGGTTCGATAATGCGTCGAGCTGGCGGCGCATGGCTTCGACCTGGGCGCGCAGTTCGGCGATCTCTTCCGTTTCTGCGGGTTTGGCGTGCGCGTCTTTGCCGTTGGTGCTGCCGGTGGTGGCTTCGGACGCGGCCTCAGAAGCAGGCGTTTCACGCGACGCAAACGGCGAGAAGGCGCGCATCGCCCGCTGGAACAGCTGCACGTTGCGCCTTGTCATTTCCTCGATCATGCCGAAGCCTGACTTGGCCTGCAGCGGGCCGCCCAGCGCCTGGGTCAACTGATCGCGGAATTTTTCGGCGTTGCGCGAAATCCCTTCCATCGACAGTTCGAGATAGGAGGGAATGAGGCTTTGCAGGCTGTCGCCATAAAACTGGATCAGCTGGCGCAGGAAGCGGATCGGCATCAGGTTCTGGCCCTTGCCCTCTTCCTCGAAAATGATCTGGGTAAGAACCGAGCGCGTGATGTCTTCGCCGGTCTTGGCGTCGAACACGGAGAACTCCACACCCTCTTTGACCATGTCGCACAGATGATCGAGCGTGACATAGGATGACGTCGCCGTGTTGTAGAGGCGGCGGTTTGCATATTTCTTGATGGTGATCGGGCCTTCGCCCGCCTTCGTCGTGCCGGTCACGGTTGCCTCGTTTCCCCGATCCCCGCTTGCCTGCTGCCGATGTCGGCGCCGCATGGCGGATGCACTTTGCCGGGCCGCGCCTTGACGCAACGGCCCTTCTTTCCTGCGTTATTCCACCGCAGGCGGGGGGAGTAAAGCGCTTTGTCGCAATGCGGCATGCAGGTGCAGCAAACCTCATTGGGAACATTGGGAAATCCGCGATCTTTCAGCCGCTTGACTCCATTTCGCGGGCGCGCACGAAAGGTCATTTACCATCGGCCTGTGCTCATGCTTTGCTGCGCAGCATAAGTTCATGTGAAAAGAGGTCTTGCCCCATGACCGATGTTGCCATCGTTGCCGCTGCCCGCTCTGCCGTTGGTTCGTTCAACGGCGCGCTTTCGGGTCTTCCTGCCCATCAGATCGGCGCACAGGTGATCGCTGACGTGCTCAAGCGCGCCAAGATTCAGCCGGGCGAAGTGTCTGAAGTCATTCTCGGCCAGATCCTGACTGCAGCACAGGGCCAGAACCCCGCGCGTCAGGCCGCGATTGGCGCTGGGCTTCCGGTTGAAGTGCCGGCCTGGAACATGAACCAGCTTTGCGGCTCGGGGCTTCGCGCTGTGGCGCTTGGCCACCAAGCCATCACAAACGGCGATTCAACCATTGTCGTTGCAGGCGGCCAGGAAAGCATGAGCCAGGCGCCGCATGCCCAGCATCTGCGCAACGGCACCAAGATGGGCGCGCTGGAGCTGACCGATACGATGCTGAAAGACGGGCTGATGGATGCCTTCAACGGCTATCACATGGGCAACACCGCCGAGAACGTGGCGCGCCAGTGGCAGATCACACGCGAGGAACAGGACCGCTTTGCGGTTGCCTCGCAGAACAAGGCAGAGGCGGCGCGCAAGGCCGGGCGCTTTGCTGACGAGATCGCGCCGATCACGATCAAAGAGAAAAAGGGCGAGCGCATCGTCAATGTGGATGAGTTCATCCGCGATGGCGTCACCTATGACGGCATCAAGGATCTGAAACCCGCCTTCCTCAAAGAGGGCGGCACGGTGACAGCAGCGAACGCCAGTGGCATCAATGATGGCGCCGCCGCTGTTGTGCTGATGTCATCCGCAGAGGCGGCCAGACGCGGCCTTAGAGTGCTTGCGCATATCAAAAGCTGGGCGCAGGCCGGTGTTGACCCGAAAATCATGGGCACGGGCCCCATTCCCGCCTCGCGTGCGGCGTTGAAGAAGGCGGGCTGGAACCCCGCCGACCTTGATCTTATCGAGGCGAATGAGGCCTTTGCGGCGCAGGCCTGCGCCGTCAACAAAGACCTTGGCTGGGATGTGTCGAAGGTCAACGTTAATGGTGGCGCCATTGCCATCGGCCATCCGATCGGCGCATCGGGCGCGCGTGTGCTCGTCACGCTCCTGCACGAGATGCAGAAGCGCGATGCGAAGAAGGGACTTGCCACTTTGTGCATCGGCGGTGGCATGGGCATTGCCCTGTGCGTTGAACGCTGAAACTTGCTGCGGCAGACATCTGGGGAGATGAAAACATGACACGCGTTGCAATCGTGACCGGCGGCACCCGCGGCATCGGCCATGCGATTTCGGTGATGCTGAAAAAGGCAGGCATGAAAGTGGCCGCCAACTATGCCGGCAACGAGGAAAAGGCGAAGGCCTTTACCGCCGAAACCGGCATCCTGGCCTATAAATGGGACGTCGCCGATTTTGCCGCGTGTCAGGCAGGTGTGGCGAAAGTCGTTGCCGATCTCGGCCCCGTTGATGTGCTTGTCAACAATGCGGGCATCACGCGCGACGCCACGCTGAAACGCCAGACGCGCGCGCAGTGGGATGAAGTGCTCGACGTCAATCTCGGTGGCTGCTTCAACATGTGCAAGGCGGTGTGGGATGGCATGCTGGACCGCTCGTTCGGGCGCATTGTCAATGTCGGCTCGATCAACGGGCAGGGCGGCCAATATGGCCAGGTGAATTATGCGGCTGCGAAATCAGGCATCCACGGCTTCACCAAGGCGCTGGCGCAGGAAGGTGCGGCCAAGGGCGTGACCGTGAACGCGATTGCGCCCGGCTATATCGACACCGAGATGGTGGCCGCCGTTCCACCCAATGTTCTCGAGAAGATCGTTGCCAAGATTCCGGTGGGCCGCCTTGGCAAGGCCGAGGAAATCGCGCGCGGCGTGCTTTTTCTGGTGGGTGATGAGGCGGGGTTTGTGACCGGCTCCACGCTCTCCATCAATGGCGGCCAGCATATGTATTGAGGGGCCCAAAATTTGGAGTTGCGGCCGGATCAAAAGGCGAACAAATTACCGCCATGACCCGACTCTCCTCCATTGAAGTCTGTGCAGGCGCTGGCGGACAGGCGCTTGGCCTGGAGCAGGCCGGGTTCGAGCACGAAGCACTTGTCGAGATCGACAAATGGGCCTGCGCCACGCTGCGCCTCAACCGCCCTGAATGGCGTGTGCTGGAAGAAGATTTGCGGAACTTTGATGCCTCGAAGTTCAAAGGCATTGATCTTTACGCTGGCGGGTTGCCGTGCCCGCCCTTTTCGATTGCGGGCAAGCAGCTGGGCGAGGCTGACGAGCGCAATCTCTTCGGCGTGGCCATCGAGCAGATCGCGCAGTGCAACCCCAAAGCCGTGATGATCGAGAATGTAAGGGGGATACTTGATCCTGCCTTCGCACTTTATCGGGAACGCATTGAGGCTGCGCTCGAAAAATGCGGCTATCGCATTTGGTGGCTTCGGGTGAATGCCGCTGACTTCGGTGTGCCGCAGCTGCGACCGCGCGTCATCATCGCGGCACTCAAACGTCAGTATGCAGCCGGATTTGTGCCGCCTCAACCTTCGCTGTCTGCGCCATTTGTTGGTGATGTGCTGCATGATCTGATGGCAGAGGGCGGCTGGCCCGGTGCGGGTCGATGGCGTGACAAGGCAGCGAAGATTGCTCCCACGATTGTCGGCGGATCAAAGAAGCATGGCGGCCCTGATCTCGGCCCCACGCGGGCGCGCAAGGCATGGGCAGAGCTTGGCGTCGACGGGATCGGCGTTTCAGATTTTCCGCCCGACGGTGATTTCCCTGCGGATGCGAATCCCAAGCTGACTGTGCGCATGGTAGCGCGCATTCAGGGCTTTCCTGACTCATGGCAATTTGCAGGGCGCAAGACGAATGCCTATCGCCAGGTTGGCAATGCGTTTCCGCCGCCTGTGGCGCGGGCTGTGGCTGCGCAGCTTGCGGCAGCACTTGGCGTCCAGTCCCGCGCCCTTGCGGCGGAGTAAGGGCGATGGCTGCGCGCGATCAACTCCGGGCGCATTTTCTGAAGAATATAGGCCGTGTGATGAAAAGCGGCGAGCTGCGCCGCGTTGCAGGCAACATCACCGAGTGGGCGCGGCGGGTGCGTGAATTGCGCAATGAAGAGGGCTATCAGATCCTCACCCATAATGATCGCAGCGATCTCAAGCCGGGCGAATATCTCCTCGAAGAGGCCAAGCCGCGTCCAGCGATCGCGCGTTCAATCTCGAAGGAACTGCGGGCATTCATTCTCGACCGGAACGGGTTTACGTGCCAGATGTGCGGCGCCGTTGCGGGTGAGGACCACCCCTATGACACGGGTCGCAAGACGCGCCTTCACATTGGCCATCGCATTGATATCTCAGCTGGCGGTGACAATTCGGCGGGCAACCTCTTTGCCGTCTGTTCGGTGTGCAACGAAGGGGCCAGGAACCTGACGCCAGACAGACCCAGCGTGAGCAAGCTCCTGATCCAGATCCGGCGTGCGTCGGCAAAGGAGCAGAGAGAGGTTCTGGCGTGGCTTCAGAAGAAGTACGGGCGCAGCAAAGCCTGACTCTTGCCTTCCACGGCCTTCCGTAAGGCTTGACTTACCTTTTTCCGGGGCGTATTGGTAAGTTATGACTTACGCAAAGAAGCGCCCCGCTGCACCTGCCCGCCCGGCCCCCCGACTTGCCCATTGTGGCGCGGATGCGCTTGCCGCCCTGTCCGATCCCACGCGGCGCGCGGTCTTTGAAAAACTGCGGCACGGGCCGCAGCCGGTTTCGGCCCTTGCGCGCGGCATGCCGGTCAGCCGGCCCGCCGTCTCCCAGCACCTCAAAATCCTGAAGGACGCGCATCTGGTGAGCGAGCAACGCGATGGCACGCGCCGCCTTTACCGCATCGAAGCCAGCGGGCTTGAGGCGCTGCGCCGCTGGTTTGACATGTTCTGGGATGATGCGCTGGCACGTTTTGCCGCTCATGCCGAAGCGCCGCCGAAGCGCGAGAAGGCCGTTGCAATGAAAGGAAAAGACCGTGGCTGATACGATCAGCGAACCGCCAATTGTGGAAAAAGAGATTACCGTCAACCGGCCCGCAGCCGAAGTGTTCCGTCGGTTCACGCAGGACATGCATCTGTGGTGGCCGCTTGCCTCGCACTCAATCTTTGGCGCTGACGCCGTGTGGTGCGGCATGGAACCGCGCGTGGGCGGCCGTGTTTACGAGCGCGCGCGCGACGGCCGTGAAAGCCAATGGGGCGAGATCATTGTCTGGGAGCCGGGCAGGTGCCTTGCCTATACATGGCATGTGGGGCGCGAGGCGCGTTTCTCATCAGAAGTTGAATTGCACTTTGACGCCGTCTCGGCCAGCGTCACCCGCGTGCGGCTGACACATGGCAAGTTTGCACACATGGCGGGCGCCGATGCCGGCAAGCTGCGCGAGAATTACAACAATGGCTGGGACCTCGTCTTCGGGACACGGTTCCTTGCACACGCGAACGCTGTCTGATGAGGCAAGAGGGAACAGAAATGATTACGATCCATTCGACATACAATTTTCCGCCCTTCCTCAAAGGCATTGTGCGTGACATCCGCCCGGTGTGGCTGCTTGAGGAGCTGGGCATGCCCTATCAGGTGAAATGGAATGACGTGCAGAAGGCCGAGCACAAATCGCCGGAGCATGTGCGCCATAACCCGTTTGGCAAAGTGCCGGCGATGAGCGATGGCGACTTCTCGCTTTTTGAATCAGCCGCCATCGTGAACTATATCGCCGACAAGGCGGGCAAGCTCATCCCCAAGGCAGGCACGCGCGAGCGCGCGGTGCACGATCAATGGTGCTTTGCTGCCGTCAACACGGTAGAGCAGCCGGTATTCGATGTGTTTGTGTGTGACACGTTTGCCAAGGATACGCCGGGCGTAGCGGAACGGCGCGCCAATTCGCTTGCCAATGCCAAAGCACGCATGGCCGTTCTCGACAAGGAATTGTCGGACCGCGCCTATATTGCGGGGTCAGCGTTCAGCGCCGCTGATGTGATGATGGTGACAGTTCTGGCTTACGCGCGCGCGCCGGAAATTCTGGCTGATGCACCGCACGTGCGCGCCTATCTGGAACGGTGCACCTCGCGCCCGGCCTATCAAAAAGCGTTGGCGCTGCAGGGCAAGGGGCCGGGGTGAGACCCCACCCCTCACGCCATCTCAAAACCTGAAAACTCAAAGCCCGGCGCAACGGTGCAACCCACAAGGCTGAATGCGCCGGTGGGCCAGGCGCGTTGCCAGTGACGGGCGGGCACAATCAGCTGCGGACGCTCGCCCGCCGACAGATCCATGCCGAGCGTGTGACGCATGATGCGAGTGACTTCGGGGGCGCCTTCGGGGCGCGGAGCGCTGGTTGTCTCGAGCACAAGTGCGCTGCCCGCATAAAGATGCCAGCATTCGGCGGCATCAACGCGGTGCCAGCGGCTTTCCTCGCCCGCCTTCAACAGGAAATAGATCGCGGTTGAATGCGCGCGGCCATTGGCTTGCGCCTGATCGCGGAAAACTTCGCGGTAGTGGCCGCCCTCGGGATGGGGCTGCAATTGCAGCAGGGCGATGATCTCGTCAGCATTCATGGCTCACCGGAAACTGTCTTTGCGGCGGCGGATCTCACCCAGCACCTCTGCGGGCGGCTTGCCTGTCATGGCGCAGGCGGCGGCCAGCGCAGGCTCCTTCGCGCGCATGAAGGGATTGGTCGCGATCTCATCGCCAATGGTTGAGGGCATGGTGGGCATGTTTCTGGCGCGTGCTGCGTTCACGGCCTCCATGCGCGCGTGCAGCGCGGAATTGCCGCCATCCACGGTCAGCGCAAAGCGGCCGTTGCTCTGCGTATATTCATGGCCGCACCACACGCGCGTGTGCGGCGGCAGGGCGGCAAGTTTCGACAGCGCGCGCCACATGTCGTCTGGCGTTCCCTCAAACAGGCGGCCACAGCCCATCGCAAACAGCGTGTCGCCGGTGAACACGTCACCGCTGGCGGAAAAGTGAAAGGCGATGTGGCCGCTGGTGTGGGCCGGGATGGAGATGATTGCAGCCTTGGCATCGCCGATCATCACGGCCTCGCCCTCGGTGACGCCCTGATCCAGCCCGGGAATTCGGTGGCGGTCGGCTTCGGGGCCGATGATGCTTGCACCATAACGCGCCTTCAGCGCCACATTGCCGCCCGTGTGATCGAAATGATGATGGGTATTGAGAATGTGGGTAAGCCTCAGCCCCCTTTTCTCCAATGCCGCAACGACGGGGGCTTCCTCCGACGGATCCACCACGCCAACCGCGCCGTGCGTCTCGATCAGATAGGCGTAATTGTCGGAAAGGCAGGGAATGATGGTGATCTGCATGGCTGCATCGTTGAACAGGGTGCTGCGTACCCGGCCATCCTATCCCGGGATCGGGCTTGGGCAATCAGGCCGCCTCGCATAGAATCGGCGCCATGCCCCAATGCCAACGCGCCGGTCTGGATGCATCCTGATCTTTCCGTCTTCCGCCAGTTCTATGACTCGCGTCTGGGCACCATCGCCCGGCGGCTGGTGCGCCGGCGCCTGCGCCTGATCTGGCCGGATGTGCGCGGATTGAGGCTGGCGGGCATCGGCTATGCCACGCCCTATCTTGCACCCTTTGTGGGCGAGGCCGCGTGCGTGATTGCGCTCATGCCTGCGCCGCAGGGTGCTGCCGTCTGGCCACGACAGGGCCCCTCGCGTGTGGCGCTGGTGCATGAGACGGATCTGCCGCTGGATGATGGTGTGCTTGACCGCGTGGTGCTGGTGCACGGGCTTGAGACCAGCGAAGTGTGGCGCACGCTGTTGCGCCAGATCTGGCGCGTGCTCAAACCTGATGGGCGGCTTTTGATCGTCACGCCCAACCGGCGCAGCCTGTGGTCGGCGTCCACGCGCACGCCGTTCGGCTATGGCCATCCCTATTCGCGCGCGCAGCTTGACCGGCTGGTGCGCGAGGCGATGTTTGCGCCGGAGCGGTTTGATGAAGTGCTTTATGGGCCGCCGGTCAATTCGGCGCTCATCATGCGCCATGGCCGCAATTGGGAGCGGATCGGGCGCGTTGTGCTGCGCGGCAGTGCGGGGCTGTTGATGGTCGAAGCGACCAAGGCGATGGTTGCCCCCTCAGGCGGGCTCAAGGTGGCGCGGGCGCGATCTCGTCCTCAGCCAGCGTGGGCGAGGGGGTAGGGAGTTCTCTTTCGCCTCCGCCCGCACGACTTCGTGCGGGGGAGGCCAGCGATGCGCTTGCATCGCGGGTGGGGGAAATCGGCAGAGAACAAGAACCCCCACCCGGATCGCAAGGGCGATCTCTTGCGCTCCGCTCACCCCCGCAAAAAGTTGCGGAGGAGGTGCAAGAAAANNGCGGTTTCGGCCAGAAGATTGCCGGTGCGGCTGCCCGCACGGATTTCGCGCAGGCGCCCGCGCGACAGGGTGAACGCCTTTTCGATCCGCACACCACACTCGGCGCACAAAGCGGCAAAGTCGGCGATCGTGCAAAGATGCACGTTCGGCGTGTCGTGCCAGGAATGGTCCAGCGTGCGCGTCACCGGCATGCGGCCAGAGAACAGAAGCTGCAGGCGCACCTTCCAGTGCCCGAAATTCGGCAGTGAGACGATGCCGCGCGCGCCGATGCGCATGATTTCGGTGAGCACGGATTTCGGGCGGCGGGTCGCCTGAATGGTTTCGCTCAAAATCACGAAGTCGAAAACCGATGACGGATAGTCGGAAAGGTCCGTGTCTGCGTCGCCCTGCACAACCGAAAGACCATGTGCAACGCAGGCATTCACACCCGCCTGGCTCAGCTCCATGCCGCGGCCGGTGACGCCCTTTTCGCGCACGAGATATTCCAGCAGTGCGCCGTCGCCGCACCCGACGTCGAGCACGCGCGATCCGGGCGCCACAAGTCCGGCAATGGCGGCAAGTTCCGGGCGCAAGGTGCTCATGGCGCGGCATCCCTCAGGCCCGCACGATCCGCCACCGACTGCATGAAGCGCGACAGGGTTGCAAACATCTCCGGCTCGTCGAGCAGAAAGGCGTCATGGCCCTTGTCAGTGGCAAACTCGACAAAGCTCACATCGGCCGCAGCGGCATTGAGCGCATGGACAATGCGGCGGCTTTCGGATGTCGGAAACAGCCAGTCGCTGGTGAATGAGACCACGCAGAAGCGCGTCTTCGTGTTGCGGAAAGCATTGGCCAGGTGTCCGCCATGGGCGGCGGCAAGGTCGAAATAGTCCATCGCGCGCGTGATGTAGAGATAGGAGTTCGCGTCAAAGCGATCAACGAAACTCGCCCCCTGATGGCGCAGATAGGATTCAACCTGGAAGTCGGCGTCAAAACCGAAAGAGAGTTTGGCGCGATCCTGCAGATTGCGTCCGAACTTGCGCTGCAACGCCTGCTCGGAGAGATAGGTGACGTGAGCAGCCATGCGCGCCACGGCAAGGCCCTTGGCGGGCTGTTTGCCCAAGGCCGCATAACGGCCTTTCTCCCAGTCGGGATCGGCCATCACGGCCTGACGGCCAACCTCGTGAAAGGCGATGTTCTGCGCTGAATGGCGCGCGGCGGTGGCAATCGGAATGGCAGAGACCACACGCTCGGGATAGCTCGCCGCCCATTCCAGCACCTGCATGCCGCCCATGGAGCCGCCGGCCACGCATAACAGGCGCTCGATGCCCAGATGATCCATCAGGATCGCCTGCGCGCGCACCATGTCGGCGATGGTGATGACGGGAAAGGAAAGGCCAAAGGCCTCGCCCGTTGCCGGATTGATCGTTGCCGGGCCGCTGGAGCCCATGCAGCCGCCGATCACATTGGCGCAGATGACGAAGTATCTGTCGGTGTCGAAGGTGCGCCCGGGCCCCACCATCATCGGCCACCAGGCCGGTTTGCCGGTCTGCGGGTTTGTGGCGGCAACATATTGGTCGCCCGTCAGCGCATGGCAGATCAGGATGGCGTTCGAATGCGCGGCGTCAAGCTTCCCCCACGTGCACCAGGCAATCGTCAGGGGATCGATGATTTCGCCGCTGTCGAGTTTGAGCGCCTTCGGGCCGGAGAAAATCATGCGGCCATCAAAGCCGGGCGGGTTCGCCGGATGGTCCGCGTCTTTTGTCATTCCCCGCCAAACCCTGACAAATAAGGGGGCGCTGCGCCCCCGCTTTCCTCTGCTGTTCATTCGGGCCCGGCGTGGCTTCCTGTCAATCTTTTCTTTGCGTGGGCGGGCGCGCTCGGCCAAAATGGCGGTGGGGCGTTAGGGCATGGCGCCCCGCAAATGTTGGTACGCAGAGAGGGCTGGCCAGCGGCCAAAGCAAGATGAGCGAAAACAAGAAACCGGCAGCACCAAAGCCGGGCAGTGCGGCCACGCTGACGCGCCTGCGCAAGACCATCGATACGGTGGATGCGAAAATCCACGATCTGATCCTCAAGCGCGCCGAAACCGTTTCTGCGATCTCGGCGGCCAAGGGCATGGGCGCGGGCACCGCTACGCTCGCAACCGCCATGCGGCCGGGGCGCGAGGCGCAGATTCTCCGCCGTCTGGCATCACGCCACACCGGCAATCTGCCGCTTGATGTCATCTTTCGCGTGTGGCGCGAGATCATTTCGGCGAAACTTGCGCTGCAGGCGCGCTTTTCGCTCGCCGTCTATTCAGGAGATGACGCGCCGGATTACTGGGATCTGGCGCGCGCGCATTTCGGTTCATCGGCGCCGATGACGGCTTTCGCCAAGGCCAATCAGGTGGTGCAGGAATGCGCCGCCTCGCCCGCCGTTGTCGGCATCGTGCCCGCGCCGGGCGCCGAAGCACCCGCAGCGCAAGCATGGTGGACCCAGCTGGGGCGTGGCGAGGGCATCAAGCCGCTGGTGATTGCGCGCCTGCCCTTTCTGGAAGGGGCAGGCCCCTCGGCCTTTGTGCTGGCGTCGGCTGCTCCCGAGGAGAGCGGCGATGACATCAGCCTGATCGTGGTTGAAGTTGGCCCGGATGTCAGCCGGGGGCGGCTGATCAATCTGATGAAGCCGCACGGTCTTGAGGGTGCAGTGATCGATGGCCTCAACGAAGACAAGCAGAAATCACACAACCTCTTTCTGGTGCAGGTGCCGGGATTTGTTGCGCCCGGCGATGCGCGGCTTTCACAATTTGCCAAAGCGGCTCGCGATACTGTCAGTCATGTTGCGGTCATTGGCGCCTATGCGCGGCAGCTTGCGCCCAAGGACAGAACATGACGACGATGAAAAAGCCTGCAACCAGCCCCGGCGTGCTTGAGCCGGTTCCCGGCATTCTCGATATCGAGCCTTATGTCGGCGGCCGCGCGGCTGCGCCCGGCGCGCAGCGTGTGTTCAAGCTCTCGTCCAATGAATCACCGCTTGGCCCCAGCCCCAAGGCGCTGGAAGCCTATCGCGCAGCGGCGGGGCAACTGGCGAACTATCCTGAGGGGTCGTCGCGCCTGTTGCGCGAAGCGATTGCACGCGTGCACGGGCTGGATGCCGAGCGGATCATTTGCGGCAATGGCTCGGACGAATTGCTGCATCTCATCACGCAGGTTTATTGCCGCCCGGGTGACGAGGTTCTTTACAGCGAGCATGCGTTCCTTGTTTACCGGATCGCGGCACTGGCGGCGAGCGCAGTGCCCGTGGTGGCGCCCGAGCCCAGGCGCATCGTCGATATTGATGCGATGATTGCGCGCATGGGGCCGCGCACGCGCATCGTGTTTCTGGCCAATCCTAACAATCCGACCGGCAGCTATCTGAAGAAGGGCGAGGTCAAGCGGCTTCTTGATGCGTTGCCGGGCCATGCGCTGCTCGTGATTGATGCGGCCTATGCCGAATATGTCGATGAGGGTGATTATGAATCCGGGCTTGGGCTGGCTTCAGCCAATCCGCAGGTCATCTTCACGCGCACTTTCTCCAAGATTTACGCGCTGGCCGGGTTGAGGGCAGGATGGCTTTACGCTGCACCGGAGATTGTGGGCCATCTGAACCGGGCGCGCGGCCCCTTTAACGTCTCCGTGCCTGCGCAGGCGGCGGCAGCGGCGGCGGTTGAAGACCGCGCGCATGTTGCCCAATCGAAAGCGCATAACGACAAATGGCTTTCATGGCTGACGCATGAAATCCGCGCGCTTGGCTTTCAGGTGGACGACAGCGTCTGCAATTTCCTGCTTATCCATTTCGGCCACGAGGCGGGAAAGACGGCAGATGATGCCGACCGCTTCCTGATGGCGCGCGGCCTTATCCTGCGCGGTGTGCGCAATTACGGCCTGCCCGACGCCTTGCGTCTGACTGTTGGAACGGAAGAGGCAAACCGGCTGGTTGTGGCTGCCCTTGCCGATTTTGTGAAGGCGCGTCCATGAGCGTGATTTTTGAGCGCGTCGCGCTGATCGGCCTTGGCCTTATCGGCTCGTCTCTGGCGCATGCCATGCGGCGCGGCAATATTGCCGGTCATGTCAGCGGCCATGCGCGCAGCGAAGCGACGCGGGCCACCGTCACGCGGCTTGGCTTCTGCCATTCGGTTCACGCGACCATGGAAGAGGCGGTGCGCGACGCCGATCTCGTCATGCTGTGCCTGCCGGTGGGCGCCTTGGGGCCCGCCATGGCGCAGATCGCGCCGCATCTGAAAAAGGGCGCGATTGTTTCCGATGTCGGCTCGGTCAAAAGTGCGGTCATCCGCGATTGCGGGCCGCACGTGCCCGATGGCGTGCATTTCATTCCCGGCCATCCGATTGCGGGCACCGAACATTCCGGCCCCGAGGCAGGCTTTGCGGAACTGTTTGACGGGCGATGGTGCATTCTGACGCCGTTGTCGGGCGCAGACCATGTGGCGGTTGAGAAACTCTCGGCCTTCTGGCGCGCGTGTGGCAGCAGGCTGGAGGTGATGGAGCCGCGCCACCATGATCTGGTGCTCGCCATCACCAGCCATCTGCCGCATCTGATCGCCTACAACATTGTGGGCACGGCGGCGGACCTTGAAGAGGTCACGCAATCCGAAGTCATCAAATATTCGGCGGGCGGCTTTCGTGATTTCACGCGCATCGCCGCGTCTGACCCCGTCATGTGGCGCGACGTGTTCCTGAACAACCGCGAGGCAGTTCTTGAAATGCTCCAGCGCTTTACCGAGGATCTGACCGCCTTGCAGCGCGCGATCCGCTGGGGCGATGGCGATGCGCTGTTCAATCTCTTTGCGCGCACGCGGGCCATCCGCCGCTCGATCATCGAAGCGGGTCAGGACGTGGCGGCAACGAATTTCGGGCGCAACCCGGAAAAGAAGTGAGCTCAGCCGGGGCTGGCGTCGAGCGACAGCACGCCGTCTTTCAGTTCCAGCGGCAGGCTGAGCGCATCGGCGGTGCCGCCCGCAAATCCGGCAAGCGAGAGAATGTCCACCGCCCAGCCCGCAAGGTTGGCGTAAGGTGCGCCACCCTCCCGCAGGGCGGCCACAAGCCCGTCTGATCCCTTCACATCAAGGCGCAGCGCGCCCTCTGGATCGCCATCGGTGCTGAGCGTCAACGCGCCCTTGGCCGTCATCTCAAAGCGGCCCCAGTTAAGCGCAAGCGATTTCAGATCAACCGCACCACCAGCCGCGGCCCAGCGCGCAAGGAACTCCGGCCAGCTTTCAAGGGCTGAAAGAATGGCGGCGCCATCATCTGGCGGCAGGCTTTTGAAGCGCGCATCAAAGCGGGCCGAGGGAATTTTTTCGCCCAGCGTGGTGACAAAGCCGCGCTGCAGTTCCACATCGGCGGCGGCGAGCACCAGATCAGCGCCGCCGCCCTCCACGCTGCGGGCGTGGAATTCAAACAGCCGCGCATAGAGCGCCGGGTTGCGGCCATCCGCCAGCGCGAAGGATGTTTGCGCACCGCCGAAAACGGCGTCCACCCGGAAGCCGCCATCGCCATTGATGATGGCGCTGAGGCGCAGAATGTCTGGCGTGATCGTCATCGTCTCGCGCGGCGCGGTGGTAAGCGTCAGCGCCTTTTCACCGCCGGCCTCGCCGACGATGTGCGAGAGCTTCCAGGCGAGTGCGTGGGCAATTGCCCGTTCGGCGCGGAATTTTCCGCCGCGCCATTCCATCTGCAGGTTGCGGAATTCAGCCTCGACGCGGAAGGGATAGCCGCCAATCTCCACGCGCTCATAGGCCAGGCGCACATCGCTCTGGCCGTTAGTGCGCATTGCCTCCAGCGCGTCTTCAAACATGGATGCGGCGACAATCCACCACGCACTCCACGCCGCAACGAGAACGAAGAAGAGCGTGACCGGCCAGTAGTAACGCAGGGCAGAAAACACTCTCATGCGTCTTTCACCTGATGGATGATGGTCTTTGACACGCCGCAAAAGCGCGCCAGCCTCTCGCCCGCGCGCGCCAGAGCATCGGTCCGCGCGGCGGATGGCCTTACACCCTTCTCCCACCAGACTTTGGCGATCACAAGGCTGTCGTCATTGCGGTCGGCGCGCACATCGGCCCGGCCGACAAAGCGGTCACCCTCCAGCAACGGCAGCACGTAATAGCCATATTTGCGTTTGGCGGCGGGGGTGAAAACTTCAATCGTATAGTCAAAGCCGAACAGGCGGCGGGCGCGGTTGCGGTCGCGCAACACAGGGTCAAAGGGGTTGATAAAGCGCAGAGGTTTTTGCGGCGGTGGCACATTTGCCAGCGTCTCAAAGGTTTCGCGGCGCATCATGGCATGGGTGTTTTTTTCGCCTCTTGCGCCTTCGATCACGACCTCAAGCACATCGTCACGCGCGGCCAATGCCTTTTCTGCTTCCTCGGGCGTAATCATGTCAAAGAATTTGGCGATCTCGCGCGCGCTGCCAAAACCGAGGCGAGAGAGCGCCGCATCCGCCGCCCAGCGCACCATGTCGGCGCGCGAAGGTTTCTCGCTGCGATGCTGTTGCGGGATCACGCGGGCGGAAAGGTCATAGATCTTTTCAAATCCATCGCGCGCCGCAATCGCCAGTTCGCCGGTGAACCAGAGATATTCCAGCGCCGTCTTGTGCGGGGCCCAGCCCCACCAGGCACCCTTGCGTTCGCCCATATGGGCAAAGTCGCGCGCAGTGACGGGGCCGCGCTTTTCCACTTCGGCCAGCAATTGCCGGATCATCTTTTTCTCCGGCAACATTTTCTGCCACCAGGCATTCCGGGCGGTGTGCGCGCGGTAGAAGGCAAAGACGTGCTGCCAATAGGGATAGAAGGCAATCGGGATGAGCGACGCATCATGCGTCCAGTGTTCGAAGACGCGCGCATCCTTCTGCAGGCGCTCCAGCACGCGCGGGCGATAGGCGGGAAGACGGGCATGCAGAATGTGGTGATGCGCGCGCTCCACCGCGCGGATGGAATCGACCTGCACAAAGCCCAGCTCTTCAATCAGCCTTGCGACGCCATCGGGCCGCGCCGGGCCGGGGCGGCGCGCACTCAAGTGATGGCGGTCGAGAAAAAGCCGGCGCGCATCCGCGTTGGAAACAAGCGGCGCGCTCATGGCCTGTCATCAGCCACAGCGCGAATAGCCGCATTCAAGGCAGGTATCACACCCTTCCGCACGCATCAGGGCCGCCTGGCCACAGCGCGGGCAAAAGGACAGGCGCGGGCTGCGCGCGCCATCCTCCCTGTCTGCCGTTTCGACTTCCGCGCCGGTTGAGGCCTCGCGCGTGGCAGGCTCGCTTTCGTGCGGTTGCGGCTTTTGCGGCGCGGGCATGAAGCCAATGGCAATCAGATGCTGCTCAATCGCGCCGCCAATGGCCGCAAGGATCGAGGGCACATAGCGCCCGTTCATCCACTGGCCGCCGCGCGGATCAAACACGGCCTTCAACTCCTCGACCACGAATGACACATCGCCGCCGCGGCGGAAGACCGCCGAGATCATGCGGGTCAGCGCCACGGTCCAGGCGAAATGCTCCATGTTTTTCGAGTTGATGAAAATCTCGAAGGGGCGGCGGCGGCCATCCTGAATGATGTCGTTGATGGTGATGTAAAGCGCGTGATCGCTTTCGGGCCAGCGCAATTTGTAGGTCTCGCCCGGCAGCGTGTCGGGGCGGTCGAGCGGACGCGACATGTAAACGACGCCGCCGGAGGTCGCGACAGGTGCGATGCGGCGCGGTGGCGCCTCACCCGGCTCGCGCATGTCTTCGGGGGCGGCGTGCGGTGCGGGTGCGGGTTCCGCTTTTTCTTCGACAACCGACAGCACCGAGCCGGTGACCGGATTGGGCCGGTAGGTCGTGCAGCCCTTGCAGCCCATCGCATAGGCGCGGGCGTAGATGTCCTTGAAGGCATCAAACGAGATGTCCTCCGGGCAGTTGATGGTTTTGGAAATCGCGCTGTCGATATGGCGCTGGGCCGTTGCCTGAACCGCCAGATGATCGGCGGGCGAAAGCGTTTCTGCCGTGACGAAGTAAGCGGGCAGGGCTTCATCTGGCCCGAACATTGCGCGGAAGCGGGCAAGGGCGTGATCCTCGACCAGCTCCTCGCGGTGGCTGCCATCGGGCAGCAGGATTTTCCGGCGATAGGAGAGCGCAAAAACGGGTTCAATGCCGCTTGAGACATTTCCAGCCAAAAGCGAGATCGTGCCGGTCGGCGCGATGGAGGTCAAAAGCGCATTGCGGATGCCGTGCCGGGCGATCAGTGCGCGCACATCGCTGTCGAGCGATGCGACCATCGGGGTCGCCAGAAATTTTTCTGCGTCATAGAGCGGGAACGCGCCCTTCTCGGCGGCCAGCAAGGCCGATGCGCGATAGGCGGCATTCTTGATGATCGCCAGCCAGCGGTCCACCAGCGCCAGCGCATGCGGGCTGCCATAGCGTGCGCGGCAGAAAATCAGCGCATCGGCAAGGCCGGTCACACCCAGGCCAATGCGGCGCTTGGCCAGGGCTTCTGCCTGCTGCTGCGGCAGCGGGTAGTTTGAAATGTCCACCACATTGTCGAGCATGCGGATGGCGGTGGCGGTCAGCCGGGCAAGCTCTGCCTCGTCGATATGGGCGTCGTCGCTGAACGGCTTGCGCACAAGGGCGGCGAGATTGACCGACCCCAGAAGACAGGCGCCATAAGGCGGCAGCGGCTGCTCACCGCACGGATTGGTGGCCGCAATCGTCTCGCACCAGGAAAGATTGTTGGCCGCATTGATGCGGTCAATGAAGATGACGCCCGGCTCTGCATACGCATAGGTCGCCGCCATAATGCGGTCCCACAGCGCGCGCGCCTTCAGCGTGCGCCAGATGCGGCCGTCAAACACCAGATCCCAATCAGCATCCTGTTCGACTGCCGCCATAAAGGCGTCTGTCACCAGGACCGACAGATTGAACATGCGCAGGCGGCCCGGCTCCCGCTTGGCGTCGATGAAGTCTTCGATGTCGGGATGGTCGCAGCGCAGGGTCGCCATCATCGCGCCGCGGCGTGATCCCGCCGACATGATGGTGCGGCACATCGCATCCCACACATCCATGAAGGAAAGCGGGCCAGAGGCATCGGCGCCGACGCTGATGACAGGTGCGCCCTTGGGGCGGATGGTGGAAAAATCACAGCCGATGCCGCCACCCTGCTGCATGGTGCGGGCGGCATCTTTCAGCGAGTCGAAAATGCCGCTGATGCTGTCGGGAACCGTTCCCATCACATAGCAATTGAACAGCGTCACGGCGCGGCCGGTACCGGCGCCTGCAATCACGCGGCCCGCAGGCAGAAAGCGGAACCCGGCGAGGGCGGCTGAAAATTCGAGCGCGTATTTGCGCTGGTCTTCCGGCTTCTCCGCGCGCGCCAGTGCCAGCGCCACGCGCGCCCATGTATGCGCCAGCGTCGCATCGACGGGCGTGCCGTCCTGCGCCTTCAGGCGGTACTTCATGTCCCAGACTTCCTGCGAAACGCGGGGCAGTTCCAGGGCAGGTTCGGGGCTTATGGGGGCAGACATCGTGGGACGCAGACTCCGGGACGGGCGGCGCACATTGGCGCGTGCAAACCCAACTGAAACAGGGGCAAAGTTTAGGTTTGATGACCTTCAGGGTCAATGTTTGTTCTTGAAAAGTTCTTAACCGTCATGTCAGCTTTATCGTGCTGGCACCGCTCAGTTTTTTCTAAATCCCGCTTCCGCCAGCAGGCGGTCCGTTGCCGTTTCAATGCGGGTCTCAAGTGTTGACATGAATTCCGCCCGCTTCAGACCCGGCGGGATCGGCTCCAGAAACTCGACAATCACCTTGCCGGGCCTGCGCGTAAATCCCTTGCGCGGCCAGTAAAGGCCGGAGTTCAGCGCGACAGGCACGCAAGCAATGTCGAGCTGCGAATAGAGTGCGGCAACGCCCGGCTTGTAATCGGGCGCCTGGCCGGGGCGGCTGCGCGTGCCCTCCGGGAAAATCAGGATCGGGCGCTTTTCAGCAACGACAGTTTTCGCGCGCGCGATCAGGCGGCGAATGGCCTTGGCGTGGGCGCCGCGGTCAATGGCGATGTTGCCCGACTTCCAGACATACCAGCCGTAAAACGGAATCAGCATCAGCTCCTTCTTCAGGACGGTTGCGGGATCGGTCAGGATCGCGTTCATCACGACCGTCTCCCACATCGCAAAATGCTTGGATGCATAAAGGCACGCGCCGCTCTGCATGTTCTCGCGGCCGCGCACCTCCAGCGTCATGCCGGCAAAAACGCGAAGGCCCCACAGCGTGCCTTGCGCCCACAGTCGTACGCCCACAACGGTAAAGCGGCGGGGCAGCAGGAAGGCGGGCAGCCATGCAAGGTTCAGCACCACAGACAGCAGGGCGAACCATACCGTAAACAGGAACGAGCGGATGAAGATCATGGCGCGTTCCCTAGTTGTTGAGGCTGTCAGCCAGCCAGCGCATGCCGGCGCGCCCGCCTGCTGCAATCAGCTTCATGTATTCGCTGCCCAGAAGGCGCATGGCATCGGCATCCTGCCACCAGTCTTCGGCTGCAATGATTTCTGGCACGACGGCATAGGGCACCCAGTCGGTCTCGGGCATGGCCGTCTCAAGTTCCAGAATGGCGCGCGGCATGTGGTAATTCGCCGTGACAACGATGATGCGCGAAAAGCTGTGGTCACGCGCCCAGCGTGCGGCTGCGCCCGCGTTGCCCTCGGTGTTCTGGGCGATCCAGTCAAGATCAATGCAGCAATCCATAAAGGGGCGGGCGCCTGCGCGCGCCGCCACATCCTCGCGCAGCGTATCGGGGTGCAGCCCTGAAATGAGAAGGCGCCTGGCCTTGCCGTCAGCGAGAAGCGCAAGTGCTGCCTCGATGCGCTGTTCGCCGCCGGTCAGGGCGACAATGCCGTCGGCGGGTGCGGGGTTTTCGCCCGGGCCGGGCAGGGTTGCCACAAACACCAGAAACCCCGCCGCCAGGGCAAGGATCAAAAGGCTCACCGCACTTGCAAGGCTTCTAAAGAAGCGCATGTCAGGTTCTGCTCAAGAGCTGGTCCACCGCGTGGGCCAGTGAATCATAGACGCAAATCGGGCCGAGATGCGGCGGGATGCCGCCCGCCTGCACTTTTGCGCCTTTGCCCGTACGCACGAGGGCGGCATTAACGCCAGCCGCATGCGCGGCTTCAAGGTCTTTCAGGTCGTCACCGATCATCATGGTTTCCGCGGGCGTGGCGCGCCATTTTTCCATGGCTTCGCGCAGCATGCCGGGCGCGGGCTTGCGCCTTTGGCTGGGCGCACCGGGCGGGTCGGTTGCGATGTGGACCGAATCGAGCCGCGCCTTTTCACGCGCAAGCGCGTCAAACAGCTTCTCATGGATGCGCGCGAGCATGTCAGTATCGATGATCCCTCGGCCGACAACAGCCTGATTGGTGACAAGGGCGACTTTCATGCCCGCCGCATTCAGCCGCGCCACAGCAGAGGCCGCGCCATCAATCATCACCAGCTCGCCGGGTGACTTCACACTGTCGGGCCGGTCCTCATTCAGGACACCATCGCGGTCAAGAAGGACGAGCCTCATCACGGCATGCGTCCGATCACGCGCATCACGGTCAGGCGCGCCGTCACGGTGGCAATAAGCGAAGTGGCCAGCGGCACGGCGACGAGCCACGGCCAGTCGGAGGCCGCCAGCGACAGGCGCGGCAGATAGAATTCGCCGCCTGACGCCAGCATGTCCGTGTTGGCAAACAGGAGCAGCACACCGACGGCCAGCAACAGGCCAAGCGCTCCTGCCTTCAATCCCAACAACAGAAAGCGCCGTTCGAATTCATGGGCGATGAACTGGTTGCGGGCGCCGATGTGGTGCAGCACCTCGACAATCTCGCGGTGCGATTCAAGACCTGCGCGTGTAGCAAAAACGATGGTGGCAACCGCAGCCAGCGCGATCAGCACCAGAACGCCCAGCGAGATGGCCGAGAGCATGGCGGACAGGCGCTGCAGGTCTTCGCGCCAGACGCCGTGATCGTCCCACAACGCGCCGGGGCTTGCTGCGGCGACGATGGCTTCCATTTCCGCATTGGCAGGGCGCGCAGATCCCTCAAACGACACAGCGACCAGAACAGGCAGCGGCAAGCCATCGAGACTGACATTGCCGAGCCAGGGCCGCAGCATGTCGTCTGACTCGGCCCGGCTGACAATGCGCACTTCGGCAATGCCGGGCAGGCGGCGCACGGCATCGGCTACCGCGCGGGCGCCATCTTCGGGCGAGACCAGACCATCGGCGGGCACGAGTATTGTGCCGGTGCCGGAAAGCCCCTCGCTCCATACGGCGGAGGCGCGCGATACGGCCAGCGCGATGCCCAGTGTGAGGCACGCCAGAAAGCACATGACGGCGATGACGCCGGTCAGCGACCATTCGCCTTCATGTTCATCGGGAAGAAGGGGGGCGCGTGCGGCCATGTCAGCTGCGCCCCTTTTGCGGCACTTCATGCAGGCTGCCGCCTGACAGACGCCATTCGCGCACACCCAGAGATTCGACCAGATGGCGGTCATGCGTTGCAATCAAGACCGTGGTGCCCAGCCGGTTCAGCTCGACAAACAGGCGCAACAGGCGTTCGCCCATGTCGGGGTCGATGGAGCCGGTCGGCTCATCGGCCAGAAGAAGATCGGGTTTGGCGACGACGGCGCGGGCAATCGCCACGCGCTGCTTCTCGCCACCCGACAATGTCGGCGGACGCGCCTGCATGCGATCACCCAGACCAACCCATGACAGAAGCTCCTCCACATCCTCGCGATATTCGGCAGGCTTGCGGCCCGCAATGCGCAAGGGCAGGGCGACGTTCTCATAGGCCGACAGATGATCGAGCAGGCGGAATTCCTGGAACACAACGCCAATGCGGCGGCGCAGGGCGGGAAGCTCCTGACGCGGCGTGAGCGCCAGATCGCGCCCGAACATCGACATCAGGCCGCGCGACGGGCGCTCGGCAAGGTAAAGGAGTTTCAGGAGCGATGTCTTGCCCGCGCCCGAGGGGCCGGTCAGAAAGCGGAACTCGCCCGGCGCCAGCGTCAGGGTCACATCGCTCAGCACCTCGCGCCCCATGCCGTAGCGCATGCCGACATTTTCAAGGTGAAGCATGGCGTTCAGGATGCAGCATGGGGTGGGGGGCGAATCCGATCTTAAGGCAGTTTCAGGCGCGAACTTGCCACGAATCACGGCCCATGCGAATGAACCCCTCGCGGTTTTGACAGGCAAGACTTCATGATCCTGACCTGCCCTGCGTGCAGTACCAGCTATCAGGTGGACGCTTCCCGGTTTACGCCGTCGGGGCGCAAAGTGCGCTGCGCCAAATGCGGCCATAGCTGGTTTCAGGAGCCGGTCGTTTCGATCCTGGAGGATGAGCCTTCTGCGCCTGCACCGGAGCCTGAGCCGCAACCGGAGCCGGAACTGCCGCCGCCGCCCGCGGAGCCAGAGCCCGAACCGGGGCCGGAACCCGAACCCGAACCCGAACCCGAACCGGAGCCCGTACGGGCGCGGCCGTCGCGCGTTTTTGTCGATGACAGTCTTGAACCGGCGCCCCAGCCCGAGCGTGCGCCCATGCATGCGCGCGGCGATCGCCGCAGCGCGCGGGCAGAGGCCTATGCGCCGGAAACGCATCGGCGGGGCGCGCTCAAATGGCTGTTGCTGGCGGGCATTGTTGGCGCCTTGATGACAGCCATCGTGTTCATGCGCCAGACGATTGCCGAGGCGTGGCCTGCGACCGCCAGCTTCTATGCGCTGATCGGCATGCCGGTAAATCTCGCCGGGCTTGAGATCGATAATATCGGCTATGCGTTTATCGAAGACGCGACAATGATCGAAGTCAGCGGCAACATCCTCAATCCCACGTCGCGCCTGCAGGACGTGCCGATGCTGGTTGTCACCTTGCGCGATTCCGGGGGCAACGAAGTTTTCTCGCAGGAGATTGCATCTGGTCTTGAGCAGGTCGCGCCCGGCGCCGCCCGGCCCTTCGTGATCCGCGTGCCAAATCATCCTGAGGCGAAAGAGCTTAAAGTCGGCTTTGCTGGCGTTGAGTCTGTGGACGATGAAAGCGGGGAATGATGGCACGCATTCTTGTCGCCGATGACGAAGAGCCGATCCGTGAATTGATGCTGCGGGTGCTGGGGCGCGAGGGCCACAAGGTGATGCTTGCCAATGATGGCGGGCATGCTGCCGAGATCATGGCGGCTGAAATTGCAGCGGGTGAACCCTTTGATCTCCTCCTCTCCGACATCGTGATGCCGGTGATGGATGGCATTGCGCTGGCGCTGCATGCCGCCAATGAGCAGCCGGAACTCAAAATCGTGCTGATGACCGGCTATGCCGCCGAACTGGAGCGCGTGCACAATCTCTCCGACCTCGTGCATGCCGTTGTGCGCAAACCCTTCCTGATCGCCGAAATGGTGCAGGTGATTGAGGATGCGCTGAACAGGTAGCGGCCCCCATGTTTCCTTCTCGGCGACTTGCCCGAACACTGTTCATACTCTTTCCGGCCTTGCTGGCTCTTGCGCCTGCAGCCCTCGCGGCTGGCTGCAACCATTCAGCAAGCGCGCCGATTGCGCTTGTGCGTGGCGGCCCAGAGCACCGGCTTCTAATTTTCTGGGCTGGAGAGGATTGCAATGCAGCCGTGACCGGCCGTGCCGTGCTGAACGCCGATGGCAATGTCGTTTATCTTTTCATCGCTGATGCCAACCGTGCGCGCATCAAGGAGCCGGGAATTCCACCCCACGCACCAGACTTCGTGCCGCCCCTTGCCGAGCTGCTTGAGGCGGAAGTCAGCACGATGGCAACGACGGGCTCAATCGGCGCCTATCCGGTGAAGGATGGCGACATTCATCCCGTCGCCGATCCTGTAACTTGGGCACGCGCGCGTGCCGCCGATGTGCCGATGATGTGCCATTCAACAGGGATGTCGGTAGAGGCGTGCCTGTGGCTTGATCCGGCAACGGGCCAGATGGAGATGCTGTTTGAGCGCGGCGCCTGATCGTTCAAACGGACGGCAGAACGAAACGCAGTGTAAGTAACATGATCGCAGCGCCCACAGCCGCAAGCCCCGCGACGAGCGCGCTTCGCGCAGAGAGCTTTCCTGACACCAGAACTGCCATGAATAGTCCCGTCACGGCACCTGTCACACTGCCGCCGAGAGCTGCGGCAATACCATCCCAGCCCATGCTGCCAGCAGGTACCATGCGAACCGCGATGAAACCGCCAGCAGAAAAGCCCAAAACAACCAACGCCAGTGCAAAGAAAATGCGCTGCGGCTGCATGATCAGAGACGGCGCACTTCTACCCGCCTGTTCAGCGCGCGGCCATCGGCGGTATCATTCGTTGCGACCGGATCAGTCTCGCCCTTGCCTACGGGAGTCAGCCGGGCAGGATCAATGCCGTTTTCGGTAAGCCATGCGACGACGCTTGCCGCCCGACGCTGGGAGAGTTCCAGATTGTAGGTGTCGCTGCCCATCGCATCCGTGTGACCCTCAATGGCAACATTGAGCGTCGGATCCTCTGAAAGGGCCGCAAGGAGCTGGCGCAAGGCAGGTTCTGAAGCAGGCTTCAGGGTCGCCTGATCAAAGTCGAACAGGATGCCATAGATGCGCGCAACGCCATCGTCCTGAAGCTGTTCGGCAATCGGATTTTCAGGAACCGGTTCGGCACTGCAGGGGGTAACGGTTCCTTCCGGCGCAGGCGGGCCGCCCCATGCCTTGCGGCTGCGGTGCCGGTAGCGCACACCGTTCAGATTGCCGCGCGAGTCAATGACGAGCAGGGCGACGCCTTCGACATTGTCGGTGTCCGTACTCTCCCAACGCAGGCGGGCGACGCCTGCAACTTCATCGCCGCTGATCTCGCCGAAGGAATGGCCGCCGTTCTCGGTGTAACAACCGCTGATCGATGCGCCCGACTGCATGAGTTCGACGAATGCGCCGGGGCCGGTTTCAAAGACGCCCGTGAAGCGACCGGGGGCGGGCTCCTCCTGCGCGCCATGGGCAATCACTTCATCAAAATAGACCCATACGGCATCTGCCGCATGCGGGCTTTCGATGGTGAACCTGACCCAGCGGACAGCGCCGGCGGGTGCGGCCTCAGCCAGTGTCTCGCCATCCTCGGCGGCCAAGAAGGCAGCAACCGGCATGAAGCCCGCATCGGCGCTCTGCGCAGATGCTTCCACCTTGATGGACGCTGCCGAGCCGCCCGCTACGCCGCCGGGACGCGGACCTGCATTGTCGATGCCGACATGGGTCAATACTGTGGGTGTGCGCAACTCGAACACAAAGACATGCGGTCCGGGATGGCGTGGCCCGCCATTGTTCCATGGGGTATTGGGGTCGCCGTCCGTCAATGAGAGTGCTGCTGTCTCATTGGCCGATGCAGAAAGAAGGACTGCGCCTTCAGCAAGGTTCAGGAGATTTGTCTCAGGTTCGGTCGCCGGGGCGTCTGTCACCTCCTGTGCGCTCGCAAGCGAGATCGCAGCGGCGGCAGCAAAGGCAGCAAAGATGCAGTGTGTAATGATCGGGCGCATGAGTCTTCCCCGTCAGCGCTTCAATCTGCGTGAGGGCTGCAAGTCTAATGTAAGCAAAGGTGTGCGGCAATCGACACCGAACAGCTTGAATACCCTACTGAAACCGCTCCAGCAGCCGCTCAAGATAATCGAGTTCTTCACGCGGGCGGCCGCGTTCGCGGGCGCGGCGCTCAATCTCTTCCAGAATTTCGCGGGCGCGCTGGGTCGCGCGTTCGTCGGGCACTTTGACATCATTGCTGTCAACCTGCCCGCGCGCACCCTCGGGCCGGCCCAGCGGATCACGCCCGTCAGGCGTGGCGCGCCCGCCGCCGCGCGAAACGATGCCGCTGCCACGCGCGGCCAGTGACTCGGCAAGCGATTGCGCAAGCGCCTGCATGCCCTGCTGCAATTGATCGAGCGCCTCCTGCTGCGAGGGAACGGCGCGTCCCGCTTCGCCCTCGCGCAATGCACCTTCGGCGCGCTCCATGGCCTCACCGGCATTGCCAAGATTTTCGGGCACCTCAACGCCCTGTTCACCCAGGCCCTCGGCCATGGTGCCCAGTTCGTCTTCCAGCGTGCCCTGTTCGCCCGCCATGGCATCGGTGTCGGCGCCGGGCGTGGTGTCGTAGGGGTCTTCCTGACGCTGCTGCTCCTGCCAGGTGCGGTCCATCAGTTCGCGCTGGCGCTCGATGAGTTCGGAGAGGCCCTGCAGCGCCTCGGCCATCGCCTGCTCGCTTTCGGTCAGACCCTGCTGGCCACTCTGCGGCATGGAATCCATCAGCGCCTGCAACTGCTCCAGCAATTCGCGCGCGGCGTCGCGGGCGCCGGTGCGCGCCATTTCCTCGATGGCATCCAGAAGCTCGGAAAGATCCTGCGTGCCGGGAAGCTCAAGACCGGGCGGGAGCGGAACGGGATCACCGTTCTCGGCCAGCGCGCGCAGATACTCGTCCATCGCGTGGCGCAGCTGCTCCATCAGCTGCATGATCTCTTCTTCGCTTGCGCCATTGGCGAGCGCATCCATCAGCGCCTCTTGCAGGCGGCGCAGCTCTTCGGCGGCCATGGCGGCATCGCCATCTTCAACGGCAACGGCGAGTTCGTGCAGGAGGCTTGCTACGCCTTCAATGTGCTGCGGCGTCTCGGCAGAAAGCAGCCGCCAGTATGCGCTGCGCAAACCGGCAAAGATGGCGATGTCCGGCGTATAGGTTTCCGGGTCAAGCGCCAGCGCATCCAGCGCCCCCGCCACATCGGCGGCGCGGGCGGGATCAAGCAGGAGCACCTTGCGCAGTTCGGCAAGTGAGGCCGCCAGCGGCTTCAGGAAAGTACGCTCCGGCAGAACAAAGCGCACTTCCTCGGAATAGCCGGTCTGGCCCGCGCCATCGGTTACAGCGATGCGCAGCACCACGGGAAGCCCCGCCCAGGCGTGCGCCGAAAGATCGGGATAGGCAACAACATCGCCCGAAGCGCGATTGCGCGGCGGCACCGGCAGGCTGGCGGCAATCTGGTTTTGCGCCTCCAGCGGCACGCCGGTTTCGGGGCGGTCGAGCGTGACGGTGAGTTGCGCCGAGACCGCGCCATAATCGTCGTCAATCGCATAGGCCAGTTTCAGCGTGCCGCGGCGCGTGGGCTCCGGCGGTGTGGAAAAGCGCACGGCGGGCAGTCGATCCGGCACAATGCGCAGATCAAGCTCGGCCAGCGTGCCGCTGCCTGCATTGATGGAAAGAACCTGATCGGCGTTGAGGATCAGTTTCGCTTCGTGGCTGGCGCGCCCCACGGGCGTGAAGGCGGCACCGTTGGCACCCTCCAGCGTCGGCGTGCCCTCAATGCCCTGCACGCGGATCACAAGTTCCGAACCTGCGGGCACGTTGACGGGATCACCTACGGCATTGATCGCGCCATCCGCACTTGAAAGGAAAATCGGGGCAAGGCGCGTATAGGCAGGTGGCGTGACCCAGGCATCGACGCCAGAGACGATGGCGCCACGTGGCGGTGCGCCGATGTCGAAGGCGCGGGTGAGCTGTTCATCCCAGGCATCGCCTGCGATGGCGGCCGCCGCCACAAGCCCGACAAAGGCCAGGCCACGCAGCGCATGCGGATCGCGGGCGGGAAGGCCGGGGCTTGCGCGTGCGGGCTCTGCATCAGCAAGCCGCGCACGCGCACGCGCCAGATGACGCTGCCAGAGGGCGACGATCTCGGGATCGGTGCGTCCAAGGGCCAGCGTATCTTCGCCCTCGCTCAAGGGGCGATGGGGAAATCCGTTCTCGCTTTCCAGGCGGCGCAAACTGTCGGTGCGGCGCGGCCATCTGATCTGCCACAGGCCGCGCGCCAGAAAAAATCCGCCAGCACCCAGCAACCCGAAAAGCACGGCGGCATGAACGGGCCATGCCATCAGGGCATAGGCATCAATGAGCGCAAGAATGGCAGCGGCGATGAAGAACCCGGCCGCAGGCCAGAGCGCGCGCCAGAATTGCTCAAAGAGGATGACGGCCCGCGCACCCAGCACCAGACGCTCGCCGCGATCACCTGCGATCAGGCGCGCCAATGACCCACGCGCCCGCACCCAGAAGGGCGGGTTGTCAGCGGAGGAAGGCGGGTATGTGGTCGCGGGCAAGAATGTCCTCATAACGCGGGCGGTCCCGCACGATGGCAAAGTCTGTGCCCTTCACCATCACCTCGGGCACGAGAGGCCGCGTATTATACTCCGAAGCCTGGGCTGCCCCATAGGCGCCCGCCGACAGGATGGCCACAAGATCGCCCTCGCTCAAGGGCGGCAGGCGGCGGCCACTTGCCAGCGTGTCACCCGTTTCGCAGACGGGGCCAACCACATCAGCCTCGGCCCATGGTGCATTCCTTTCCGGCTCACGCACAGGCACGACATCGTGATGGGCATCGTAAAGGGCCGGCCGGATCAGGTCGTTCATGGCGGCATCCAGAATCACGAAGTTGCGGGTGGCCCCGCGCTTTACGCGGATCACACGCGCCACAAGGATTCCGGCATTGGCCACGATCAGCCGTCCCGGCTCGAAGATCAATTGCACGTCAAGCCCGGCAAAAATGCGGCGGACCATGGCGCCATAGGCGGCTGGATCGGGCGGCGGCTGGTTGCCCGTCACATAGGGCACACCCAGACCTCCGCCCAGATCAATCCGCGTGATCGCATGACCTGCCGCAAGCAGTGTCTCGGCCAGAATGCGGATGCGCGTGAAGGCATCTTCCAGGGGTGACAGATCGGTAATCTGGCTGCCGATGTGAACGGCAAGACCCGCGAGATCGAGCGCCTTCAGCTCACGCGCACGCGCCGCCAGTGCAGGCACATCGGCCATCGGCACGCCAAACTTGTTCTCGCCCTTGCCGGTTGAAATTTTCGCATGCGTCAGGGCATCAACATCGGGATTGACGCGGATGGCGATGGTCGCGCGCGTCTTTTTCTCAGCAGCGATTTCGGCCAGCAATTCCAGCTCGGGCGCGCTTTCGACATTGATCTCGTAAATGCCGGCATCAAGGGCTGCTTCCAGCTCGACGCGGGTTTTGCCGACGCCGGAAAAGACGATGCGCTGGGGCGGAATGCCTGCGGCCAAAGCGCGTTTCAACTCGCCCAGCGACACCACGTCAGCGCCCGCGCTCATCCGGCCGAGCGCCGAGACGACGGCGAGATTGCCGTTGGCCTTGACGGCATAGGCAATCAGGCTGCCCTCGGGCACGGCGGATTTGAAGACCGAGAAGTGCCGCTCCAGCGTTGCATGGGCATAGCAGTAAAAGGGCGTGCCGGCGCGCGCGGCGATGTCTTCAATGGCGCAGTCTTCGGCGTAAAGCCTGCCCGCCCGATAGCCGAAATGATTCACGGGGTGGTGTTGCCCTGATCCTGTTTCTCGTCCTTGTCGTCAGCCTCTGGCGTTGCCGTGGTTGACGGGGATGAGGTGGTGGGATGCTCCAGCGGACCCTTCTTGCCGCAGGCGGAAAGTGCGCCTGACGCCATCGCCAGAAGCAGGATCGCGGAGAGGGTGCGGGTGCGGATCATTTGAGGCGTTCCTTCCAGGCGGCCACTTCGCGGCGGACATTTGCGGGCGCTGTGCCGCCCTCACTCTTGCGGCTTTCGACGGATGCCTCAAGCCCCATGACGGCAAGCGCCTGCGCGTCAAGGCGCGGATCGACAGATTGCAGTTCGGCAAGCGAGAGTTCCGCCACGTTCTTGTGCAGCGTGTCGGCCAGCGCCACGGCGCGGCCCGCAACATGGTGCGCCTCACGGAAGGGCAGGCCAAGGGCGCGCACCACATGATCGGCAAGGTCGGTCGCGGTGGCATGGCCGTGGGATGCGGCCTTTCGCATGGCGTCCACATTCACGCTCATGTCGGCAATCATGCCGGTCATCGCGGCGAGCGCAAGTTCCAGGGAATCGGCTGATTCAAAAGTCAGCGGCTTGTCCTCCTGAAAATCCTTGGCATAGGAAAGGGCAACGCCCTTCATCACGGTCAGGAGGCCGATGAGCGCACCATTGATGCGGCCCGTCTTGGCGCGCACGAGTTCGGCGGCGTCGGGATTGCGCTTTTGCGGCATGATCGACGAGCCGGTTGAAAACGCATCCGACAGGCGGATGAAGCCATATTGCGGCGTTGTCCAGACAACGATCTCCTCGCCCAAGCGCGAGAGGTCAGTGGCGCAGATTGCAGCGGCGGCGAGATAGTCGAGGGCAAAGTCGCGCGAGGAGACGGCATCAAGCGAATTGCGCATGGGCCGCTCAAAACCCAGGGCGCTTGCCGTCATCTGGCGGTTGATGGGAAAGCCGGTGCCCGCCAAAGCTGCTGCACCCAGCGCACATTCATTCATGCGCGCGCGGGCGGATTCAAAGCGGTCTTTGTGCCGCGCCAGCATTTCGACCCAGGCAAGACAATGATGGCCGAAGGTAACGGGCTGGGCTGACTGATAATGGGTAAAGCCCGGCATGATGGTTGCCGCATGTTCTTCCGCGCGCAAAACGAGGGCCTTCATCAAGGCCTCAATCATGGCTTCGGCGCGCACGCAAGCCGCGCGCACCCACATGCGGAAGGAATTGACGACCTGATCGTTGCGGGAGCGCGCCGTGTGCAGGCGTCCGGCGGCGGGCCCGATCAGTTCGGCCAGCCGCGCCTCGATATTCATGTGAATGTCTTCATAGGCGGCGCGGAAGGGAAAGGTTCCCGCCTCAAGCTCCTGGCGGATTGTCTCAAGGCCGGCGCGGATTTTTCCGGCATCTTCCGCATTGATGATTTTCTGTTCAGCCAGCATGGCAGCGTGGGCAAGCGAGGCGGTGAGGTCTTCCATCGCCATACGCTGGTCAATTTCCAGTGAGACGTTGATCGCCTCCATGGCTTTGGCGGGTCCGCCCTCAAAACGGCCGCCCCACATTCTGTTCTTGCTCATTGGCCTTGACCGCCCGGCGTCCTAGATTGGCGGCATCACAGTCATCCCGAAGGATTGCCCGCTTGCGCCGCCTGAAACTCATTCTTGCTGCCGCCGCTATCGTGCTTCCGGCTGCTGCCCTCTCGATATACGGGATGGGGGCCTTGCAAGTCCACGCGCCCGCGATCCCTTCCGCTATGGCAGAGGCGCCGAATGCATCCGAACCGGCTGGGGGCGGGGCCGCGCCCGTTCCCCTGATGGGTGCGCAGCCTGCCTTTCTGCCGCCCGACCAGCGTCAGCCTGTGCCTGAAATTACGATGCTTGCGGGTGATGGAACACAAATCGGCCTCGATCATTTTCGGGGCAAAGTCGTTGTCCTCAATTTCTGGGCCACGTGGTGCGCCCCCTGTGTCGAGGAACTGCCGTCACTGGCGCGTCTTCACGACAGGCTTGGCGGGCGCGGTGAGGTTGTGGCGCTGAGCGTTGATCGCGGCGGGCTCGATCAGGTGGTGCCGTTTCTGTCGGAATACGGCATCACGATTGCGCCCTATGTGGACGCCAGCATGAGTGCGATGCGCCTGTTCCGGCTTTCGGGCTTGCCCACGACGATCATCATTGACGCGCAAGGCCGCGAGATCGGACGCGTCACCGGCCCTGCTGTGTGGGACGATGAGGCGCATGTGGCGCTGATCGAAGGCTTTATTGCCGAGAGTCAGTCGGAAACGGAGTCGTCTTCCGGTTCACCGCAGCCATAGGGGCTGAGGCAGAGCGAGACCGCAGGATCGGTTTCGAGCGGCGGCGCTACGGCGTTCTCATTCTGCCAGACCCAGGCTTCGTCCACTTCACCGACGGGATCGGGCACGTCGATTGTCGGGTCAAGCGGGCGCAGCGCATTGCCGCCGATGCCGCCGAAATCGGGTCGCGAGCCATCGCGGTGCCACAGGCGCAACTCAATCAGGTTAATGTCGCCGGGACCGCCACCTTCAAAACCCTTGTCGCCATCGGGATCGGTCTCAAAGCGGAAACCCATGCGCGGGCCATCCTCGGGATCAATGTCGCCGGCAGATGTTGATGTGCTCCAGAAAATCTTGAACGTCGCTTCGCCTTCTTCCTCATCGGGATCATCTGCGGCGAACGCGGGTGCTGCAGCCAGTGACGTGACTGCAGCGATGACAGCTGGAATCAAACGGCGCAGGCAAATGCTCATGACCAGCCCCCAACCTTGGCCCCGTGATCGGTCCTTCGCATCATGACCGGTCTTGTGCTGACCGGACGCCCAGTCTGACTCCGAAAAGTTAAAAGCCAAAGCAAAACCGGCGCCAGAACTTCCGGCGCCGGTCGAAACATTTGGCAAGGATTGGAGAGGATTAACGCGTCGGTACCGGCTTTTCACCCCGATAGTCATAGAAACCGCGCTGGGATTTGCGGCCCAGCCAGCCGGCTTCGACATATTTCACCAGAAGCGGGCAGGGGCGGTATTTGGAGTCGGCCAGGCCCTCGTAGAGCACCTGCATCACCGACAGGCAGGTGTCGAGGCCGATAAAGTCGGCCAGCTGCAAGGGGCCCATCGGGTGGTTGGCGCCAAGGCGCATGGCGGTATCGATCGCCTCTACATTGCCGACGCCCTCATAGAGCGTATAGACCGCCTCGTTGATCATCGGCAGCAGGATGCGGTTGACGATGAAGGCCGGAAAATCTTCCGAATTCGCCGCCGTCTTGCCAAGCACCTTCACGAACTCAACAGCGGTCTGGAAGGTTTCGTCTTCCGTGGCGATGCCGCGGATCAGCTCCACCAGCTTCATCACCGGCACCGGGTTCATGAAGTGCAGGCCGATGAAACGCTCCGGCCGGTCGGTCGAGGCGGCAAGGCGCGTGATTGAAATCGACGAGGTGTTGGAAGCGACAATCGCTGACGGCTTCAGCTTCGGGCAGAGGTCGGCGAAAATCCTGCGCTTGACCTGCTCGTTCTCGGTGGCGGCTTCAATCGCCAGGTCCACATCGCCAAGCGCATCAAGCGAAAGCGCAGGCTTGATGCGCTTGAGGGCGGCTTCGATCTCGGCGTCCGTCACCTGTCCGCGGGCCGCCTGGCGATGCAGATTGTGGCGAACCGCATCAAGGCCCTGATCGATGCGGTCCTGTGTCAGGTCGTTGATGAGCACGTCAAAGCCGGCCAGCGCGCAGACATGGGCAATGCCATTGCCCATCTGGCCGGCGCCGATAATGCCGATCTTTCCGATTTTCATGCCACGGTCCCCTGCGGACAGTTTTGCGTGCGCCGTCATTTGCGGCCGATGCCTTGCGCCTTCAGCTCTGCTTCAAGCTCTGGCACCGCCTTGAAGAGGTCGGCCACAAGGCCATAGTCAGCCACCTGGAAGATCGGGGCTTCCTCGTCCTTGTTGATCGCGACGATCACTTTGGAATCCTTCATGCCCGCCAGATGCTGGATCGCGCCTGAAATGCCCACCGCGATATAAAGCTCGGGCGCGACAACTTTGCCGGTCTGGCCGACCTGATAGTCGTTCGGGACGAAGCCCGCATCCACCGCCGCGCGCGAGGCGCCAACAGCGGCGCCCAGAATGTCGGCCACTTTGTCGAGCATGTGGAAATTGTCGCCCGACTGCATGCCGCGGCCGCCCGAGACGACGACTTTGGCCGAGGTGAGTTCGGGGCGCTCTGACTTTGCCACTTCTTCCGAGACGAATTCGGAAATGCCGGGGTCTGCTGCTGCGGCGACGTTTTCAATGGTGGCGCTGCCATTCGTGCCCGGCGCCTTGAAGGCTGTGGTGCGCACGGTGATGACCTTTACCTTCTCGGCCGACTTCACCGTTTCAATCGCATTGCCCGCATAGATGGGGCGGGTGAACGTGTCGGGCGCCTCGACGGAAAGAATTTCCGATATCTGCGCGACATCAAGACTGGCCGCCACGCGCGGCAGCACGTTCTTGCCATTGACGGTGGCGGGCGCAAGAACCGCCTGATAGCTGCCAGCGAGCGACGTGATGAGGGCGGCAACCGGCTCGGCCACAAAGTGGCCATATAGCGCCGCATCGGCGACGCGCACTTTGGCGACGCCCTCGATTTTCGCTGCGCCCTCGGCGGCCTTGGCGCAGTTGTGGCCAGCGACCAGCACGTGAACGTCGGGCGAAATTTTCAGGGCGGCGGCCACTGTTTTTGCGGTCGCGTCCTTGCAATTGGTGTTGTCGTGTTCGGCGATGACAAGAACGGTCATGAAATGACTCCCGCCTCGTTCTTCAGTTTCTCGACCAGCTCCTGAACGGTTTTCACCTTGATGCCGCCTTTGCGCTTGGGCGGCTCTTCCACCTTGAGCACGGCAAGGCGCGGGGCCGCATCAACGCCGTAATCGGCGGGCGTCTTTTCATCAATCGGCTTCTTCTTGGCCTTCATGATGTTGGGCAGTGATGCATAGCGCGGCTCGTTGAGGCGCAGATCGGTCGTCACGATGGCCGGCATTTTCAGCTTCACGGTCTGCAAGCCGCCATCGACTTCGCGCGTCACGGCAACATGGCCGCCATCGGGCGCAACCTTTGAGGCGAACGTGCCCTGCGGCCAGCCCATGAGGGCGGCCAGCATCTGGCCCGTCTGATTGCAGTCGTCGTCAATCGCCTGCTTGCCGAGGATGACGAGATCGGGATTTTCGGCGGCGCAGACGGCTTTCAGGATTTTTGCAACCGCCAGCGGTTCAACCGCGCCATCGGCCTTCACCAGAATGCCGCGATCAGCGCCCATGGCGAGCGCGGTGCGGATCGTCTCCTGCGCGCCTTGTGGTCCGACTGAAACGACCACGATCTCGGTTGCCTTGCCGGCTTCCTTCAGGCGGATCGCCTCTTCAACGGCGATTTCGTCGAAAGGGTTCATCGACATTTTCACATTGGCGAGATCGACACCCGTGCCATCCGGCTTTACGCGGATTTTCACGTTGTAATCGACCACCCGCTTGACGGGGACGAGCACCTTCATCCTTCAAAGCTCCCGGATCGTGACGTGCAGATGGTAAACCGGCGCGGCGCATCATTCAGCCCGCGCGGCCTGTGACATGACCCCAAGGGGTCGATTGTGCGGCGCACAAAATAGGTGCCTGCCAAGGGGCCTGTCAATGAAGGGAACGGGGGCTTTGGTAGCCTGATTTTGCAAGGATTTCCAAGGTTCAGGCGCGCGCACCGGTCCGCTGCTGCAGTGTTGGAAGCAAAAAGGGGCAGGATTGCTCCTGCCCCTGCAGATTTTCAGCGACCCGTCTTAGCGGGGCGTCGAATTGGTGAAGCCCAGGGCTTCCGCCTCAAACTTCTGGAGCACATCGCGCCAGATATCGAAGGTCGAGGTCAGGTTGGCAGCGGTCACGCCGCCCTCAAGGTTCACCGGAATTTCGATCGAGGCACCGTAACCGCCGTCGGACTGATAGCGATAGGCTTTTCCGAACACCCAGCTTGCATTGTAGTTGTTGAGCGGGTCCAGCTGGATCTGCGGCGAATTGTAATCGGCGCGCAGCTGGATGCGCATGCAGCGCACGGGATTGGCGTTGTTGCAGCCATAGAACAGCACCTGGAACACGGTGTTGTTGTGCTTGGCCGTTACCTGCGGCTTGCCGTCCGAGGTGACGCCCACTTCGGTCACCTCAAAACCATTCTGCTTCAGGATGTTGCCCATCTGCTGGGCGGTCACTTCCGTGATCACATCGGCGGCGCGGGCCACCTCAAGGGTTGCGGCACCAAAGCCGATAGTAGCCGCAAGGGCGGCGGTCAAAAGCCAGGATTTGCGCATGAATCAAGAACTCCCCGATGGGCCGGGCATGCATTCTGCTCCCGGCAAATGGCTAATGGTCCCCGCAACGCGCGACGCATAGGCCTGCGTGCGGGCGGGATTTTGACGGGTTTGCGGCGTTAATGGAAGTGGGTTGGATCACGTCCGGTTTGCGCCCGGCGTCCAGAGCACATCCCCGGGACCGGTGAGCCCAGGACCGGGAAGATTGGCAAAGCGCGCTGCCACAAAGAGAAAATCAGACAGGCGGTTGAGATAACGGATTGCGGCGGGGTTCACCTTTTCTGCCCGCGACAGGGTCACGGTCAGGCGCTCGGCGCGGCGGCAGACCGTGCGCGCCACGTGAAGATGGGCGGCGGCGGGCGATCCACCCGGCAAGACGAATGAGCGCAAAGGTGCAAGTTCGCCATTCATGGCGTCGATCTCGCGCTCAAGACGCGTGACCTGCGCATCGGTGACTGTCAGGCGCTCGAAGCTCTGACCCTCTTCCTCGGGCACGGCGAGATCAGCGCCAAGATCAAAGAGATCGTTCTGGATGCGCGCCAGCATCACATCGAGGTTGGCGGCCGCCGACAGGCGCGCGACGCCAATCACGGCATTGGTTTCATCGACCGTGCCATAGGCTTCGATGCGCGGATCATCCTTTGGCACACGCTTGCCGGTGCCCAAAGCGGTTTCGCCGCCATCGCCGGTCTTTGTGTAGATGCGGTTGAGGACAACCATCGGGTCAGGTTCCCGTGAAATAGAGCACGGCCATGATGATGATGATGGCAGCAAACTGCAAAACCACGCGCAGCCGCATCAGCTTGTTTGACCACGAGCGGGCAAAATCACCGCCCTTGTAAAGCGAATAGATGCCGACGCACAGCACGCAAAAAACCGCAAAGACGGCAACGCCGACAAGAATTTTTCCGGTCTCGAGATCCATCTCTCCCAGCCTTCAGTTGGCGCCGCCTTCCAGAAGCCGGCGGGCAATCACCTGCGCCTGGATTTCGGCTGCGCCCTCAAAAATGTTGAGGATGCGCGCATCACACAGGATGCGGCTTACCGGATATTCCATGGCAAAGCCATTGCCGCCATGAATCTGAAGCGCATTGTCGGCGGCGGCCCACGCCACGCGCGCCGCCAGCAGCTTTGCCATACCGGCCTCCAGATCGCAGCGGCGGCCCGCATCCTTTTCGCGCGCGGCGAAATAGGTGAGCTGACGGGCGATGACGATTTCAACGGCCATCATGGCGAGCTTGTTGGCCACGCGCGGAAAACTGAAAATCGGTTTGCCGAACTGGATGCGGTCAAGGGCATAGCGCAGGCCCACATCAAGGGCGGCCTGGGCCACACCGACAGCGCGCGCCGCTGTCTGGATGCGGGCGCTTTCAAACGTACGCATCAGCTGCTTGAAGCCCTGACCCTCTTCGCCGCCCAGAAGATTTTCGTGGGCAACCTCAAAGCCGTCGAAGCCGATCTCGTATTCCTTCATGCCGCGATAGCCGATGACGCCGATCTCGCCCCCGCGCATGCCCTTGGCCGGGAAGGGATTGGCGTCCGTGCCGCGCGGCTTTTCAGCAAGGAACATCGACAGGCCCTTATAGGCAGGCGCGCTGTTTGTGCGCACCAGCAGCGTCATCACATCGGCGCGGGCGGCATGGGTGATCCAGGTCTTGTTGCCGGTGACTTTCCAGACATCACCATGACGCTCGGCGCGCGTGCGCAGGCTGCCCAGATCAGAACCCGTATTGGGTTCGGTAAAAACCGCGGTCGGCAAAATCTCGCCCGAAGCGATGCGCGGCAGCCAATGCTTTTTCTGTGCGTCCGTGCCGCCGCCCAGAATGAGTTCGGCGGCAATTTCGCTGCGCGTGCCCAGCGAACCAACACCGATATAGCCGCGCGACAATTCCTCTGACACGACGCACATGGCGGTCTTGCCAAGGCCGCTGCCGCCGAATTCTTCGGGGATGGTGAGGCCGAAGACGCCCAATTCCGCCATCTCGCTGACAATCGGCAACGGGATCAGTTCATCACGCAGGTGCCAGCCATGAGCATGCGGCGCCACGCGGTCGCGCACGAATTTGGCGAATTGCTCGCGGATCAGTTCCATCTCGGAATCAAGACCTGTCGCACCATACGTCACGCGCGACGGATCGGCGGCGATCAGTTCCGCCAGCCGCGCCTTGGCAGCGTCGCTTGCACCCGCATGGATCAGACGCCCGGCCGCTTCCATGAATTGGCCGATGCCTTCATCCGCTGCGCCAATTTGCCCTGCGCGCACGATCTCGTTCTGGCTCATCGGAATGCCGCCGATCATCTGGGCGGCGTATTCGGCAAAGCCCAGTTGCAGGATCAGCGTTTCCATCTCGCCGAATTCGCCGGAAGCCGACAGGCGTTCGCCCCAGGCGTGAAGCTGGCGCAGCGCTTCGACATAGGTTGCAACCCACGCATAGCCGTGCGCCTCATGCTGGGCGGCATCGACGCCACCTGCCTCTGCAATGCGCGCGCGCACGGCGGAGGCAAGGCCCGCCAGCAGCTTTTCGGCGGCGGCGACCGTGTCTCTCGCCTGATCCATGAGATGGGGCAGGATCGGCGAAGCTGTCGGGATTTGGCGTTGGGCGGCTGCGCTCATGTGGCGGTAACGGGTCTGTCGCGGTTTATGTTGCACCTGCGAAAACCTAGTGCGCACTGGCCGCCAAGGAAAGCCCAAAGCGTGAAGTCAGGTGCGCCGCCGCCGCCGCCATGCAGGTGCGATGACATGCCACCAGAGCAGCGGCAGGCCGGAGGCCGCTACAATCACCGAGAGTGCCGCAAAGGCAATCAGGGCCGGGTGGTTGAAATCCTCCCGCTCGCTGAAATCCATGATGTGCAGCATCCAGAAGAAATCATAGAGCCGCCAGGTGGCTGTGCGGCGCGCCAGCACCTTGCCGTTTTCCGGCGAGACGTAAAGGCGCGTCTCGTCAGCGTCATCAAAACGGATGCGCCAGACAGGCGCTGTGGTGCGGTCTTCGGGTGCGGGCTCGGCGATCAGGGCGGCTTCGCTGATCGCCCCACTGCCCGCATAATCGTAGAGCGCGACTTTTCGCGCCAGCGCTTCGCCAAGCGGCGAGAGGATTTCGCCGCTGCGTGCATCCATCAATGTAATGGCGCCATGTGCATCGGCCAGTTCAAACACCGGATCGCCCGCCATGCTGCGCAGCGTGATCTGGGTTGCGCCGCCTTCCATGCGGGAGGCGGCGTCGGCGAGCGGTAGAAGTGTTGCGGTTTCGAGCACCGGCGGTTCGGTATTGCGCGCCAGATGACGCCCACGAACCTCGTCGATCGGAAACCACGCCATGACAAGGCCGCTCAAGACCCAAAGGAAAATCTGGATGCCCGCTACAATCGCGACCCAGCCGTGAATGCGCAGAATCCAGCGGCGCGTTGTCATTGATTTTCCCCCGGATTCCGTTGCCGCGTCAGCATCATGCGCCCCGCTTTGACACCCAAGATGCCGCAGCTTGCCAGGAATTGCCAGACGGGCTCACTATGCCGACGGGCAGATCACATCGAACTGCGGCAAAGCCGCGGGGGGCTGCGGCGATGCCGCAGGGGGAAATCATGAAAGCGCTTTCACTGCTTTTGCTGCGTGTCACTACCGGGCTGCTTCTGGTGATCTGGGGTCTCATCAAGATCGGCGCGCCGGATGCCGCCATTGGTGTATCCGACAAATATTATGGCGGGCTCTTGAGCGAGGCCGGCATCCAGATGGGTCTTGGCATTGCCGAAGCGCTGCTGGGCCTTCTTGTCGTGCTGGGGCTTTTTCGCGCGATCATCTATCCGCTGCAGTTTGCCGTTCTGCTCATCGGGGCGGGAGCGATCTGGAACTACCTTGTTGACCCGCTCGGCCTCTATCTGATGACGCGCGAGACGGCGAATGTGCTGTTCTTCCCGTCAACAACCGTGGCGGCAGCTTCGTTCGTGATGTTGATGTTCCGCAGTGATGATGCCTTGAGCCTTGATGCGGTGCTGGCGCGGCGGCGTCAGAGGTGACGGCGCAATACAGGGCGGACCGGATCATCGCGCACCACGGCAAAGCCCGCTTCGGCGTAGATCGACTCCGGTCCGTTCCAGAACTCGCCTTCATCCTTTGCGGTGCGTTTGGGAAACGCCTCGATGGCGGTGGCGCCGCGCGATTGCAGTTCCGGGATCAGGGCGGCAAGGGCTGACCGCGCTATTCCCCGGCGACGGAACGCGGGAAGGATGACAAAACATCCGATCATGAAAGTGCCGGGCGCGGGTTTCAGGTCAAACTGTGTTTGCAGTTTTGAAAAGCGGTCGCGCGCATCGGCCTGCACCCAGCCCGCGAGCGCACCATCGGCATGAATGAGATAGCCGTCGGCCATGCCTTCCCGGGTCAGTTTCTCGCGTAACGCGAGATTTTCTTCGCGTGTTCGAGCGCCCCAGCCGTTCCAGTCCGGCACATGCCAGGCCACACATTGACACCAGCCGGGCCCCTCGCTGCCAGCATGGGTTGCATCAAAGTCAGCGCGCGTGGCCTGCGACAGGCGGGTGAGGGTGATTTTGGCCATGCCTACTTCTTCGTCACCGAGGCAATGAATTCCGCTCCTGTCATGCGCTTTGTCTTGTTGGCAAAGGCATAGTTGGGCGGCTGCTCCTCGATGAAGATTTCAAGGTCAAACGAGAAGCGCGAAACGTCATCAAATGCCTGCGCCGCCACAACCACATGCGGCGGGCCCTGGCGCATCCGCCAGAAAAGCGTTGTGCCGCAATTCCTGCAGAAACAGCGCTCGCCCCAATCCGATGAGTGATAGACGCCCAGGGCGCTTTCATCCTCGACTTTGACTGAACCGCCGCAGTCAACACCCATGAATGTGCCGCCCGACCAGCGGCGGCACATCGAGCAATGACAGACATCCATAATCATCGACTTTGGCGTGGCGGTAAATTTCACCGCGCCGCACAGGCAGTGGCCGTGAAGGGGCATCGTCATGGCGCATCTCCGGCTGAAAGACCGGGGATTACGATAGGCGGATGCACGCGATGGCTCAATGCAAGTATTGCCTCATTGAGTCAGCGTTTCTTCGGCCTCCCCTTTGATTAAAGGGGTGAGCGGAGCGCAAGGGATTTGCGGGAGCAAAGCGACCGCAAGTCCGGCGGGGTTGCGGGAAGCTGCAATGAGCTGGTCGATGGTGCCCCCCACCGCTTCGCTGCGCGAAGCTGCCTCCCCCATGAACGGGGGAGGCGGAAGAAATTGCTGACCAATCAGGAGCGCGCAATCCCCCGCTCACCCCGCCGGGCTTTCGGCCAGCACATCCTCATAGCTGCGCAGGCCGGGGCGCTGGGCATTCACCAGCACCGCCATGTTGCCGGGCAGATGTTCGTTCTTCCACATCTTCATGTGGGCGGCAGGAATATCCTTCCAGCCGAAGACTTCCGACATGCAGGGATCAATGCGGCGCTCCACCACCAGGCGGTTGGCCTGGCTTGCCTGCAAGAGATTGGCAAAGTGCGAGCCCTGAATGCGCTTCTGGCGCATCCACACATAGCGCGCATCAAAGGTGAGATTGAATCCCGTGGTGCCCGCGCAGAACACCACCATGCCGCCGCGTTTGACTACCAGACACGAGACGGGAAATGTCGACTCACCGGGATGCTCAAAAACGAAATCGACATCGTTGCCCTTGCCGGTGATGTCCCAGATCGCCTTTCCGAATTTGCGCGCCTCTTTCGTCCACGCCTCATACTCGGGCGAGTTGACGGTGGGCATCTGGCCCCAGCATTTGAAATCCTTGCGGTTGATGACGCCCTTGGCGCCCAGGCTCATCACGAAGTCGCGCTTGGACTCATCCGAGATGACGCCGATGGCGTGAGCGCCTGAAACCGCACAGAGCTGGATGGCAAAGCTGCCAAGGCCGCCCGATGCGCCCCACACCAGCACGTTATGGCCGGGGCGCAGGATGTGCGGGCGATGGCCGAAGAACATGCGGTAGGTGGTGGCGAGCGTCAGCGTGTAGCAGGCGGCTTCTTCCCATGTCAGGTGGCGCGGGCGCTCCATGCACTGGCGGTCCTGCACGCGGGCAAACTGGGCAAATGACCCGTCGGGCGTTTCGTAACCCCAGATGCGCTGCGAGGGCGAGAACATCGGATCGCCGCCATTGCACTCCTCGTCGTCGCCGTCATCCTGATTGCAGTGGATGACGACTTCATCGCCAACCTTCCAGCGCTTTACCTTTGAGCCAACGGCCCAGACGATGCCCGACGCATCCGAGCCTGCAATGTGATAGGGGTTCTTGTGGCCGTCGATGGGCGAGATCGGCGTGCCCAAGGCCGCCCAGACACCGTTGTAGTTCACGCCTGCCGCCATCACGAGCACGAGCACGTCATGGCTGTCGAGCGTCCAGGTCGGCACGACCTCCACCTGCATGGAGGTTTCGGGCGCGCCGTGGCGCTCCTTGCGGATCGTCCACGCATACATGTTCTTGGGCACATGGCCGAGCGGCGGAATCTCGCCGATCTCGTAAAGGTCTTTGAGCATTTGCGCAGGCTTTGCAGCGCGGGCGGCTTCAGCGGCCATCAGGCGATCCCCATGGGTTGGCTTTGGGGCCGATTGTCGAATCCGGCCCGCTTGTTTTCTGA
>DEIC01000076.1:0-3275 GCA_002352285.1 Alphaproteobacteria bacterium UBA2784 | reverse complement strand
ATCCAGACAGCGCTGAACGGTCAGGAAAACCTTGCCACCGAAATTGGCTCTGCGCGCATTGCGATGCTGCTTGCGGTCGAAGACCCGAGCTTCTGGGACAATGACGGCACTGATTACGGAACGAATGGTGCGGGCTGGACGACGCTGACGCAGTCACTCGCCAAGCGGCTCTATTTCGACAGCTTCACGCCAGGCGTCGAAAAACTCGAACTGATCCTGATTGCGCGGTTTGCGCTCTATCCGATGGTGCGCAAGGAGACGGTGCTGAATGCTTTTCTGGCAACCGCCTATCTGGGCGAAGGGCAGGAAAATCCGGTCACCGGCTTTCGGGCTGGCGCCGCGCACTGGTTTGGCAAGGGGCTTTCCGAACTCTCTGACGATGAGTGGCTGTCGCTGGTTGCGATGCTGATTGCGCCCAATGCGCTTGATCCTCATGCCCATGCCGCCGAGAACGCCGAACGCGTGGCGCGCATCAAGCGCATGCTGGCGGGCGATTGTGCGCCGTCAAACTGGAGCGATGTGTGGCTTGAGGGGTGTGCGGGGCGATAGTTCCTAGAGGCTTCGTTCCATCACAAATACATTGCGCACAAGGCCGTCTTCGCCGGGGCGTCGGGCTGTGCGGATGTGGCGATAGCCCAGCCGCTCATAGAGCTGTTGCGCGCGATTGCCTTCAACCACGCCCAGCTGCATGGCGTCAAAGCCGCATCGCGCTGCTGTCGCGTGCAAGGCCTGCATCAATTTCTTGCCCATGCCGCCGCGTGCGTGGGGCGCAACGAAAACAAGGCCAAGCCAGATGATCCCTTCACGCGGATAGTGGCGCAGCAGATCGACAAACGCTGCGATGCGGCCATCGCCATCACGCAAGATGAGCTTGGCCAATTCTTCCGGCGCAAAATTTTCGGGGCGATCCGTGATTGTCTCTTTGCCTGCGTTCGGGCCGGGCAAACGCCCCTCGACCAGCAGGGCGTAAGCCGCATCTGATTCAAAAAGCGCCTGAAGCCCGGGCGCATCCGCATGCGCGGCCGCGCTGACGGCAAAGCCGTCAAGCGCCAGCGGGAACCAGTTCATCGCGCCCTGTTACTGCGGCGCTGCGGGCGGTGGCATCGCGGTGCCCATGTCGGCGACGACTTTCCAGCTGCCATCTGCCTCTTCCCGCCAGATCGTGATGTAGTGGCCGGTGGCCGTCATGCTCGCGCCACTGGCATCGGGCGCGGTGGTGAAAATCCATGTGCCATGGGTCCAGCCCATCAGACCGTCCTTTGAGACAAAGCCTTCCGAAGGTTCCCACACCAGCCTGCCTGCTGCGGCTTCGGCCATGCCCTCCGGTGTTGCGTAATAGGCTTCAAGGGCCGCCTTGCCGAATTTCGGCGCACCGCCCGTTCCAAACATGCGGGCATCGTCGGCGGCATAGGCGACAAAGGCCCTGGCCGTGCCCTCGCTGGCGCTCATGGCAGAGAAGGCGCGATCGGCCTCCAGAAGATCCTCGGCAGAGCCGGCAAAGGCGGCGCCCGAAAGGCAGAGCGAAAAGGCGGCGGCGATGAGAAGGCGGTTCATGGCGATTCCTGCAGAATTGTTCAGGCTGGACCGGTCAGAGCCTAGCAATGCTGCTTCATCACAGAAAGGGGCGCTCACCGGCTGTTGATTCACAGTTTTGCCGTATTTGCGCTCGCATTCAGGCCCATTCGCTGGCCCACATTCAAACCCTGACCTCATGCGGGGAAAGGGGAAGCGATGGCTCAGGATATTGTTCCTCAGGGTTCGGCGGGTCCGCGGCAAGTGGACTTTGCACATGTGCATGCGCCCATGAACGGGCAGACGCTGGATCAGCTGGCGCCGCTCGCGCCCCCTGCTGACGCTGAAGCCTATGCGCTGGGCCGCCGTGGCGTGCCGCTGAACGAGCAGGTTCTTGCCGCCGAGATTGAACGCTTTGACGAAAACCAGTCGCGCCGCGCGCTGGAACTTTCAATCGAGCGCGCCACGCTTAACCGCAACATCACCGGCCTTGGGGTGCGCACGCATCTTCTGACGGCTTTGATCTTTGGCATTCTCATTTTTGCATCGGCGCTGTGGGTTGACTATCACATCGTGCGCGAGTTCTGGACGCGCGTGCTGGCCAACGAATTCCTTGAAGTGCCGCCCGAACTTGCTGACAGCGTGATCTTCAAGTCGATGCAGGTGGTCTTCGCCACGCTTGCCGTCCACTTCCTTTTGCGCTCCATCGGCAAAGTGGGGCGAGCCATTTTTGCGGGCTTTGTCTGTCTGCTTGCGATTGCGATGGTATGGGGCATCGGCATTCTGGTCGCCAATGATGCGCTGCCGGCGGGCGCAAAGCTCTTCGGCGTGAACCTCTCTGCCGAATCGCAGGGTGTTGACGACACGCTGGCAGCCCTTGGCCTTGCNNTTCCAGGATCTGACCGGTGGCGAAGGTTCGCAGAGCCGCGACCGGCGCATCCGCGTGCAATACGAGCATGATTTCTTCACCGATGCGCAGGCGCGCGTGCGTCTTGTCCATACACGGGTGGCCGATGCGCTGGCCTCTTACGTGCGCGGCGTGATCGACTCGGGCGCCAATGACCGCGAGCAGAAGATTGCACAGGCGGTTGAGGCTTCCGAAGCGGTGCGCAAGCGCTGGACCACCGATACCGTGCGCGACCGGCAGTTGCGCGACCCTTTGGACCTTAAGGCGCGCGCAGGCGGCAAGCCCGAACTGCGCGCCGTGCGTGGCGGGCGGGCGTGAACATGCGGATGAGCTTGCGGCAATCAGTTCTTTTCGGTGCGGCGGTTGGTCTTTCGCTGGCCATCGGCCTTTTCCTGCCGCGTGTGGTGAAGGCAGAGGAGGCAGCGCCTCTGCCGCCGCGCCATGTGGTGATCGGGCTCGACATCTCGGCGTCGAACCCGCTCGTTGATAACGAAGTGTGGGCGCGCCGGGTGGCCGAACGCATCCGCCCGATCATTGCCGAGCTTCCCTTCCGCAGTCTTGTCACGGTGCGCACGTTTGGCTCCTACGAGCAGGACAATCCGATCCGCTTTGACTTCATGATCAAGCGCGATGCGCTGCCGGGCGACGTGTCAACGCTGATTGCCGAGTTCGTGGCGGGCATTCCGATCCTCGTCAAGAACGGCAAGCTGCAGCCGCAGCAGACGACCAACATCATCGGCTTCATGCAGACGATGGCAGTGGTGGTGGACTGCACATCGATGCGCACCGACTATATTCTTGCGACCGATGGCTATGAGGACAGCGACTTCGTGAAGCTGAAGTCGAAGAACGCCAC
>DEIC01000027.1 GCA_002352285.1 Alphaproteobacteria bacterium UBA2784 | reverse complement strand
GCGGCGTCATGGAAGCGCGGATTTTTTTCAACCCGCACATGATCGTTGGGCGTCCACGCGGCCAATTGATAGGCTCCATTGCTGACCATGTGCATAGGGTCGGTCCAGTCGGCGCCGAACTGCTCCACCACATGGCGCGGCACCGGATAGGCGGTCTGGTGCATCAGAAGCTGCGGCAGATAGGCGGCCGGATGCTCCAGCGTGATCTCGACCGTGCGCGCGTCAATCGCCCGCACGCCCAGTTCTTCCGGTTGCAGCGTGCCTGCGTTTACGCCGTAAGCATTCTTGATGACGTAAAGGATCGAGGCATATTCGGCGGCAAGCACCGGATCCATCAGGCGCCGGATCGAATAGACGAAATCATCCGCCACAACCGGCGTGCCATCCGACCACACGCCATCGGCGCGCAGCGTGAAGGTATAGACGAGACCATCCGGCGACACGGTCCAGCTTTCGGCAGCACCGGGAATGGGCGTGCCATCAGCGGCTTCTGTTGTGAGCCCCAGGAACATGTCGCCAAGAATATTGCTTTCCCAGCTGCCGGTGGCGCGGTGCGGGTCAAGCGTATCCGGCTCATTCATGTTGCCGCGGTGAAGCGTTGCGGCAAAGGCGCTCGCCGATGTGGCAAGCACGATCATCGCGGCCATGGCCGCGCGGCGGATGAAGTTCATGTCGTCACTCCAAGGCGGACAGGATCAGCTCTGCGGGCAGGCAACACCGAACCAGCTGCACAGAAGACCAAGGAACCAGTTCCAGGCGGAGACAATCCAGCCCCAGATCGTGGCAAAGAATCCGCCACCCTCTTCAGGGGCTGCGGCCGCATTCGCAGACGCGCTTGCATCCGGATCGGCAGCGGTCTCGGCGGTGCCGCCCGGCCGCTCGATATCAAGCCAGCGTGCGCGATAGGTGTCGCGCTGATTGGGCACAAACCCCTTGACCCATTCCTGCACCAGATAGCGCGTATAGGGAAAACGCGTCGGAATGATCGCGTGATCGGCAAGAAGCACCGCCTCTGCGTCATTGAGCATGCGCCCGCGCTCGGCAATGTCGGTCAGGAAGCGCGAGCGTGCCATCAGATCGTCATAGACCGGGCTTGAGTAGCCGCCATAGTTGAAGCCCTCGTTCTGGGTTTCAAACATGAAGAGGAAGTTTTCGGCGTCATTGAAATCGGCAACCCAGCCGGCAGCCGCCACATCAAAATCGCCTGTCTGGAGATAGGAGTTGTAGTGCACGGCGGCTTCACTTGCCTGCAACTCGACTTTCACGCCGATCTCGGCCCAGAACTGCTGGATGGCCGCCGCCGCGCGCCGCGTATCGGGATCGTTGATGTAATTGTATTTGAACGACAGCGGATTATCCGGCCCGAAGCCCGCCGAGGCCAGAAGTTCCTTGGCGCGCGCGATGCGTGCGTCACGCGCCATGTCGGCAAAGGAAAGGCGCGCCTCGCCGGGATAGTTCGCAACACCGGGGGGCACGAGCGAATAGGCGGCGGGCTCGCCCAGCCGGTAGATGCGGGTTGACAGGGTTTCACGGTCAAAGCCCAGCGACAGCGCCTCGCGCACGCGCACGTCATTAAAAGGCGCGCGTCGGTGATTGACGACCGTGTAGCTNNGACGGCGGAAAGCCATCCTGCATGTCAAGCGCGCCTGTGCGGAAGCGCTGCAATGCCGCTTCGCTGTCGGATGTCGGATAGAAGAAGATCTCGTCGATCTTCACATTGGCAGCATCATAAAAGCTCGGGCTGCGCACGACGCGCACATAATTCTGCGGCGACCACTCGGCAAGCATATAGGGGCCATTGCCCACAAAGCTTCCCGGCTTCACCCAGTCATTGCCGAGCGCCTCGACCTTGTGCCTGGGCACAGGAAACGCCGCCTGATGCGACAGGACTTCTGCAAGATACGGCGCCGGGCTCTCCAGCGTGACTTCAAAGGTGAGCGGGTCCACGGCGCGCACGCCCAGCTCGGAGGGCTGCATGTCGCCGCCATTTACGGCGCGCGCATTCTTCACGATGTAAAGAAGCGAGGCATATTGCGCTGCCGTCGCCGGGTCCATCAGACGGCGCCAGGCAAACACGAAATCATCTGCCGTGACGGGCACGCCGTCGGACCATGTGGCGCCCTCTCGCAGCTTGAATGTCCACACCAGACCATCGGGAGAAACCGTCCATGAGGTCGCGGCACCGGGAATCGGCTTGGCATCCGGGCCCTCGGTGGTCAGACCAAGGATCATTTCGCCGATGATATGGGCTTCCCACTGGCCCTGCGCCTGATGCGGATCAAGCGAAGAAGGTTCCGCGCCATTGCCGCGGTGCAGGATCTTGGGTGCATTGGCCTCGGCAGACGGGGCCGGGCTAAGCCCGAAAGCTGTCAGCGCCAGAATGCCTGCAGCAGCGATCCGGAAAATGGTCTTCAGCATGACAATCACCTCAACGCGAAATCGGTGTGAGTTCGATGGGGCTCGGTTTGGTCTGTGTCGGCGCACGGCAAAAGGGCGGCAGGTTGCCCCGCCGCCCTTGCTTTACATTACGAGCACGCGATCCCGAACCAGCTGCACAGAAGGCCGAGGAACCAGTTCCACGCGCCGACGATCCATCCCCAGATCGTGGCAAAGAACCCTTCGCCAGCCTCATCCGCCGGCGCATCGACCGAGGCGGATGAATTGTCTGCCGTCGGCGGGGCCTGCTCGCCGGGCGGCGTGCGCGGGCCTTCAATGCGCATGAAGCGCGTGCGGTGGATGTTGGTCAGATTGTCCTCAAACCCCTTCACATAGGAGTTCACAAGATTGCGCGACACGCTGAAAAGGACGGGCGCCATCGGTGCATCGTCCAGAAGCTGCTGTTCGGCCTGACGCAGCAACTCACCGCGCTTGGCTGCATCAGCTTCGTTGTCGGAAGCGATGACCAGATCATTGAATGCCACGCTGTCATACTTCGAGTAGTTCATCTCGCCCGAGCGCGACTCGGCGAGATAAAGGAAGTTCTTGGCATCCGGGAAATCGGCGATCCAGCCCGCCCAACCCACATCGTAGTTCTGCGAGCGCAGATTGTTGTAGGTCACACGCACTTCGCCGGGGATCAGCTCAACCTCAACGCCGCCTGCGCGCCACATCTGCTGCAGCGCCGTGGCGATGCGCTTGGCATCGGTTGACGACGGATGGCTGAACTCGAAACGCAGCGGATTGCCGGGGCCAAAGCCTGCTTCCGCCAGAAGCGCCTTGGCGCGTTCAATGCGCTCTGCCATGGGCATTTCAGCCCAGGCGAGGCGCGCCTTGACCGGATAATTGGGAATCGACGCCGGCACGATGGAATAGGCGGGTGTTTCACCCGCTTTCAGGATGCGGTCGGTGATCGTCTCGCGGTCGATCAGCATCGAGATCGCCGTGCGCACGCGCGCGTCCTGGAAGGTCGGGCGCGTCAGGTTGAAGACGATGTAATTGACGGTCACATACTCGGCGATACGCAGATAGTCGCCAAGCTCGGCGCGGATGAAGTCGATCTGCTGCGACGGGATACCTGCGTTCAGGTCAAACTCACCGGCGCGAAAGCGCTTGAGCGACGCCACCTGATCTTCCGACGAGTAATAATATACTTCGTCGATCTGCACATTGGCGTTGTCATAGAAGGTGGGGTTGCGCACCACATGGACATAGGAATTGGGCTGCCATTCCTTGAGCACGTAGGGCCCGTTGGAAACGTAATTGCCCGGCTTGACCCAGTCATCGCCCACGCGCTCGACCACATGCTTGGGCACGGGGAAGAACGTGTAATGCGTCAGAAGCTCGGTCAGGTAAGGCGCCGGATGCTCCAGCGTGATTTCGACCGTCATGGGATCAATCGCCCGGATGCCGATATCGGTGACCGGCACATCTCCGGCAAGCGCCGCCGCGGCGTTCTTCACCACATGGGTGAGCGAGGCATATTGCGCATTGGTGGCAGACGAGTTGATGCGCTGGAGCGCGAACACGAAGTCATCAGCCGTNNAGGCCGTCGGCGCTGGTTTCATACGACACGGCAGCACCCGGAACCGGGCGTGCCATCGCGTCGTCCGTCATCAGGCCGATCAGCATGTCGCCGACGATGTTGTTTTCCCACGAACCGGTAGCTTTATGCGGATCAAGTGAATCGGGTTCTGCGCCGTTGCCGCGATGAAGCACGATCGGCTCTGCGGCACTTGCCAGACCGGGCGCAACCGCACCCCATGAACCCAGCGCAATTGCTGCCGCAGCCAGGCCGCGCAGCCAGTTCCTGATCCCCATTTTTACTCCTCCCTGAACATTGCCGGCCATCTCCACACGTGGCGGGACGGCGCTGAGCATTCCTGCGAGCCATTGTGCTTGCATGACCCGGCTGAATAGTCGCTGAACCAGGCGAAGTCCACAAAACTCGGCCCGCCCGCACCGTCCTATATTACGCATCTGTCAGGCAAAATGCGTTTGAAAACCTATGGTTGACGGATCACAATCCGGTAAAAGGGCTCTGTCGCGGGAATAGGGCAGTTTTTGCGACGCGCTTGGCGCCCCTCGGCGCCGGTTGAAGAATGACAAGGAAAGTCAAGGACATGAAGACCCGGGTCTGGTTGCAGTTGTTGGCAGGTCTCAGCGTCATGGCGGTCGCAGCGCCCGCAGGTGCCGCCACACGCTCTGAGCGTGATGTGCTGGAGGACATGGCGATCTGTTCGGATATTGCTGACGAGGCCGAACGCCTCAGATGCTTTGACAACGTGATGCCCAAGGTGCGGGCAGCGCTTGGCCGCGCCGCCGAGGAGGGTGACGCCATTTCGCTCTTCGGCCTGACCCTTTGGGAAGACAGTGACGGCGATGGCCAGGCCGATGCAGATGATGGCGAACCAACCCGGCCAGAAGATTTCGGCATTGAGAATGTGCCGGCAGAAAACCGTCCTGATGCGGAAACACGAACGACAGAGGCGGACACAGATGACCGTCTCGAAGTCATCACCTCGATCAAGGCTAACATTGTTGAGACCCTGACAGCGCGCGATGGCAGTTACGTCTTCGTTCTCGACAATGGTCAAATATGGCGCCAGACCGATGCGGATCGGGTCTTCAAGTCGCGGCGTGATACGGTTGCCATCATTGAGACCGGTTTTCTTGGCAGTTATCGCATGCACTTTGAGGGCAAGAACCAGACTTTCACCGTGCGCCGCATCAAGTAAGGCGCAACGGTCGCGACAAATGAAAAGGGGCGCGGAAGTGATCCGCGCCCCTTTGTTCATTCAGTGCCGGTGTTTCAGTCCGGGAAGTGACAGGCGACGAAATGCTCGGGGCCCTTGGCCTCCAGCACCGGAACCTCGCTCGTGCATTTATCCTGTGCCTTGGGGCAGCGCGTGCGGAACACGCAGCCCGACGGCGGATTGAGCGGCGAGGGCATGTCGTCACGGATCAGCTTGTGCTGCTTGTTCTTCTCGATCTCGGGATCGGGAATGGGGGCCGCCGACCACAGCGCCTGCGTATAGGGATGGCGCGGCGCGCGCGCCAGCGACTGGCCCTCGGCCAGCTCCATGATCTTGCCGAGATAGAGCACCAGAATGCGGTGGCTCACATGGCGGATCACGGAAAGGTCGTGGCTGATGAAGACCAGCGACATGCCGAACTCGCGCTGGAGATCTTTCAGGAGGTTGACGATCTGCGCGCGGATCGAGACGTCAAGCGACGACACCGGCTCATCGCAGATGATGAGCTTGGGCTGCAGGATCATCGCGCGCGCAATGCCGATGCGCTGGCACTGGCCACCCGAAAACTCGTGCGGATAGCGGTTGATCATCTGCGGCAGCAGGCCGACTTTCTGCATCATCGCGCTGACTTTGGCGCGGCGTTCGGCCTTGCTCATGCGCGGATAGAAGCTCGCCAGCGGCTCGGCAATGATGTCGCCGATCGTCATGCGGGGATTAAGGCTCGCCAGCGGATCCTGGAAGATGATCTGCAGTTCCTTGCGCTTGGCGCGCATTTTGGCGGCGGGCAGCTTGGTGATGTCTTCGCCCATCCACACGACCTTGCCTTCGGTCGATTCGATGAGGCGCAGGATCGCGCGGCCAAGTGTTGACTTGCCGCAGCCCGACTCGCCCACCACGCCCAGCGTTTCACCCTGCTTCACCTCGAAGGTGACGCCGTCGACAGCCTTCAGCGGCAGCGGCTTGGCAAACAGGCCCGCCTGCGGAATGGGAAAGTGGACCTTGAGGTCTTCGACTTTCAGGAGTGTTGTGGTCATGGCGTCAGCCCTGCACGGCATTGCCTGAGGGATCAAAGCCCTTCAGGTGGCATGATTTGGTGCGGCCCGGCGCGATCTCGCGCAACAGCGGACGCTCGGCGACGCAGCGGTCGAACTTGAAGGTGCAGCGCTCCTGGAACGTGCAGCCCTTGGGCAGGCGCTGCAGATTGGGCGGCTGGCCCGGCACGGCTTCAAGCCGCTCGGACTCCGGCTGATCNNTGCGTAATGAGCACGATCGACGTGCCAAGGCGCGTCTTGAGATCGGCCAGCACTTCCAGCACCTGTGCCTGCACCGTCACGTCGAGCGCAGTGGTGGGTTCGTCAGCAATCAGAAGTTCCGGCTCGCACAGGATCGCCATCGCGATCATCACGCGCTGGCGCATGCCGCCCGAGAATTCATGCGGATACATGTCGATGCGCGACTTGGCGTCGGGAATGCGCACCATGTCGAGCGCTTCGAGCGCGCGCTTGCGGGCCTTCTGCTCACCCATGCCTTTGTGGATCATCAAGACTTCGGTCAGCTGGCGGCTGATGCGCAGATGCGGCGTCAGCGACGTCATGGGATCCTGGAAGATCATCGCGATGCGGTTGCCGCGCACCTTGTTGAGCTGGTCCCGGTTCATCGAGAGCAGGTCAACATCGTGGAAATTGGCTTTGCCGCTTGCCTTGCCGTTCTTGGCCAGAAGGCCCATCACGGCCATGAACGTCTGGCTCTTGCCCGAGCCGGACTCACCCACAATGCCAAGGCACTCGCCCTTGTGGATGTCGAAGGAGAGGTTGGAGACGGCCTCCACCTCGCCCTCGGGCGTTGAAAAGCGGACATTGAGATTCTCAATGCCAAGGACCGGCAGGCCCTCGCGCGCGGTCGGTACTCGGAACTTGCTTTGCGCCATGGGTCTCTTGCGGTCTTGTCAGCGGTCTTTCGGATCGAGGGCGTCACGCAGCCCGTCACCGATGAAGTTGAAGCAGAAAAGCGTGATCGCCATGAACAGCGCCGGGAAGATCAGCATCCACGGCTGCGTTTCCATCTGGTTGGCGCCTTCCGAAATCAGCACGCCCCACGAGGTCAGCGGTTCCTGCACGCCAAGGCCAAGGAACGACAGGAAGCTCTCGGCCAGGATCACGGCGGGAATGGTGAGCGTCACATAGACGATCACCGGTCCGACCACATTGGGAATGACGTGGCGGCGGATGATCTTCATCTGCGACACGCCCGAGGCATAGGCCGCCTCGATGAATTCCTTGCGGCGGATCGACAATGTCTGGCCGCGCACGATGCGCGCCATCGTCAGCCATTCCACCGCGCCGATGGCGACGAACATCAGGATGATGTTGCGGTCGAACATGACCATCAGGAGAATGACGAAGAAAATGAATGGCAGTGAATAGAGCACGTCCACAAAGCGCATCATCACGGAGTCGACCCGGCCGCCAAAGAAACCGGCGGTCGCGCCGTAAAGCACGCCGATCATGAGGCTCACCATGGTCGCCACAACGCCGACGGCCAGCGAAATGCGTGCGCCATAAAGCGTGCGCACCCAGAGATCACGGCCATTCGTGTCGGTGCCCAGAAGATAGCTGTCCGGCGCCACGCAGAACACGTCATCGCTTGGCCACCAATAGGGCGCGCACGAGACATAGTCGTAATTCTGGGTTTCGTAGGAATGCTCCGACAGTGCCGGCGCAAAAATCGCCATCGTCGTGACAATGGCAAGGATCACCATCGACACTACAGCAGCGCGGTTTGCGAACAGGCGGCGGCGCGCATCCTGCCAGAGGCTGCGGCCCTTGACTTCGCCTTGCGGAAGGCCTGCGTCAGCGGTTGCGGTCATTTGCCGAACCTCACTTTGGGATCAAGCAGGCGGTAGAACACGTCCGCGAGCATGTTGAGGATGATGACAAGCGTCGCATAGAGAATGACGACGCCCAGGACGAGCGTGTAGTCGCGGTTGATGCCGCCCTGCACGAAATAGCGGCCAATGCCCGGCAGCTGGAAAATCTGCTCCACCACCAGCGAGCCGGTCAGAAGGCCGGCAATGGCGGGGCCCAGATACGAGACGAGCGGCATCATCGCCGAGCGCAGCACGTGGCGGCGCACCACCAGTCCCTCGGGCAGGCCCTTGGCGCGCGCCGTGCGCACGAAGTTGGAGCGCAATACTTCGATCATCGAACCGCGGGTCAGGCGCGCGATGATGGCAATTTGCGGCAGGGCAAGGACGGTAACGGGCAGGATCATGTTGATGAGCTTGCCCCCATCCCATCCCGCAACGGGCAGCCATTCGGCATAGACCCCCAGGAAAAGTGTGAGCAGCGGTGCAACAACGAATGTCGGTATGGTGATGCCAACCATGGCGGTTGTCATCACGGCGTAATCTCCCGGTGTATTCTGCCGGAGTGAGGCAAAGACACCCAGCGTGACGCCGATGATCGTGGCAATGGTGATCGCGGAAAGGCCAAGCCGCGCAGAAACCGGCGCGCCCTCGGCGATCAGCTCATTGACGGTGAAGTCTTTGCTCTTGAACGAGGGGCCGAAATCGCCCTGCAGCACTTTGCCGAGGTAAAGCACGAACTGCGTGGTCAGCGGCTTGTCGAGATCATAGGCCGCCTTGATATTGGCTTCGATCTCGGGCGGCAGGCGGCGTTCGCCGTCAAACGGGCCGCCGGGCGCTGCCCGCATCATGAAAAAGCAGACGCCGACGATGACAAGGAGAGTGGGAATCGCACCCAGAAGACGGCGGATGATGTAACTCGCCATATGCGAAAGCTTCCCTCACCTCAAAATGCACACGCCGCCTTGTGTGCGGCGGCCTTGAACTTTCATGCCGGGAGAGGGAACAGCCCTGATGTTCCCTGCCTTCGGGGGCAAGGGCTTAAGCCCCCTGACCCAAAGGAAATCACGCCCCCAATCCGGCGGACCGGAACACAACCCCTTGGGCGAAGTCAATCCGAGTCAGACCGCCACTGTTAACACACACGTGAACACCGCGCCCGGTCGGCGCGCTTTATGGCAGGCTCTTCCTTGCTCGTGTGCTAACGCGCGGACTTTTTAGGCTTTTTTGCCGCGTCTGGCCTCTTCGCAGGTGCACGCTTGCGCTGGCCACTTTTCGTTCCTCTTGGCGCGCCGGAGAGTTCGGAAAAGTGCGGGAACATGTCGCCAGCCTCGGCCAGCCCGCCCAGCGTGCCATAGTCGCAAAGGGCAGCAAACGCCTCCCAGATTTCCATGATGGCAGGGTCGCGATGCGCCCGCTCCACATGGGCATCGCTCTTCCACGAGAAAATCTCGATCAGCGTGCCGTCCTTGGGCGAGCGCAGAATGGTCGCTGCATCTTTTGTGGCATAGCCGAGTGTCACAAGCCGCGGGTGATGGCTGCGCACCAGTTTCAGAAGCGCAGCCTCCTTGCCCTTTTTTGGCCGATAGATGGCAATGACTTTGTTTGCGGACATGCGGTTTAGCCCTTTGAATGTGGTATTGCCAATTCACCTCCCCCGCGCTGAGTAGCGCGGGCGGAGGCAAAACTTTGCTTTATCGCCCACCCCCATACGCCATCGCATAAACCGGCGGCAGGCGCGCAGGCAATTCCCGCCACGTCTCGCCGCCATCGGCGCTGGAAAAAATGCCGCCCGTTGTTGATCCGATCACGAGCCGCGTGCCGGTCGCATCAACCGCGCCGCCATGGCGATAGAAGAGATCATAGGCATGAGCCTGTGGCAGGCCCGCTCGCTTGACTGAAAAATGCTGTGCGCCATCGACCGTTTTGGTCACACACAGCGCGCCATCAACCGCGTAACGCTTCTCGTCACTGACGGCAGGCACAAACCACGCCGTTTTCGGATCACGCGGATGGGCCAGCACCAGAAACCCGAAATCGGAGACGGGCACGTCTTTCAGATGCCGCCAGGTTTTGGCGCCATCACCCGAATGGAACATGCCGTTGTGATGCTGCATCCAGAGATGGCCGGGTTCAGCAGCGCACGCGGCAATCGCATGAGGATCTTGCGTTGCGCCGTCATCGGCCTGTTCCGGCGGCATGTAGGAGGCGAAGAGGCCATTGGTTCTCAGCGCCCAGCTCTGACCGACATCATGCGTTTCCCACACGCCGCCACAGGAAACGCCGATCAGCACATGTGCGCTGTCCTTCTGATCGACGACAAGCGAGTGGATGCCCGGATGGTCATAGCCGCCACCAAACCACTTCTCGCGGCCCGGCACACGATCAAGCGCTGCAAGATGCCGCCACGATGCCCCGCGATCATCTGAAACAAAGAACCCCGCCGGAATGGTGCCGCAGTAAAGGCGGCCCGGCGCATCCTTGCCCCCTGCTGCCAGTGCCCAAAGCGTATCAACGCCAGGCGCCTTTTCGTCTTCCGACTTGGGAAAGGCGGGCGCTGCAATCTCGGCAAAGCTCTTGCCGCCATCATCGGAGCGATGGAGCTTGGGTCCGAAATGGCCCAGCCGCAGCGCCGCATAGATGGCGCCATCGCGCGGATCGCACATTACCTGCGTGACGGGCTCCCCCAGAAAATGGGTCGAGGTCACGCAAAGCGCATGGCTGCGGTCAAAGGCAAGTCCGAACAGCCCCTTGCGCGTGGCCGCATAGAAGTCGGTCATTATCACCCTCCCGAGAGCGCCTGCATCACGTAAATGTCGGCATCCGCACCAATCACGATGTCAAGCTCTGTCGCGTCGATACGCCGGCCATCGACAAAGATGGTGACGTGCTTGCGCAGCCGCGCCTGCTCATCCACGACATAGGAGCGCAACGCCGCATGATGCGCAAACACGCCATCAAGCGCTTCACGCAAGGTTGAAGCGCTTACATGCGTCGTGCCGGGCGGCGCCACATGGCGCAGCCGCGATGCGAAATGAAGGCGGGCCATCGAACAAGCCTAGCACATGGCCCGTCAGAGGCCGAGTGACGTCATCGTAACGGCACGCTTCTCGCGGGCAGATACTTCTGCGGCGATTCCCATGGCAACCGCACGCATGCCGTCATCCGCGCTCACGCCCGCCGGCGCACCTGAAAGGCAGGCGGCCACGAACGCCTTCAGCTGATAATAGGTAGCGCCGTGATGCGTGCCCGCCGCAAGCACCGCATCATCAACTGCAACGGTCTCACGCACCACGCCCTTGGGCGCGCGCGGGCTGAAGACAAGCGCGCCGTCAGGAATGAAGACTTCCAGCTTGGCTTGATCGCCGGTGGCCGCAATCTCCTCCTGATTGTGTGACCCTTCCGCGAACATGCAGAGGTCCAGCGATGCGCGCACGCCATTGGCAAAATCGACCACGGCAAGGGCATTGTCGATGATGTCGGGCATTCTGCCGTCATAGCGTTCGTCGCGGTGGTTTGTGTCCATCGCGCCCGAGCAGTAAACACGCACCGGCTCCGCCCGCACAATGTGGCGCATCAGATCGAAGAAGTGGCAGCACTTCTCGACCATCGTGCCGCCGGTGTTTGCGGCAAAGCGGTTCCAGTCACCGACTTTCTTCAGGAAGGGGAAGCGGTGCTCGCGGATTGCAAGCATCTT
>DEIC01000002.1 GCA_002352285.1 Alphaproteobacteria bacterium UBA2784 | reverse complement strand
GCATCGACTTTCGCGCGGAAGACATCGGCGTCGCGCCAGCGCTTTTGCCAGCGCGGCTCGGCTTCGGCGGCGTTATAGCGGCCGGTGGCGGCGCCTTGCGCAGGTTCTTTTGATGTGTCGCTCATGGGCATTCGGTCATCAGATGAAGTGAAAGATGCATACAAAAAGGGCGCGGGGTCTTGCCGGATTACCGGCATCCCGCGCCCTTGATGAAACGACGGGGCCGGGCCTAGCGCGCCTCGGCCTTAAGCTGGCGGGCGCGGGTCAGGATCGCGTTCTCGATCTTCACCGTCGTCTGCGGATCAACGGCTGAATCAACCCACTGGCCGTTCTGCAGCGTCTGGCGGAAGGCGCTGACGCGCAGCGCATCAGCGCGCAGCTCGCGGTCGAGAATGTAGACAGAGACCTTCAGGCGCTCACCGGCAGCTGAAGGCGGCGCATACCAGTCGGTCAGAATGACGCCGCCGATCGGGTCTGCCGACGCAAGCGGCATGAAAGACAGCGTGTCGAGCGACGCGCGCCAGAGATACGCGTTCACGCCCAGGCCTGGCGACTCATCGCCGCCTGAACTGAAAATGTTGATCGAATCGAGAAGGCTCGTGCCCTCGGTCGTGTTGTGATCGTCGGGATAGGTTGTGGCGTCATCACTGCGCGTCGAGCCGCAGGCTGACAGCGAAAGGCCAAGGCCGACCACCAGAGCGGCGAAACGCGCTGCACCGGGAAGACGCATCATCAGGGTCATGTGAGACGGATCCTTTGTTCTCGACATCGGTCGCTGGCTTCTCGGGGAGGCCCCTTTGGCCGCGCAGGGGGAGGGTTTAGCCCAAGAAAGCGGTAAAACGCAAAGCTCAGATACGGATTCTGACACTGATTTCATGCGGTTTTCCGCCTTTTTGGGCCCTGTCGCACCCTTTGGCCGGGCCGGGCGCGCCTTGGGCCCCAGCCCCCCGCGGGCCGCCGTCTGCACAAAGCGGGAATCAGGGGGTGCATGGTCTGCCCCGCCATGACAGTTGCGTGACGCTTTGACCGCGCTTTGACGACACCACGCTGACAGCCACGCAACAAAGGCTGCCCGTTTGTGACGTTTTCGATTCAACCGGGGCGGTTTTGTGGCGGCATAGGCACATGCATCCGGCGAGCCCGGGGCATTGCGGATTGGCGATTGAAGCCGGTCTTCCAAGACACGATACGCAGGCCCGCGCATGACGCGAAAAGTGCTGCGAACAACTCCGTTGAACGGCGTTCTGCAAACGCCATTGTGAGAGGAAGACACACATGAAGACCCGGCTCCTTGCCAGTGCCGCCCTGATCGCCCTTGCTGCCGCCAGTGCTGGCGCTGCCGAAAAGGTGAAGATCTCGCTTGGCGGCTACATGAACGCGACCGTATTCAACACCTCGCAGGATACGAGTGGCTTTGGCGCCAATTCGTCGCTGCGCGAACTCGGCTTTACCTCTGAAGGCGAAATCCACTTCAAGGGCAAGACGGCTCTGGACGACGGCACCGAAGTCGGCATGCGCGTTGAGCTCGAGATCGAAGCCGACAATTCGTCGGGTGGCCAGAGCGCCAACAACGACATCATCGACGAAGTCTATGTCTATGTGCAGAGCAACTGGGGCCGCGTCGAGTTCGGCCAGCAGGATGGCGTTGCCGATCAGATGGGCGTGTTCGCGCCGAACGTGTTCAAGACCACCAAGGTCGATGACGCGAAAACCTTCTTCATCCAGGACGGCAGCCAGAACCCCTACCGCCCGAATTCGCTGCGCCTGCGCACCGACCTTTTCGTGTCGGATGACAATGTGAAGCTGATCTACTTCACGCCGCGCTTCTCGGGTTTCCAGTTCGGCATTTCCTATATGCCGGAGCCGACCAAGAATTTCACGGGCTTCGCCGCCCGCAAGGACAATGACTCAAACCAGCAGGCTGACATCTGGGAGTTCGGCGCCAGCTTCAAGGACTCGATCGGCGTGGTCGATGTCAACGCGTCGCTCGTCTATCTGACCGGCACGAACGAAGCGCCGTCGGCAGCCAACCGCGATGATCTCGAAGAGTGGGGCTTCGGCGCCAGCTTCTTCTATGAGGGCTTTACGGTGGGCGGCTCATACCGATTCTCGAATGCGCGCGGCGGCTCGTCGCTGACGACGGTATTGACCGATGGCAGTGACACCGAAATCTGGTCGATTGGCGCGACCTACAAGTCAGGCGACTGGACGTTCGGCCTCCAGTATGTGGACGGCGTGACCGAGCTGGATACGCTTGGCAACGAGCAGGATGGCCAGGGCTTTGAAGCGGCGCTCAAGTACACGATCAGCGATGGCATTGCGATCGGCGCCGGCTATCAGAACTACTCGTATGAGAGCGACCTCTCGGCGCTCGCCTCGGGCGGCGACCTGGAAGCCGACATCCTCTATTCGAACTTCGAACTCGAGATGTAATTCATACCTCCCCACCAGGTGAACAGTGCGGGAAGGGCGGGGCCATCTGGCTCCGCCCTTTTTGCTGGGGGGNNCCCCCACCCAGATCGCAAGCGCGATCTGACCTCCCCCGCAACGAGTTGCGGAGGAGGTGGAAGAGATATGTGCATGCGATAGTTTCTTGGAGGAGAGCGACGAATTCAGCTTCGGCCAAAACGACAACGCTCCCGCTCCGTGCCATGCTATGGTCAGCAATCAATACGGATACCAGCACGGGCATTAACGCAGGGGAGATACGCATCATGGCATCGAAGAAGCGCGGCGCGGGGCAGACGGCTGTCATTACCGGGGCATCCGGCGGCATCGGGCTGGAGCTGGCCGCGCTCTTTGCCGCTGACGGTTACGATCTGGTGCTCGTGGCGCGTTCGGCGGACGCGCTGACAAAGGCGGCGGCGGATCTTTCCAAGGCGCATGGCGTCAAGGCGATTGCGCTGCCCATGGATCTGGCCAAGCCGGGCGCTGCTGCAAAACTCAAGAGCGATCTCGAAGCCAAGGGCATGGCGTGCGATGTGCTCGTCAACAATGCGGGGTTTGGCATGCTCGGCCCCTTTGCGGAGGCTGATGAAGCCCGCCTCATGCAGCTTGTTGATCTCAACATCAGGGCGCTGACGGAACTCACCCGCACCTTTCTGCCGGCCATGGTCAAGGCCAGGCGCGGCGGCGTCATGAACATCGCCTCGAGTGCCGCCTTCATGCCCGGCCCCTTCATGGCTGCCTATTACGCCTCGAAAGCCTATGTGCTGTCGCTGACCGAGGCGCTGTGGGAGGAAATGCGCGGCACGGGCGTGCGCATCACGGCCATCTGCCCCGGTCCGGTTGCGACCGGCTTTCAGGATGCCGCCAAGATGCAGGACGCCAAACTTCTCAAGATGGCGCGGCCCATGAGCGCCAAACGCTGCGCGCAGATTTCCTATCGCGCGTTCCGGGAGGGCAAGCGGGTCGAGATCCCGGGTCTGATGACCAAGATGATGGTCGGGGCCACACGGGTGACGCCTACGGGCATGGGTCTCAAACTTGTGCGCAGCCTGCAAAGCTGATCCGATAGGCCATCCATATCCGGCATGACAGGAGTTGAGGATGGCCAACCGGCTTCACGGAAAAATTGCCCTCGTGACAGGCGCTGCCCAGGGTCTGGGCGAGGCGATGTCGCGCATGTTTGCCGACGAAGGCGCGCGCGTCGTGCTGACCGACATCAATGCGGCGGGCGCTGAAAAAATCGCCGCCTCCATCAATGCAGCGCATCCCAAGGCCGCCGTCGCGCTCAAGCATGACGTGACCGATCCACAAGCCTGGCAGGATGTGCTGGCCGATGCCGAAAAGGCGTTTGGCGGGCTGCATGTGCTGGTGAACAACGCCGGCATCGGCCTTTCCAAGACGGTTGAAGACATTTCCGTCGAAGAGTGGCGCAAGGTGCATGCCATCGATCTTGATGGCGTCTTTTATGGCTGCAAGTTTGCCATTCCGCTGATGGCGCGCACGGTGAAGGCAAGCGGGCTTGGCGGCTCGATCATCAACATCTCGTCGATCTCGGGCATCATCGCGGGCCACAACATGGCGGCCTATAATTCGGCTAAGGCGGCGGTGCGGCATCTTTCGAAATCTGTCGCGCTGCATTGTGCGCGGCGCGGCTATGGCATCCGCTCCAACTCGATCCATCCGGTGTTCATTGCGACGCCCATTCTCGACGGGCTGGTGTCGCATCTGGGCAAGGATGAGGCCTATGCCAAGCTGGGGCGGCAGGTGCCGCTGGGCCATATTGGCGAGCCGAAGGACATCGCCTATGCGGCGGTCTATCTCGCCTCGGATGAGTCAAAATTCATGACCGGCGCTGAACTCAAGATCGATGGCGGCATCAGCGCGATGTAGGCGTCAGATGCTCTTGCGCACCACGGCCTGCATCATCAGAACACGCGCGCCTTCGGCACCCAGTCCCTGATTGGTTGCGGTCTGAAGCCGCGCAGACAGGCTGTCGATGTCGGCCTGACGGTCGGTGCGCAGCATGGTCTGGCCATAAAGGCTCAACGTGCGCAGCCAGGCATCGCGCAGGCGGGGCATGATCTCTTCGGCCCTGGCGCGCAACTCGGCGTCGGGTACGTCAATGCCGAACTCGACAATGAAAATGCCCTTCACGCGGTTGCGCTCGATGATCGAGATCGCAAAGGGCAGCACGACGACATAGGATTCCGCAGTGGTGAATTTGCGCGGCGCGCGCGCGCCGCCGCTTTCACCGCCGCCGCCCGCCGCAAGGGCAGATGGGGTTGCAAGGGCCAGCATTGCCGAGGCCAGCAGGATGGCAAGAAACCGGGTCATCGGCCCAGTCTGGCAGGCGGGCCTCAAGAAATGGTTGCGGCCCGGGTGGAAGCGGTCCATCCGCACGTGATTGTGAAAAAACCAGTTATTTCAATGGATTGGGCGCGCCTGCGGTCTTGGTGGAGCTGAGCGGAATCGAACCGCTGACCTCCTCATTGCGAACGAGGCGCTCTCCCAACTGAGCTACAGCCCCAATCCCGCTTGGCGGACGGCGGTTTCTAGGCGCGGGCGCGGGCAAGGTCAAGCGCATCAGAACTGGGCTGTTGCCCTCGGGCGCGGCTCGTCGGTAGAAGCGGGGCAACCTGCCCTGCCGGGTGGCGCGCGCGGCGCTGCCTCAGGCCTTCCCGGACGAAGGAGTAGCCTTGCCATGGGTCATCCGCTTTACCCCATCTTCTGGGCCGTCGATGTGCTGTTTGGCGTCCTGATTGCGCTCATCATCATCGATGTGGTGATGAGCTGGCTCATCAACTTCAATGTCGTCAATACGCGCAACCAGATCGTCTATACGATCCGGCTGACGACCGAGCGTGTTCTGACGCCGCTGTTGCGACCGATCAGGCGCCTGTTGCCACCGATGGGCGGGATTGATTTCTCGCCGCTGGTGCTCTTGCTGCTGGTCTATGTGGTGCGCATGTATTTCTGGCAGCTCTTCTACTGGATCATCACCTAGGTGATGGCGGCAGCCCAGCCCTGCGATCAGGGGATCATGCTCCATGTGCGTGCAACGCCCGGCGCGCGGCGCGCAATGATCGGGGGCTTGCGCAAGGATGCTGCCGGCAATGACATGCTCGACGTCCGCGTTTCGGCCCCGCCGGAAGATGGCCGCGCCAATGACGCGATCATCGCTCTGCTTGCGGATGCCTTTGGTGTCGCACGCCGCAATGTGGTCTTGCAGCAGGGCGCGACCGCGCGCATCAAGCGGTTTCTGATTGCGGGCGATTCCCGCGCCCTGCTTTTGCGGGCCAACGAAATCACGAAGGGTGAGCCATGAGCGCTTCACTGATAGACGGCAAGGCCTTTGCGGCCGGATTGCGCGGGCGCCTTGGCGCTGCGACGGCGCAACTTAAGGCCGCCCATGGTTTTGTGCCGGGGCTTGCCGTTGTGCTGGTGGGCCATGATCCGGCCAGCGAAGTCTATGTGCGCAACAAGGGCATTGCTGCGCGTGAAGTCGGCTTTCATGCGCTGGAGTTCAAACTGCCGGCCGATGCAAGCGAGGATCAGGTGCTGGCACGCGTTGCGGCGCTCAACAATGACCGCGATGTGCATGGCATTCTGGTGCAGTTTCCGGTGCCCAAACAGGTGCGGCAGGAAGCCATTCTGGATGCGCTCAATCCCGCAAAAGATGTTGATGGCCTGACGGCCACCAATGCCGGGCTTCTGGTGGCCGGGCGCGACGGCCTTGTGTCATGCACGCCGCAGGGCTGCATGATGCTGATTGCTGACCAGCGCGCCGACATTTCAGGGCTTCATGCCGTCGTTGTCGGGCGCTCGATCCTTGTCGGCAAGCCGATGGCGACACTTCTGACCAATGCCAATGCGACCGTCACGCTGGCGCATTCGCGCACGCGCGATCTTGCCGCCGTGTGCCGCAGCGCCGACATTCTGGTCGCCGCGGTCGGCAGGCCCGACATGGTGCGCGGCGACTGGGTGAAGCCCGGCGCCATCGTGATTGATGTCGGCATGAACCGCATCGCGCTGCCCGATGGCAAGACAAAGCTGGTGGGTGATGTGGCGTTTGGCGAGGCCAAAGAAATTGCCGCGGCCATCACGCCGGTTCCCGGCGGTGTCGGGCCGATGACGATTGCGTGCCTTCTGCGCAATACGCTGATCGCAGCCTGCCGCCAGCGCGGGGTAGCTGTGCCTGCGGGGATTTAGGCAGGGCTTGAACCCACAGTCACGCGATCATCAATTGCGGCCACGCCCGGCGTGTTCTCGACGAGCGTCCGCAGGGCCAGATGCTGGCTTGTCGTGCTCACGCGGCCCTCAAGCCTTGCTGTGCCAGCCGCAACCACGACAACAATCTGGGCCTGATCAATCCAGGCAGCGTCTGCCATGGCGGCCCGGATGGCGCTGGCAATTGCGGCGTCAGAGTAGGCGGAAGCTGGTGCAGGCGCTGTCGGGGCGGCGATCAGCGCCTTCAGCAGGTCGTGGCGCGACACGATGCCGGTCAGGCGTCTGCCACTGACGACAGGCAATCGCTTGACCCCGAGCTGGTCCAAAAGCTCGGCCACCCGCGCAACGCTGGCCGTCTCCTCGACCGCAATGATCGAACGGCTCATCACTTCGCGAACGAAGCGGCCATGCGCCCGGGCATAGTCGGCTGCCATGGCGCCGTCACTGGTGAAGAGGCGAAGCCACCACGATGGCCGCTTGACCGCGCCAATCTCGGTGCGGCGCATGAGGTCGCCCTGGGTAATCATTCCGACCAGCGCTCCGCTTGCGTCAGTCACGGGCAGACCGGAGATGCGGTGTTCCAGCATCAGACGTGCCGCTTCAAGCACTGTTGCATCAGGGCTGATGGTGATTGCGGGCGCACTCATGATGTCTTTTGCGATCATCGGCCGGCTCCTCATTGTTCAATCTTCAAGGCGCCGGACCTGTCACCGCGCGTCTTCCACAGCGAGTAGGCGATGCCGCCTGCCAGCAATGCAAAGGTGACGCCCAGCGAGAATTCGGCAGGCACTTTGCCGCCCGGGAAAAGGTCGCCGAGGAAGATTTTTGCGCCGATGAAAATCAGGACCAGCGCCAGCGCATATTTGAGATAGTGGAAGCGGTGCACCATCGCTGAGAGCGTGAAATAAAGGGCACGCAGGCCGATGATGGCAAAGATGTTCGACGTATAGACAAGGAAGGGGTCTTGCGTAATCAGGAAGATCGCCGGCACCGAGTCGATGGCGAAAATCACGTCTGCCAGCTCCACCATCACCAGACAGAGAAACAAAGGCGTGGCGTGGCGCACGATCTGGCCGGTTTTCGGGTCGGGCTCGCGCACAAAGAAATGTTCGCCGCGCAGGCCGTCGGTCACGCGCATGTGGTTGCGCAGCCAGCGGATCAGGCCGTTCTCGGTCATCGGGCTTTCGCCGCCCGCGGTGAAGAGGAGCTTGATGCCGGTGCCGATCAGGAAGACCGCAAATACGTAAAGGATCCACGCCGCATTGGCGATGAGTGCGGCGCCCAGACCGATCATGATTGCACGCAGCACAATCACGCCGATGATGCCCCAGAAGAGCACGCGGTGCTGATAAATGCGCGGCACGGCGAAATAGGTGAAGATGAGGCCGATGACAAAAACGTTGTCCATCGCCAGCGTGTACTCGACAATGTAGCCGGTGAGATAAAGCTCAACGGCGAGCCAGGCGCGTTCGAGTTCGTTTGGCGCATTGATGATGGCCGCATCAATGGAGCCCTGCGGGGCCGGGCCGTTGTAAAGCCAGAAGACGACGCCAGCGAAGCCAAGTGCAATCGCGACATAAAGCGCCGACATCGCCATCGACTCTTTGAAGCTCACCTCATGCGCCTTGCGGTGGAGCACGCCAAGGTCGAGCACCATGATGGCGAGGATGAGCGCAATGAAGCCGGTCCATACCCAGACAGGCATGCCGAGCCAGCTTGAATCAAAAAAGGCGATGAACGCGTCCATGGGCTGATATCCGGGCGAGGGTGACAATGGCGTCCGACATCGCGGCGGGCAGGCCTGCACGGCAGGTCACCCGGCGCCAGAGGGGCCCGGACAGCGGTCGCAACATAAGATGGCCTTCCGCATTTGCAAGGCGGCGGTCCGGAAATCGGCGATTAACACATTGGAATTGCGTTATTTTTGCTGAGGCTTGCCCATTCACGCCCGGTTCAGCGGCGGCAAGTCATGGTCGCCTGCTGCGGATTTCCGGGATGGACGCTGCCCCTGACTTTGCGGGCTTCATTGTGCTATGCGGCCCCATCCCGCCATAAACGGATGAGCTGACATGCGTGCATTTCTTGCCCTGATTTTTGCCGGTCTGGCGCTGGCGGCGCTGACGCCTGCCGCCCATGGCGAGAGCAAGCGCATGCGCTTCATCAACGAGACCGATGTGTCTCTCGTGCGCCTTTACGTGTCGAATGCGCTGGCAGACGAATGGGGCGAAGACGTTTTGCGCGGGCCAGAGGTGCGCCCCGGACAGTCTGTCGTTCTCGCCGTTGGCGACGACAGCGGCGCCTGCATGTTCGACATCAAGGCGCTCTATGCCGACGGCGATGAGACGATTGCCTATGGCATCGACATCTGCGCAACCGATTACCTGACGCTGACGCCGTAAGGCTCAATCGACCTTTCCGCGCTTGCGCATGGCGAGCGTGCGCAGGCGCAGCGCGTTCAGCTTGATGAAGCCAGCCGCGTCCTTCTGGTCGTAGGCGCCGCCATCCTCCTCGAATGTCACCAGCGTCTTGGCATAGAGCGAGTGGGGTGAGCTGCGGCCGACTACAGCCGCATTGCCCTTATAGAGCTTGAGGCGCACCGTGCCGCTGACCATTTCCTGGCTTTTGTCGATGGCGGCCTGCAGCATCTCGCGCTCGGGCGAGAACCAGAAGCCGTTATAGATCAGCTCGGCATAACGCGGCATCAGCTCGTCTTTCAGATGCGCTGCGCCGCGATCAAGCGTGATTGATTCAATGCCGCGATGGGCGGCGTAAAGGATGGTGCCGCCGGGCGTCTCGTAGATGCCGCGCGACTTCATGCCGACAAAGCGGTTTTCGACAAGATCAAGACGGCCAATGCCGTTTTCGCGGCCCAGGGTGTTCAGGCGCGCAAGCAGCGTCGCGGGCGACAGTTTCTCGCCATCAATGGAAACCGCATCACCCTTTTCGAAACCGATTTCGATGATAGAGGCGCGGTCGGGCGCCTCCTCCGGCGAAATGGTGCGCTGATAGACAATCGATTCCGCTTCAAGCGCCGGATCTTCCAGCACCTTGCCCTCGGACGAGGAGTGGAGAAGATTGGCGTCAACCGAGAAGGGCGCTTCGCCGCGCTTGTCCTTTGCAATCGGAATCTGATGCGCTTCCGCAAAGGCGATGAGTTTCGTGCGGCTGTCGAGATCCCATTCGCGCCACGGCGCAATGACTTTCACGTCGGGCTTCAGGGCATAATAGCCAAGCTCGAAACGCACCTGATCATTGCCCTTACCGGTGGCGCCATGGGCGACAGCATCCGCGCCGACCTTTTCTGCAATCTCGATCTGCTTTCTGGCGATCAGGGGCCGCGCAATGGATGTGCCGAGAAGGTAAAGCCCCTCATAGAGTGCGTTGGCGCGGAACATCGGAAAAACATAGTCGCGCACGAATTCCTCGCGCACGTCTTCGATGAAAATATTCTCGGGCTTGATGCCCAGCATCAGCGCCTTCTTGCGCGCGGGCTCCAGTTCCTCGCCCTGGCCGAGATCGGCGGTAAAGGTGACAACCTCGCAGCCATATTCCGTCTGCAGCCATTTCAGGATGACAGAGGTGTCGAGGCCGCCGGAATAGGCGAGCACGACTTTCTTTACCTTGGGGCGCGGCTTCATCTGGGGCTACTCCGGCAGGCTGCAATGGCAATCCGGAGACGGGTCAAATCACGCCCGGCCCTCACGCGCAAGCATGCGGGCAGACAGGCGGGCATCCTTACGGGCGCAGCTGCGCCTGACTGCGGTCACGCATCCATTTGGAGAGCAGATATTTCTCGCCCGACAGCGGCGGGCGGCCGGCATGTTCCGTTGCGGCATCGACACTGCCATCGGGCAGCACGTTGCTCCAGAGCAGCGCATCGCCCTTGTTGCCACGGAAGGCGGCATTGGTGCGGACGAAGTGGGTTTCGCCGCCGGTGAAGTCGGCGTTGAGATAGGTGATGAGCGTGGCCAGACGCTGACCACCCGCTTCGATGGCAGCAGCATCGCCGCTGGCTTCAGGATCAAGCCAGTCAAAGTGCGGCGCATAGGCCTGGCCCGTCAGATAGCGCAACAGCACCAGACGCTCGCCATTCTCCGGCGGCGCATCAAGGGCCAAGGCAATGCGGGTATCAAGGCTCTGCACCAGCACACTCGCATGCATCAGATCAAAGGTGGACGATTCATTCGTGCGCGCCTCGTGCAGCGTGCCCTGTCCGACGCGCGCAGGCTCCAGCCTGTCGGCACCCTTGGCGCACAGATAGTCGCATTCCTCGGCGGTCAGCAATCCGCGCATGGAGCGCACATAGGGGGTGTTCAGCTCAACAACAGCGGACGGCAACGGCCGCGTGTGCGGCAGAACGATTTTTTCCCGGATGATTTCCCACGGTATGAGATGGAAGCGATCAAGCGGCGCCCTCACTTGCGCTGGCGCGGGACGCATTCTGGCACGCAATGCGCTGACCGCAAGCGGATGGCCGAGCCGTGCGGCATACATCAGCCAAACGTCGGCATCTGCCCGGACTGTCCGGTCAGCCGATTCCAGCCGCCATTGGTGCGCCAGCCACGCCGCAATGCCATCGCCGCGCATTGCTGCTGCTTCAATCAATGCCTGACGGTTGCCGCGCTGGCTGGGGTCAGCCGTCAGCATGATTGCAAGTTCGGCCATGGATGCAAGGTCGCCAAGGCTTGCTGCCATCACCAGAAAATCAGCGGCCTCATCGAAGTTGCGCGGGCCATCGACATCGCTTGCGGCGAAAGTTGCATAAAGGCTTGCGCCACGCGCGCTGCCTGCAAGGGCGGCTGCCTTTAACAGGTTGCGCGCGGTCAGGGGATCGCGCTCGCCGCCGATGCCGCGATGGAGAAAATCCGCCAGAAAAAGATGTGCGACGGGATGGCCCGTCTCTTTGATTTCGGCCCACAGCGCATCGCGTGCCTCAGCGAACTTGCCTGCCTCGGCAAGATCAAGCGCATGCTCCACCGCCTGGGGGATGGCTTCCGGATTGGTGGCAGCAGAGGGGCTTGCGCTCGTCATTTCTCTTTCCGTCGGTTCATTCCACGTGGGCAGGTGCGCTGCTGTTTGCAGCAAGCCGCGCGTTCAGGGCGTCGCTTGCGCGCGCCTTGACGCTCTCGCTCTTCAGCTGGCCGCAAGCCGCCATGATGTCACGCCCGCGCGGCGTGCGGATGGGGCTTGCATAACCTGCTGCATTTACGATGTCGGCAAAGGTCTCGATCACTTCCCAATCCGAACACGCATAGGGGGCGCCGGGCCAGGGATTGAACGGAATAAGGTTGATTTTGGCCGGAATGCCCTCCAGCAGGCGCACCAGACGGCGGGCGTCATCCGGGCTGTCGTTGACGCCCTTGAGCATCACATATTCAAACGTGATGCGGCGCGCATTGGAAAGGCCGGGATAGGCGCGGCACGCGGCCATCAATTCCGCGATCTTGTATTTCCTGTTGAGCGGCACGATTTCGTCGCGCACATCATCGCGCGCCGAATGGAGCGAGATCGCCAGCATCGAACCGATCTCATTGCCGGCCCGCTCGATCATCGGCACAACGCCCGCCGTTGACAGGGTGATGCGGCGTTTGGACAACGCAAGGCCGTCGCCATCCGCCATGATGTGAATGGCGTCGCGCACGTTCTCAAAATTATAGAGCGGCTCGCCCATGCCCATCATCACGACATTGGTGAGGCGCCGCTGGGCTGCACCGCCTTTGCCCGCGGGCCAGTCATCCAGCGCATCGCGCGCGACCATGACCTGCGCCACGATCTCGCCCGCCGTCAGATTGCGCATCAGTTTCTGTGTGCCGGTGTGGCAGAAGCGGCAGGTGAGCGTACAACCCACCTGCGAGGAAACGCACAGCGTGCCGCGATCCTCTTCCGGGATGAAAACGGTTTCAACCTCAACGCCCGGCCCCATGCGCAGCAGCCATTTGCGCGTGCCGTCGGCGGATATCTGCTGGGTGACGATTTCAGGTCTGCCGATGACGAAGTGCCCGGCCAGCGTTTCGCGCAGGCCCTTCGACAACGTCGTCATCGCGGCAAAATCGGTTGAGCCGCGCTGATAGAGCCAGTGCCAGATCTGGCTTGCGCGCATGCGGCCTTCGCGCTCCGGCACACCGGACGCCACAAGCGCGGCCGCAAGGGCGGGCCGGGTCAGGCCCAGAAGCGGCGTCTTGCCGGCAGATGTGGGCGCTGCGGCCGTCACTTGTTTCCTGCTCCGCAGACCTGTCCGGTTACGGGCAGGCTTCGTTGATCTTGTCGAGGGCTGCCGAAATGCCCTTGAGCGAATATTCGTCGCGCGTGTTGGTGCCGCGGCGCGAAATGCCGGTTACCACCAGCGAAGAGCCGCCGCGCATGGCGGTCACAAGGCGCGTTTCCTCGGCCGCCTCGCGGATCCAGGCGCCGCCATCCGTGCCCTCGTTCCGCGTGAAAAACGTGAACTTGTCGGAGCCGATCGTGGCAGTCACGCTTGAACCTTCCTTGTAGGGATAGCCCGGCACGTAAGAGGGCTCACCGCCTGCCCGGCCCGTCCACTTGGTAATCAGGAAAAAGATCGGATCGCGGCGCACGCCGGTCGGCTCATTCTTCTTGGGCTGGGAGAGGACATAGCAATAGGTGTTGGCGCCATCCGTCACCTTGAATGCCTTCCAGTCATCGAATGTGCCCAGTGACACCGGCTTGGGCGCTGCCATCACCGGCGCTGCTGCAAGGGTTGCCGTCAACAGAGCCGCGATACACGCAGATACAATCTTCTTCATCGTCATTTCCCGGTATGGGGTGGCGGGGCGGGATCAGTGAGAAATTCGGCGGAACATGTGGCCCAAAGATGTCGGCAAGGCAAGCACGGGGCGCAGCGCTTGAACAGCCCGGTCTTGATGAACAATGCTGCGTCACGCGGGCGGTTGAATCCGGCCTTTACCTCTTCCATGATGGGCGGCGGATTTCCGGCGGGAATCCGGGGTTTTCCGGTGATCCGTCATGGGGTTGGCGCCATCTGGCGCAGCGAAGGGCAGGCGTGAGCAGCGAGGCGTTAAAGGTGGGGGGCAGCGCGGGCGGTGACGGGCGCGAGGCCATGACCGGGCTTCTCATCCGTGTCCGCGATCACGGCGACAGGGAGGCGTTCGGCAACCTCTTCCGGTTTTTTGCGCCCCGGGTGAAGTCTTATCTTGCCCGGCTGGGCGCCAGTGCGCCGGAGGCGGACGAGCTTGCCCAGGATGTGATGGTAACGGTCTGGCAAAAGGCCGCCAGTTTCGATGAGCGTCAGGCTGCGGCCTCGACCTGGATTTTCACGATTGCGCGTAACCGGCGCATCGATCTCATCCGCCGCCAGCGCAAGCCCGAACTTGATGCCAATGATCCCTTGTTCCAGCCCGAAGCAGAGCCTTCGCCTGATGCCGTTGCCATTGCCGGCGCACGCGAAGCGCGCCTGCGTGAGGCGATGAAAGCCCTGCCGCAGGAACAGCGCCAGCTGCTGCAGGAAGCGTTTTTTGCCGGACGCTCTCACCGCGACATTGCGCGCGACAGCAACATCCCGCTGGGCACGGTCAAGTCACGCCTGCGCCTTGCCTTTCAGCGCCTCAAGTCTGCCCTTGATGGGGAAGTCTGACCCATGTCATCGCCAATGTCTGCCATTGCATCCCATCCGAACGAAGCGCTGGTGCTTGCCTATGCGGCCGGTGCGCTGGAGCCCAGGCTTGCGCTTGTCGTGTCGGCCCATCTGGCGCTGTGTTCCCACTGCCGGGCGCTTTGCCATGAAGCCGAAGAGACCGGGGGCATGCTCATCGACGCCATGGTGCCTGTGGCCATGTCTGACGACGCGCTTATGCAGGTCATGGCCCGGATAGAGGGAAAGCCGGCGGCGACAGCAATACCGGCGGAGTTTGACCAGCTGCCTCCCATGGTGCGCGATGCGATTGCGGCGTCCGGCAAGAAGATGCGTGCCCGCAAGCGCGGCGTTGCAGCGCTGGACCTTAACGGGATTGATGCGAAGGGCGAGGGGCGGCTTACGCTTTACCGCATCATGCCGGGTGCTGCGGTGCCGCATCACGGGCACAAGGGCAGCGAGATCACTCTGGTGCTGACGGGCGCCTTTGCCGATGAAACCGGCATCTATCGCGCCGGTGACGTGGCCGTGGGTGCGCCTTCGATCCACCACCGGCCGCGCGCTGAGCCGGGCGAAGTGTGCTTTGCGCTGGCCTATACGGATGCGCCGCTTGCGTTTTCCGGATTGCTCGGTGCTGTCCAGCGGGTGTTGCGGCCCTTCGGGATCGGCGGGTAGAACGCGAGGAGCGCGGTGCAAACGCAGGACATCCCTCGTCCCGCGCTTCCGCAATCGCATGCGCATGTTTCTTTAACCTCCTCCGCAATTCATTGCGGGGGAGGTCGGATTTGAGTGAGCGGTGCGAACTCAAATCCGGGTGGGGGCCTTCGTTTGCCGCTGATTTCCCCCACCCGCGATGCAAGCGCATCGCTGGCCTCCCCCGCGCCAAGCGGCGTGGGCGGAGGCGCAAGAAACATCAAGCTGTCCGCTGGCTGAGCGAAATGTGTGCTTACGACAATTGATGTAGCCGGGAGAGCGAAGAAGGGTGCCGCGCCAACTTCCCTCTCCCTAGTTCCGGTTCCGGCGGCGGCGCGGGCGGTGGCGCTTGCGGATGCGCCAGACGCGGCGCACGGCATCGAGCCCCTCTTCAATGGCGCGGCTGCGGGTCTGGTGCACGAAATTGCGCACGCCATCCTGCCAGACGCCATCGCGCCCCGCCTTCACCGACTGTCGGCGCAACACGCGCAGGGCGCGGCCCGAGATGCGCGACACGCATTCGGCTTCACCTTCGATCACGGAGCATTCCGTGCCGCCATCATCTTCAACCGTGAACAGCAATTCCGTTCCGCGAATGCCGATGGTGACGGTGGGCGTTTGCAGCGCGTAAGATTCTCTGGCCATGCTGCCCGAGACATAACGGAATGCGCCGCGCGTGAGTGTCAGCGCCGAATTGCCCGTTGATGTCGCCGGATCATACACAAAGCTGTCGATGGTGATGGCGCTGTTCTCGCCCATTGACAGGGACGAGCCGTCGGCAAAAAGAATGACCACCGCACTCTCGTCTTCGGTTTCAATCGTCTGATTGGCGATGACGAGATCTTCCATCTCGATCTCGCTGCGGCTTGCTGCGCCGGCCAATGTCGCCCAGGCAATGTTGACGATGTCGTCGATGAGGCCGATTTCGGGATTCTGCTCCGCACGGGCCAGGCGCGCGCCAAACCTTCCCGACAGGGTGATGGAGCTTGCGGCCAAAAGGGCGAGCGCGTTGCGGCGGCTGATGGGCATGGGTCTTCTCCCCTGACGCGGGGTTACAGGCTCGTCAAAGCGGTTGATCTGCGTCAAGCCTGTCCTGTCACGAAATGCAAGTTTCCGCCGGAAGCGGATTTCAAGATGAACGCCCGGCAACCGGCATCAAACCTTCAAGGGTGCGACCGTGCGGCGTCTTGATCCGGTCTGGCCGCGCGCTTAGTTGCACGCGTGAGGCGTTCACGAGAGGAAGTTCACCATGTTCAAGTCCCTGATGCTTGCCGCCTTTGTGGTTGCCGGATTTGCCGGTGTTTCATCTGCACAGGATGTGGCGGCGGGCGAGACCGTCTTCAAGAAGTGCAAGACCTGCCACATGGTGGGCGAGGGTGCTGCCAACCGCGTTGGCCCGGAGCTGAATGGCATTGTTGGCCGCGCGATTGCCGGTCTCGACTTCAACTATTCGAATGCGATGAAGGAATTCGCCGCAGCCAACGGTGTGTGGACGGTGGAGCTTATCGATGCCTATCTGGCTGCGCCCAAGACGGTGGTGCCTGGCGGCAAGATGGCGTTTGCGGGTCTTCCCGATGCGGCTGACCGCGCCAATGTGATTGCCTATCTGCAGCAGTTCGCGGCCACGCCGCCCGCGCAGTAAGCGTCACTGCGAAACAGGCAAAAAGGGCGCGGAGGAAACTCCACGCCCTTTGCACTTGATGCGGCTGCAATTACTGCGGCGCCATGCGGATGGCGCCATCAAGGCGCACATCTTCGCCGTTGAAGTAGCAGTTGCGGATCATCTCAAGGGCAAGGCCGGCATATTCCGCCGGATTGCCAAGGCGCGCGGGGAAGGGCACCTGCGCCTCCAGCTTGCCGACAAAATCCGGTCCGCCTGCCGTCATCAGCGGCGTTTTGAAAAGGCCGGGCAGGATCGTGTTCACGCGCACGCCTTCACGCGCAAGGTCGCGTGCGATCGGCAGTGTCATGCCGACGACACCGCCCTTCGATGCCGAATAGGCGGCCTGGCCGATCTGGCCATCTTCGGCGGCAACGGAGGCTGTGTTGATGATGACGCCGCGTTCGCCCGTCGATGACGGATCAAGCGTCAGCATGCCTGAAGCCGAATGGGCAATGCAGCGGAACGTACCAACGAGATTGATCTGGATGATGCGGTCAAACTGATCGACCGGAAAATGCGTGATTGTGCCATCTTTCTTGCGGCCAGCGGTGCGATAGGCGTTACCGGTGCCGGCGCAATTGACCAGAATGCGCTCCTGCCCGTTGGCGGCGCGGGCTGCGGCAAAGCCGGCAACAACGCTTTCCTCGCTCGTCACGTTCACATTGCAATAAACGCCACCGATTTCCCTGGCGACGGCTTCGCCCTTGGCGGTGTTCATGTCGAAGATCGCAACCTTCACGCCTTGGGCAGCCAGCGCGCGGGCGGTTGCTTCACCCAGACCCGAAGCGCCACCGGTGACGACTGCCGAGACGTTCTTTGAAAGCTCCATGTGGTTTCCTTTCCCTGAAAAGTTGCGCCCATCTAGCAGAGTGCGGGCACCGGGTAGAAGTCCTGCCGCCGGGTCAAGCGGGCTGTCATGGCGATGGTGCGGCCGGTGAGGCCTGATCGCGCCCGGCCTCTTCGATCAGCCATTCGCGAAACGCCTTGATCTTGGGGAAATTTTCGGTGCCCGGGCGGCTCACCAGATAATAGGCAAGGTCGGCTTTCAGCTTCAGCGCAAAGGGGGCAACCAGCTGACCCGAGGCCAGATCGGCCTTGATGAGGGCCGAGCGGCCCAGCGCGACGCCCAAGCCCGCAATGGCCGCCTGATAGAGAAGGGCGCTGTCGTCAAAGCCCGGGCCGCGATCAGGATCGATGTGCGACACGTTTGCCGCCTTCAGCCAGGCGCGCCAATCCTGCTTCATCTCGTCATGCAGAAGCGTTGCGCGCGACAGATCCTTTGGCTCCTTCAGTTTTGTCTGCGCGAGATAGGCGGGTGAGCAGACGGGAAAGAGCTCCTCCGTCATGAAGCGGGTTGAAACGACATCCTCCCAATCGCCGGGGCCATAGATGATCGCAAGCTCGACATCGGAGTTGGAAAAGGCGGTGAGATCGCTTGAGTCGGTAAAGTTCCACCAGGTCGCGATCCAGACATCGATCTCGGGAAACTTGGCGCGGAACGCGGGCAGGCGCGGCACCAGCCATTTGGCCGCGAATGACGGCAGCATCGAAACCGTCAGCCAGCCCTTGCGTGGATCAGAAGCAATCAGACGGCGCGTTGCCGTATCGATCTGGTCAAACGCGCCGGAGATCGCGGTGAAGTAACGCTCACCCGGATCGGTGAGAGTGAGCGCGCGGCCCTGACGGCGCACCAGGTCAAAACCCACCCAATCCTCCAGCACTTTGACCTGATGGCTGACGGCGGATTGGGTGACCGACAATTCGGCAGCGGCCTTGGACACGCTTTTGAGGCGTGCGGTTGCCTCAAAGGCGCGCAGTGCATTGAGCGGAGGTAATTTGCGTGCGGCCATGGGTTTTGGGGTCTTTCAAGCGGGGCCTTCCCCATCAAAGGGTTAGGGGGCAGACGCTAGCGTCAGCGCCCTTAATACATGAATTTTACTCATACTTAAAATGAAAATTGATCGTTTGTCAGAGGCAGGTCCGCTCCCTATGTTCCAACCGTCAGCGCAAGCAATCGAGCTTGAACTGGCCACATAAACAGACCGCAACGAGGCACAAAATGATGCAGAGCTATGCCCTTCTGATTGCGGCGCAAAATGAGAAGAGCTCATCTTTCGCCGCTTTGACCCGCCCGATCCGGGCCCGCCGCCCTGGCGCGCTGATGCGCCTTGTGAAGGCGCTGCTCAAGACGGCGTAACATCCACCCCTTTCCTGCCGGGCCGGAGCCTCCTCCCCCCTCCCCCCGCTCCCCCGGCAAACAAGAGAGCCCCGGCCCAAAAGACCGGGGCTTTCGCGTGTCTGGGGGGCCGTCAGCCTCTCGCAGGTTCGCGGATGATGCGGGCGCCCAGCGCATTCAGGCGCTCGTCAATGCGCTCGTAGCCGCGCTCGATCTGCTGGGCATTGTTGATGACCGACGTGCCCTTGGCGCAGAGCGAGGCCAGCAGCATCGCCATGCCAGCCCGTATGTCGGGACTTTCGACCCTTGCGGCGCGCAGGCGCGTCGGGCCTGAGACAATCGCCCGGTGCGGATCGCACAGCACGATGCGCGCGCCCATCGCAATCAGCTTGTCCACAAAGAAGAGGCGGCTTTCAAACATCTTCTCAAAGAAGAGGATCATGCCCGAGCATTGCGTTGCCGCGACGATGGCAATGGACATGAGGTCTGCCGGGAAGGCGGGCCAGGGCTGATCCTCGATCTTGGGTACGTGGCCGCCGAAATCGGGCCGGATGCGCCGCGTCTGTTGAGCGGGCACGACCAGATCTTCGCCCTCGATGCGGCAGATGATGCCCAACCGCTCAAAGCCCATCAGGATGGCGCGAAAATGCTCCACACCTGCACGCTTGATGCGCAGTTCGGAGCGCGTGACGGCGGCAAGGCCGATGAGCGAACCCACTTCGATATGATCCGGCCCGATGCGCCAGGTGCCGCCGCTCAAGGCTGCGCCACCGTGCACAATCATGGTGTTGGTGCCGATGCCCTCGATTTTTGCGCCAAGCATGACAAGAAAATTTGCGAGATCCTGCACATGCGGCTCGGAGGCGACATTGCGCAGCACGGTTGTGCCCTGCGCGGCCGTTGCCGCCATCAATGCATTCTCGGTGCCGGTGACGGATGGTTCGTCGAGAAAGACATCCGCCCCCTTCAGCCTGCCCGCGCGAAAATCATAGTTCTGGCCGACAGAAACGCGCGCGCCCATCTGCTGCAGCGCGAGGAAGTGCGTATCGACGCGCCGCCGCCCGATCACGTCACCGCCCGGCGGTGGCAGCGTTACCTTGCCGGCGCGCGCAAGCAATGGACCCGCCAGCAGGATGGAGGCGCGGATGCGGGCGCAGAGTTCGGGATCAAGGGCTGCGGGCCTGACCTTCTTCGCCTCGATCACCAGCATGTTCGGCCCGGTCCACTCCGCCAGCGCGCCGACCGTGCGGATGAGTTCGACCAGCGCCTCCACATCGCGGATACGCGGCACGTTGGTGAGCGTCACCTTCTGGTCAGTCAGAAGGGAGGCCGCGATGATCGGCAGCGCCGCGTTCTTGTTACCGGCTGGCTCAATCTCGCCCGACAGGCGGTGACCGCCTTCGACAATGTAACGCACGCTGTTTGACGTGATCGCGGCCATGAACGTTCAGGTCACCAGCACGACTTTGCCCATCACCTTGCGATCGGCCATCAGGTTCAGCGCCTTGGCGGCCTCTGTCAGCTTGAACTGGCCCGAGACATGCGGCTTCAGCTTGCCCGCTGAAAGCATGGAGATCAGCTCGGCCAGATTGGCCTGATTGCGTTTGGGTTCGCGTGCGGTGAACGCGCCCCAGAACACACCAATGATCTGGCAGCCCTTCAACAGCGCGAGGTTGAGCGGCACTTTGGGAATCTGCCCGGCTGCAAAACCCACCACGAGATAGCGCCCCTCCCACGCAATTGAACGCAAGGCAGGTTCGGCATAGTCATCACCGACCGGATCATAGATCACGTCGGCGCCATTGGGGCCGCAGGCCGTTTTGATGTCTTCCGACAATTTTTTCTGGGCGTCGCGGTCCAGCGGATTTTTTGCGTAAACCAGCGTGGCATCGGCGCCATATTTTTTGCAGATCTCGGCCTTCTCGGTGCTGGAGACGGCGGCGACCACGCGCGCGCCCATCGCCTTGCCGATCTCGACAGCCGCCAGACCCACACCACCGGCAGCGCCCAGCACCAGCAAGGTCTCGCCCGGCTTCAACTGCGCGCGGTCTTTCAGCGCATGGTGCGAGGTGCCATAGGTCATCACGAAAGCTGCGGCCTCGGGAAAGCCGATACCGTTGGGCAGGGGAATGCAGCGCGCCGCATCGGCCAACACCTCTTCAGCAAAACCGCCCCAGCCGGTGGACGCGATCACGCGATCACCGGGCTTCAGGTGCGTGACGCCCTCGCCAATTTCCTTCACGAGACCGGCAACCTCGCCACCGGGAGAAAAGGGCAGTGGCGGCTTGAACTGATATTTGTTCTGGATGATGAGCACGTCGGGAAAGTTCACGCCCGCCGCCTTCACGCTCACCACCACCTGACCCTTTGCGGGCCTGGGGCTGGGCAGATCCTCCACCACCAGGCTTTCGGGCGGGCCATATTCCTTGCACAGAACAGCTTTCATCGTGATCCTCAATGCGTGCCGGGTTTCGTTGTGGGGCCAGCATAGGGAAGATGAACCGCAACTAACAAGCTTTCCCATCTCGTGATTTCACGGCGAGGCCCATGGCGGTTACGATTTCAGCCGGTTGCGGTCCGATTTTGGGGAAGGGTGCTGCGGCCAGATCAGACCATTCATGCCGGAAGGGAAGACCCCATGACCAAGACCCCCAGGTTTCTGGCTGCTGCGCTCCTCGTGCTGGGTGCTGCCTGCGCCAATGCGCCGGCGCAGGCCGACGACGACACACCAGAACTCACGCCCTCGGGCCCGGGTGCCCCCGCCGAAGACAGCTGCCTGCGCATTGAATCGATCCGCGGCTTTGAAGCCATTGACGACACGATTGCCGTGTTTACGGAGGGCGGGCGGCGGCGGTTCAAGGTGATGTTCAGGGGCGGCTGCCCGGGCCTTGATTTCGCGTGGGCCATCAAGGTGGACAGCCATGGCATGATGTGCCTGTCGAAAGGCGACGTCATCAGCTTTGCCGACGACGACATCATTCATGCGTCGTGCGTGGTCGATTCAGTGGAATATCTGCCGCCGAAAGCGGAATAAACCCAGAAAACTGCGCCGTTTCATCAAGCTCTGGCGTTTAATCATTTCCCCAGCCATGATATTTCCCAAGTCTTCATGGCTTCGGGGGTTGCCGTGAAATTTGTTGCATGGCTTGTGGCGTTGCTGCTGACGGCGTGGGGTGTTGCGCTCACGTTCCGCATCAGCGAAGGCTTTTACACGACAGATTTTGATTTCACGCTGCTTGCGCCACTTGTGGCAGTGGCGGCGGCTGTTGCGCTGGGCTCGCGCGTTTTCATCCTGATCGCCCTTCTGCTTCCGGCCGCGATCTTCTGGGCCACGCGCACCTTTGTGCTGCAGGATGGATGTCCGACTGAAGCGAAATTCTCCTTCGGTCTTGCGCTGCCTGCCTATGTTTCCATGTTGGCCGCCGCAGCGGCAATGACACGCAGGCGAAGGGAAGATGCGGGGGCGCTGGCCCTCAGCCTTCTTTTCATTGCAATGGCTCTGTGTGCTGTTGAGTTTTCCCCAGACAGCGTGGTGACGCTTTGCACTGTGCCGGGATGGGATTCAGGCTGGCAGGTTTCGCTGGCGGTGCTGCCTGCCGCCGTCGCCTTCTGGGCGGTTGCTGCCCGTGAGTTGAGGTTGAGGGTGGTGCTCGTGATCCTGAGCGTGATGACACTTGCGTGCCTCATTCTCTTTGACAGTTTCAACATTCTTTCGCCCCGCCGCGAGTTTCAGGTTTTGGGCGATGAAGTGTTTGCGCAGTTTCAGTCTTATGCCCTTGCCCATCTGGGCTGGATGGCGATGGCGGCGGCAGTGGCGGGCAGGGCCTTTGCCCTTTTGCGCACGCCGCCAGAGGACATGCATCAGCGTGGTGCCATGATGGCACTGGTCACCGTCGCGTTGATGGCGGGGCCGGGATTGACGCTGCTGATCCCGCTGGAGGTTGCCGTCATCCGGGAGGTTTCACTGGGAGGGATCATCAGCGCCCTCACAGGTGATCCCGCATGGGTTCAACGCCTTTCCTTCACACCGCTCAACGGTCTCTACGAAAATCACAGCCCGCATCCTGCCTATGGCGCGATGGCGCTGGTGCAACCGATCCTGATGGCGCTCATTCTTGGCGCGGCACTGTTGCGGAGCGTTCGGCAGGGCCTTGCAGTTCTGGTGTGTGTCTTTGTCTGCCTCTTTGCCTACGAGCGGCTGCTCATGGCTGCTGGCGGACTTTATCTCGACAGGCAGTTATCCGGCGAGGATGTAGCCCATCATTTCCTTGTCGCGTTTAACCAGTCGCTTGAATTTGCGCTTCTTGGCATCGGTGTTTTCATTGCCGCGCGAATAATCGCGCAGCGAGCCCCGTCACTGGTAGCGGCATGAGGAACGCGCAATGACCAACGCGATCAAAGAGCGGGCGAGTCTGGCGCAGATGCTGCTCTGGTTTTTGGCGCTGTTGGCTGCGCTTTTCATGGTCGAACCAGAGTTCATGTTTCAGGGAGAATTCTTCTCTTACGACATTCCCCTGTCTCTTCTTTTGCCATTTGTCGCAGCCATGGCGGCGCATGTATTGGGTGGGCGGGCGGTTATTCCCTTTGGGCTGTTGCTGCCATTCTCTGCCGTCTGGCTTTTCCTCTATTTCAGGGGCGATTCGTTCGGCGATCCCAGCCTGGGCCTTCATGCCGGGTTTGCCTCCTTTCTGCTTGCCGCCGCGGCCATGGCGCTGGTCATTCCATTTCGCCCGCGATTGTCCAGCAAGGCCGCGTTCTTTCTCCTGCTGGCTGTGTTCCTACTTTCGCCGCTGACTGCCTACACTCCGCTCGATTTCAGAGAAACCATTTCAGGCATGCCCCGAATTGAATTCCATTGCTCGCTGTTCCTTATGCCTGCCGCGATGGGATTCTGGCTTTCGGCAACCCGCGTGGTCAAACTGCGTTTGCCCGTTCTCCTTTTTGGCGCACTGACAATTCTTGCACTGTTACTGCTCGACAAGTTCACATCTTATCCGCTTGACGCGGTGATCATAGATCTCGGACCGCGGTTCGATATTTCTCTCGAAATTTCAAGGCTCGCGCCTGCCGCATTTGGCGGGCTGATTGGCAGCATGACAGGATACGCCTTTGCACTGTTGATTGAGTCCGTCCACCGCGAAGAGAAGCGCATGACAGTGGCGCTTTGCCTCATTCTCGCGGGAGTTTTTTCAAGTGTCGGCCTTGTCGGACTTTCCGTGCTCGACGCGCACGTCTTTTCGCCGACACTCACTGAAGCGCTGGTTACTGCAATCACGGGCGAAACCGAATTTGCCGACACGATTTTTGCTGCGCCACATGCGGCGAATGTGCGTCGAACCGTTGCCGTATCGCATGTGGAGATAGATATTTCGCTATCTGCATTCATGGCAGTCACTTTTGGTGCTGGATTGATTACGCAAAGGCGCTTGCGACTCGCGGCCGTGTTCTTAGCGGTGCTAAGTTTTGCCATTAGCTATCCCGCTATAATGGGCGGGGAATACGGCTTGCGTGAGATGGAGCGGCTCGACCTCAGCGCGATGTATGCCGAGCGAATGATTCACTTCCCTCTCTTTGTCGAGATACTGGTGCTCGCCTTAATCCTGTTTTTGGCTGCGCGCCGCGTTTCCCGCCGCCTCACACCGCCACAAGCAGCGCCTTGAGCGCGTCGCTGATGCGGCGGTGGCCAACGATGGTGCCACGCGTGTTGGTGATGGCCTGTGTCATCAAGGCGCGCGCGGGCGTGTCGCCCTTCGCCAGCACGCCCAGATGATCGAGCACGGCGGCGATCGCTGCTTCGGCTGCGCGCGTGCCGCCATCATCAATTTTCAGCGCGATGCCCAAACCCAGCGACGGCACGATGGCGGCGTAATAACCCTCGGCCCCCGTTTTCACCGTGACGCCGCCGGTTGAACCCTCGATCAGTGCCGTGCAGGCGCGGCCCGTGCCCGCCACAAACCA
>DEIC01000040.1 GCA_002352285.1 Alphaproteobacteria bacterium UBA2784 | reverse complement strand
ACGAACTTCTTTGGCGGTGACATCACCAACAAAGCCATCGACCAGGATTTTGCTTCATTCACGGCTTCCTACTCGTTCTGATGCGGGGGACGGAGAAACCGCAAGGCACACCATCAGGAGGAAACAGTTAGATGAACCGTAAAGTGACCCTTCTTGCCTCGGCCATGGCGGCGGCAGTCCTTGCCGGCTCCGCCCTTGCCAAGGTGCCCGATGAGGTGGCGGCACGCCTTGGCCAGGATCTCAACCCGATGGGTGGCGAGATCGCTGGCAATGCGGCTGGCACGATCCCTGCGTGGGATGGCGGGCTGACTTCACCGCCTTCGGGCATCACCTATGATCCGGCGACGATGCAGCCGCCTGATCCGTTCCCGGGCGATCAGCCGCTCTTCCGCATTACGGCCGCCAACATGAGCCAGTATGCGGACAATCTGACGGAAGGCGCCAAGGCCCTTCTGCAGAACCGCGACAGCTTCTTCATGGATGTCTATACGTCGCGCCGCACCTGCTCGAACCCGCAGTTCGTGTATGACGCGTCGCGCCGCAATGCTACGGCGGGCGATCTCATCCGCGGTGGCGATGGCAGCCTTGATGGCGCGGGCGTGCTCGGCGCGATCATGGGCGCGCCGTTCCCGATCCCGAATAACGGCCTTGAGGCCATCTGGAACCACACGCTGCGCTTCCGCGGGTTCAAGCTGACCCGCCAGTTCGCAGCGTTCCCGGTTCAGCGTGACGGCTCGTCCACCCCGATCATCGTGCAGGATGAAGCCATCCTGCGCTGGTCGGATCCGGGCAAGACGCGCGCCGAAGACCTCAACAACGTGTCGATCCTCTACATCGCGAACACGATCGCTCCGGCGCGTCTTGCCGGTAACGTGATCCTGGTTCACGAGTCGCTGAACGCCACGGTCGCTCCCCGTCAGGCCTGGCAGTACAACCCGGGCACGCGCCGCGTGCGCCGCGCGCCGGACATCTCGTACGACAACCCCGGCACGAACACGGACGGCATGAGCACGTCGGACGCGTTTGACGGCTATAACGGCGCGCCGGACCGCTATGACTGGCAGCTGGTTGGCAAGTTCGAGCGTTATGTGCCCTACAACAGCTACCGCCTCCTGAATTCGAAGTATGCGGACCTGATCCGTCCGCTGAACATCAATCAGGAACTGGCGCGCTACGAGCTCCACCGCGTGTGGACGGTCGAAGCGAAGCTGCGTCCCGGCACGCGCCACGTCTATTCGCGCCGCGTCTTCCACATTGACGAGGACTCGACCACGATCGTGGGCTCGGAAATGTATGACGGCCGCGGCGAGCTGTGGCGCGTTCAGGAGCTGCACAGCGTCAACTTCTATCACGTGCCGACCTGCGGCGGCGTGGCAGAGCTGATGTATGACCTCCAGGACGGCCGTTACCTCGCCTCGACGCTGCGTGGCGAAGAGCCGCCGGAGAACTACTTCGCCGACGAGCTGAACGAAGACCGCTACACGCCGCAGGCGATCCGCGGCATGGGCAAGCGCTAAGACCTGACGGCGCCAGCCGCCTGAGGGTTTGATGTGAATGACCGGGCCCGGCTTTGTGAAACGCAAAGCCGGGCCTGTTTTTTTGATGATGTGTGGCTTACGATTTGCCGGCACACATGTGTGCGGGCATGAACGGGATCAGGTGACATGATGCGTATGGGTTCGATCAGAAAATCCGCGGCAAAGAAGGCGCTGGCCGCGCTTTTTGGCTCCAGCCTTGTTCTTTCCGGCGTTGCGATCATGCCGGTGCTCGCGGCGGGCGGCGCTGAGAACGGCTATGCCGAGCCCTCGGGCCTCATTGCAAGCAATCTTCTGATCGGGGCTGCACATGCCGGCAGCCGCCTTGTGGCTGTGGGCGAATTTGGCCACATCATTCTTTCCGACGATAATGGCGCAACCTGGCGCCAGGCACGCGCTGTGCCAACGCGCGCGACGCTGACGTCGGTCTATTTCGTTGACGCCAGTACGGGTTGGGCTGCCGGCCACGATACGACCGTGCTCAAGACGACCGATGGCGGCGAAACCTGGACGCTGCAGTATGACCGCGAGATTTCACTCTTGCAGCCCGACCCGCCGCCGCTGGCGCCGCCGCCGGTTGATAGCGGGGTCGAGGACGAGTTCGCCGAGGAGGATGACGGCGGGCTGGGCAGTTCGGCCATTATGGATGCCGGTGCCGAGCTTTATGAAATGCGGCCAGATACGCCGGTGCTGACACTCGTCTTCGCAGACGCCAATACGGGCGTTGTGGCTGGTGCATTCGGTTTTGCCGCGATCACCAATGATGGCGGCGCGACCTGGGACAAGCGCCGTCTGTCGAGCGCGGTCGATGACGATTATCACCTCAACGGCGCGTTCACGGGCCCGAACGGTTCGCTCTTCATTGCGGGCGAGGCGGGCTACATCTATCGCAGCCTTGATAAGGGCGCGAACTGGGACCTTATCGCGACGGGCTATGACGGCTCGCTGTGGGGCGGGATGGCGCTTTCCGACGGAACGCTTCTTGCCTATGGCATGCGCGGCAATGTCTGGCGCTCCACCGACTTGGGTTCGACCTGGACCAAAGCCGAAACCAGCACGCCGGAATCACTGGCCAGCGGGGTTGAGCTTGCCGATGGGCGGATCGTGATGGTCGGCCTTGGCGGCACGATCATCGTTTCGTCTGACAAGGGCCTTACCTGGTCTGTCACCAACCGCGCGGACCGCAAGGGTCTGTCAGCCGTGCTTGAGGCTGCGCCCGGCCAGATCGCCGTCTTTGGCGAGATGGGTGTGGCTGTGCAGGCGGCGGGCAGCGGGAGCTGAGATCAGCCAACTGACCGGCGCTGCGGCTTGCTGCAGCCCGGACAAGCGGGGGGCAAAGGGGCGCGCGGCGGCAACGCTGCTGCGCCCTTTGTCTTTGGCGCTGCGGTCTTTGGCGCCACCGCGCCCGCCATGCTGCATTGCAGCAAAAGTGACGGCGGCGTCATTTTTCCTTGATTCAAATCAAAGACGCGGCACACTCGGTATCCAAGAGCACCCTCAACTCTCCCCGGGAGGTTTCCATGTCTGAGCAAGCCAACATCACCAAGGATCCTGCCTACAACGCCGCTGATCCCGGTGACTTCCAGACGATGCTGGATGTTGACCGCTATAACGCGCGCTCAACGGCCTTCGACAAAATCATCTCGGCGACGCATGACCATTTCTGGGATCCGCTCGACAAGAAGTACATCGACTTTTCCGAACCGTTCGACATCAACAAGAACTACATGGTCGATACCGACCTCATCATGGAGCTGAAGACGGCGGTCGCCGACAAGCTCAATGAGGATCAGAAAATCAAGCTCGCCAATCTGAATACGCTGTGGTCGTTCTCGTCGATCCTGCATGGCGAGCAGGGCGCGCTGTCGCTGTCGGCCTCGCTCTGCCACATCCTGCGCGATCCGGGTGCACAGGAATATGCTGCCAACCAGACGCGCGAAGAAGCGCGCCATGTGACCGGCTTTGCCAAATACATCCAGGCGCGCTGGGGCAAGCCTGCGCCGGTTGGTCCGGCGCTGGGCGGTCTTCTGACGGAACTCGTCGCCTCGCCTCTCGTCTGGAAGAAAATCGTCGGCATGCAGATGCTGGTCGAAGGTCTTGCGATGGGCGCGTTTGCGACCTTTTATTCGCAAGGCAAAGACCCGCTGATGGTGAAACTCTGTCAGCTGGTGATGACGGACGAGGCGTTCCATCACAAGTTCGGAAAAATCTGGGCTGACCGTACGATCCCGCATCTTTCCAAAGGCGAAGCCGAGAAGATCGAAGACTGGGCGCTGGAAGTCTTCAACACGCTGCTCTTCAATCTTGCCAGCCCCGAGCAGAAGCAGTGGGTCTATGCCCAGGTCGGGCTTGACTGGCAGTGGGTGCAGGCCGCCGTGATGGAAGCGCTGACCGATGTGCAGATCCGCCATGAGCTTTCCAAGAGCACAAACATTTTCCGCGTGCTCATCAAGACGTTGCTCAAGGCCGGCATCATCACGGACCGCACACGCGCGAACTATTCGGCCTATGTGGACATGGCCGAGCTGCACGCCGAGGGTGATCACATGATCGGCGACGACATTGCCGAAGAGGGAATCCGCCAGCTCATCAAGATCAATGGCGGCAAGGCGTTCTCGCCACTGTCGGCTGTGGCCGCGGAGTAAGCGCGGCATGGCCAATATTACCAAAGACCCGGCCTATGATGCGGCCGATCCCGATGATTTTGCCTCGATGATGGAAGTTGAGCGCTATGGACGGCGCTCAACCGCGTTCGACAAAATCATCTCGGCGACGCACGATCATTTCTGGGACCCGCTCGACAGGAAATACATCGACTTTGCCGCACCGTTCGATACGGCGAAGGAATATCTGCTGCCGCCGCACATGAACATGGAGCTTGCCATCGGCATTGGCGACCGGCTGACCGAGGCGCAGCGCGTCGCGCTCGTCAACCGTTCGGTCCACTGGTCGCTGTCGTCGATCCTGCATGGCGAGCAGGGGGCCTTGTCGCTGTCGGCCTCGCTCTGCCATGTGTTGCGCGATCCCGGTGCTCAGGAATATGCCGCCAACCAGACGCGCGAAGAGGCGCGGCACGTCACGGCGTTTTCAAAATATGTGCAGGCGCGCTGGGGCAAGCCGCTGCCGGTCGGGCCTGCGCTGGGCAATCTGCTCACTGAAATGGTCAACTCGCCCTTCGTGTGGAAGAAGCTCGTCGGCATGCAGATGCTGGTCGAGGGCCTCGCCATGGGCGCCTTTGCCACGTTCTATACCTATGCGCGTGATCCGCTGCTGGTGCGCCTGTGCCAGCTGGTGATGACGGACGAGGCGTTCCATCACAAGTTCGGAAAAATCTGGGCCGACCGCACCATTCCTCACCTCTCTACCGAAGAGCGCGACAAGATCGAGGATTGGGCGCTGGCGGTGTTCCAGGGTCTTCTCTTCAATCTCGGCAGCCCCGAGCAGAAGAAGTCGATCTATGAGGAGTTCGGGCTGACCTGGCAGGAAGTGCAGGCCCGCTTCATGGAGGCGCTGACGGTGGCGCGGATGCGTGAACGCATGCGCGATACGACGTCAATTTTCCGAACGCTCATCAAGACGCTGCTGAAAGCGGGCATCATCACGGATCGCACACGGGCGCATTATGCCGCCTATGTCGATATGGCCGAGCTGCACCAGGAGGGCGACCGCATGGTGGGCGATGATATTGCGGAAGAGGGCATCCGCTATCTCATCCAGATCAATGGCGGCAAGTTCACGCCGGTCTCTTCGGTCGCTGCCGAGTAAGGACTGCCCAACAAAAAACCCCCGGCGCCTTTCCGGCACCGGGGGTTCTTTCATGTCAGGACTTACTTCTTGACCATCACGAAGGCGACGTACTTGTTGCCGTCGAGGTCGCGGAAATAGGCGCCATAGAAATTGTCGCCGCGAAGGCCGGGCGCGCCCTCATCCTTCCCGCCCAGGCTCAGCGCCTTGGCATGGACCTTGTTGACGGTTTCCTGATCGGCAGCCGCCAGCGCGATCATGGTGCCATTGCCGCCGGTGGCAGGCTTGCCGTCATAGGGCTTTGTGACCATCAACATGGGCGCGGCCTTGCCAGTGGTCCAGCCCGCCATGCGCTCGTTTGACCAGGCGCGCTTTGCCCCCATCTCGCCAAACACCGCATCAAAAAAGGCTGTGGCGCGGGCCAGATCATTCGTGCCCACTGTTGCGTAACCGATCATGGGAATTCTCTTTCATGTGAATTGGGGAGTTGAACGCGGCGGAGAATGACATAGCCTCAGACAAAACGCATCCTGACGTTAACGGCAGCGCAAAGACATGACAGGCTTTCACAGGATTGTGACGCGGCGGCACGGGCGGGCACTCACCCTCTCGCTCAACAATCCCGACAAAATGAATGCCGTTGATGCCGTGCTGCATGAGGAGCTTGCGCCCGCCTTCCGCTTTGCGGCGCAGGATCAGGCAAGCGATGTCATCATCCTGACCGGCGAAGGGGCGCATTTTTCGGCGGGCGGCGATTTTGCGTGGTTCGAAGCCGCCCTGGCGGGCAAGGCGGCCATGCCCAGCGCCGAAGAAGGCAAGCAGATCATCTTCTCGCTGCTGGATATTCCAAAACCCGTCATCGCCAAGGTGCGCGGCAATTGCGTGGGGTTGGGCTGCACGATTGCGCTCTTCTGCGACATGGTGCTTGCCGCCGATACGGCCCGCTTTTCCGATCCGCATGTGCGCGTCGGTCTGGTGGCGGGTGATGGTGGCGCCGTCATCTGGCCGCATCTGGTGGGCCACGCGCGGGCCAAGGAATTTCTTCTGACGGGCGATGCCATTGCTGCAACCGATGCGGCGCGCATGGGTCTCATCAATCATGCGGTGCCCGAGGCTGAACTTGACGCACGCTCTGATGCGCTAGCCGCCAAACTTCTGGCGGGCGCGCAGCTGGCCATCCGCGCCACCAAGATCAGCGTCAATCTGGAATTGAAGCGCCAGACGCTTGCGGCGCTGGACGCCTCCATCGCCTATGAGATGACGACCTTTGCCAGCCACGACCACCGTGAGGCGGTGCAGGCGTTTCTGGAAAAGCGCAAACCGAAATTCACCGGGCGATAAGGTCAGACGCCGATGGGTGCGCAGGCCAGTCTGTTTACCGATGCCGAACCGCCACTGCATGCGGGCCTCTCCCTTTTCCGCTCGTATCTGGATGCGTCACGCCAGACTGCCTTGCTGGATGAGGTTGCCGGCGTGCTGCGTGAGGCACCGCCCTATCGCCCGCAGATGAAAATGGGCGCCTATATCATCAATCACATCTCGAATTGCGGCCAATGGGGCTGGCATGCCGATGCGCGCGGCTATCGCTATGTCGATGCGCATCCTGAAACCGGCAAGCCCTGGCCCGCCATTCCGCCCTTGATGATGCAAATGGCCTGTGCCGCAGCGGCGAAAGCCGGGCGCAGCGAATTTGTGCCTGATGCCTGCCTCATCAATATCTATGCGGCCGACGGCAAGCTCAATCTGCATCAGGATCACGACGAGGCCGATTTTTCGTGGCCCATCGTTTCGTTCAGCTTTGGCAATGACTGCATCTTCCTTGCGGGCGGACGCAAGCGGCGCGATCCCGTTTCGCCGCTCACGCTCTCCTCGGGCGATGTGATGGTGATGGATGGTGCGGCGCGCATGCTGTTTCATGGCGTGCGGCGCATTCTTGCCGGCACATCCACGCTTTCCCATCCGGCGCTGCCGCCGCAGGGCCGCATCAATCTTACTTTCCGGCGGGCAAAATGAGCCGCAATTACGACGAACCCGAACATGTCACTGCATTGCGCGAAAACGTGCGGCGCTTTCTGGATCGCCATGCGCCACGCGAAAAGGCGCGGCAATGGGATCGCGAAAACATTTTTCCGCGCGACGTTTTTGCCGCCATGCGCGAACTTGGCATTTTCGGCATGACCGTGCCGGAGGAATATGGCGGCAGCGGCATTGATATTTCTGCGACCATGGCCGTGATCGAGGAACTGGCCAGGCGCTCGACCGCGCTCGCCTGCCCCTACATCATGGCGGTCTGCTATGCGGGCATGAACCTTGCCGAATCCGGCTCGGCGGCACAGCGGCAGGCGCTGTTGCCGAAACTGGCGGCGGGCGAGCTTATCTTTGCCTATGGGCTGTCCGAGCCCAATGTCGGCGGCGATCTTGCGATGGTTGAAACGACCGCGCGGCGCGAGGGCAACCACATCGTGCTCAATGGCGCCAAGCGCTGGTGTACGGGTGCGCATATTGCCGATTACATTTTCTGCCTCGTGCGCACCGGACCGCGTGAGGAAAAATACCGGAACCTCTCCATCCTGCTGGTGCCGCCAAATCTGCCAGGCATTACGATTACGCCCCTGGGCCATCTCGGAATTCGCGGGGTTGAAACCAAGGATGTGACGTTCGACGACGTGACGCTCAGCGATGATGCCATTCTTGGCGGGCCGGACATGTGGAACAAGGGCTGGTCGCAGCTGGCGGGTCGCGCGCTGGAGGTGGAGAAGCTGGAACTCTCCGCCGTGGCGCTGGGCCTTTCCGGCGCGGCTGTTGAAGACGCCTGGGCCTATGCCGAAATGCGCACGCAGTTCGGCAAGCCCATCGGCCAGCATCAGGTGATCCGCCACGCGCTTGTCGATGCGCGCACGAAATTGCAGGCGATGCGCCACATGCTCTTTCATGCCGCATGGCTTGCCGACCAGAACCGGCCCTGTTCGGTTGAAAGCTCGATGGCCAAGCTTTTCTGCTGCGAGGGCGCAGCCGACGTGACGCTGGCCTGCCAGCGCGTCGCGGGCGCCTATGGGCTTTCCGACGGCATGGATTTCGAGCGTTATGTGCGCGATGCGATATCGCTGCCGATTGTCGGCGGCTCATCCAACATGCAGCGTAACAACATCGCCAACCGCCTGAAACTTGCGGAGAGAAACTGATGGCCAGTGAGGCCCCAGACCTGATTGCAAAGGCGCGTGCGTTCCAGCCCCAGCTGAAGGCGCGCGCCGCCGAGATTGAGGCGGGGCGGCAATTGCCCGATGACATTGCGCGCGGCTTTGCCGATGCCGGGTTTTATCGCCTGTGCGTGCCGCGCGAGGCGGGCGGGCTTGAAATTGATCCCCTGACGCTGTCGCAGGTGATTGAGACGATTGCTTATGGCGATGCCTCGGCGGGCTGGTGCGTGATGATCGGCTCCACCACGGGCCTGTGTGCTGCCTATGTGCCAACGGCGGATGCGGCGGCGATTTTCGGCCAGCCGCACTCCATCGTCGCAGGCGTGTTTGCACCGCGCGGCCGCGCCGATGACATGGGCGATCATTACATGGTGCGCGGGCGCTGGCAGTGGGGATCGGGCTCACCCAATGCGCAATACATCATGGGTGGCGCTGTCATTCACCGCGATGGCCAGCCGGTGCTGATGGAAAATGGCGCGCCCGTTTCGCGCATGATGATCGCGCGCAAAGAAGACGTGACGCTGCACGATAATTGGCAGGTCGCGGGCCTGTCAGGCACGGGCAGCCAGGATTTCAGTTTCGACAATCTGCGCATTGAAAAGAAGATGAGCGTTGGCCTCATCACCGACAGGCCGCTCAAGCGCCCGCTTTATGCATTTCCGGTGTTCGGCCTTCTGGCCGCGGGTGTTGCCAGCGTGATGCTGGGCATCGGGCGGCGGGCGATTGACGAACTCGTGCATCTTGCGCGCGAAAAAACGCCAGAGGGCCACCGGCGACCGTTGGCACAGCGTTCCCGCACGCAGGAAGACGTGGCGGCGGCGGAAGCCTCGCTTGGTGCGGCGCGCGCCTATCTGCATCAGGCGATTGGCGAGGCCTATGGCGCGGCCCAGCGCGACGGCAAGATCGGTATGGATGACCGCGCGCGGCTGCGCATGGCGGCCAGCCACGCGGCGCGGGTGGCGATCAATGTCACGGATGCGATGCATCTACTGGCGGGCGGCTCGGCGGTCTATGCGTCGTCGCCGTTTCAGCGCCTGTTGCGCGATGTGCATGTCGCCTCGCAGCACATGATGGTGGGCACGCCGACGTTTGAGTTGGCCGGGCGTGTGATCTTGGGCGTTGAGGCGGATCTGAGCCAGTTGTGAGGGGGCGCGCCCCTTAAGCCTCCCCCTTGGGGGAGGCAGCTTCGCGCAGCGAAGCGGTGGGGGGCACTATCGGCAAACTCACTGCAGCGTCCCGCAACCCCACCGGACTTGCATCTCGTGCAATTGCACTCATGCAAGTCCCGCCTCCCCTTATAGATAAGGGGAGGCGAAACCAGTGGCACCATTCACGCAACAAACTTCTTACGTATGATAGGCGCGTTCGCCGTGTTCGGCGATGTCGAGGCCCTCGCGCTCTTTCTCTTCTGCCGGGCGCAGGCCAACCAGCACCTTGACCACGACATAGAGCACGGTGGAGCCGATGCCGGACCACAGGATGGTCAGGCCCACCGCCTTCAGCTGCGCCATGACCTGCGTTGCCATGTCATAGGCGGCGACATCACCCAAAGGCAGGATCGTATAGTCCATGATGCCTGCGCCACCCAATTCAGGGCTGACGACAATGCCGGTGCCAATCGCGCCGATGATGCCGCCCATGCAATGCACGCCGAAGACGTCGAGCGCGTCATCATATTTGAACGCGTTCTTGACCGTGGTGCAGAAGAAGTAGCAGCCAATGCCTGCCACAAGGCCAAGGATCATCACGCCACCCGGTCCGCCAAAGCCTGCGGCGGGCGTGACCGCCACAAGGCCCGCCACCGCGCCGGTAACGGCACCCAGAAGCGATGCCTTGCCCTTGAAGAGCCATTCCACCGCCACCCAGCCAATCGCGGCTGCGGCTGTGGCCACCATCGTGTTGACGACAGCCAGTGCGGCATAGCCATTGGCTTCGAGGTTTGAACCGGCATTGAAGCCGAGCCAGCCCACCCACAGCAGGGCAGCGCCCACCATGGTGAGCGTCAGGCTGTGCGGCGGCATCGCCTCGCGGCCGAAGCCGACACGCTTGCCAATCAGGATCGCACCGATCAGGCCGGCAAGACCCGCATTGATGTGCACAACGGTGCCGCCAGCAAAGTCAATCGCGCCGTACTTCCAGATCTGGCCTGAATCCGCCAGCGTGGCTGCCAGGGCTGCCTCTGCATCGGTGACGCCCTGCGTGGCGGCGGCAATCGCATCGGCGGCCCCGCTTGCGGTTGCAGCCTCAAGGGCGCTTTGCGCGTCGGCCAGCGCCTGCGCAGCGGCATTGATCAGGTCCGGGCCCGCCCAATACCAGACCATGTGCGCGACCGGGAAATAAACAACCGTCACCCACAGGATCGTAAAAAGGATGACTGCCGAGAATCTGATGCGCTCGGCAAAGGCGCCGACGATCAGCGCCGGCGTGATGCATGCAAATGTCATCTGGAAGGCGACAAAGGCCAGTTCCGGCACATTGACGCCCACCGAGAATGTTGCCGCCTGCGATCCGGGGCCCACACCTGCCAGCAGCACTTTGGAGAAGCCGCCGACAAAATCATTCAGCTCGCCGCCATTCGTGAACGACAGCGAGTAGCCATAAAGCACATAGATGACGGCAACGACGCAGACGATCGAAAAGACCTGCATCAGGACCGACAGCATGTTCTTTGAACGCACCAGGCCGCCATAGAAAAGGGCAAGGCCCGGAATCGTCATCAACAGCACAAGGCCGGTTGAGACCAGCAGCCAGGCGGTGTCGCCCTTATCGACTGTTGGCCCGTCTGCCAGTGCCGTAGCGGCGCTGAGGCCCCAAAGGGCGGCTCCAATGCCGAGCATCGGCAGGGCGCGGCGCGCTGGTGCGGCCCGTTCCTGAATCACTGAAGGTGGTTTCATGTCGCATGCTCCCGCTTTGCGAAGATGAGGATGTGGATTTGGGTTTGGAAATGGAGACCGCTTCGCGCGCAGGTGAGGCGTGCGGCGGCGTTGAACGCTGAGGGGCAAGGCCAAAGGCGGTGGCGATGGCAAACAGCGTCACCAGTGACGCCGCCAGCGTGATCAGCAAAAGTTCGGCTCCACCCATGGCGCGCCCTGCAACTTAAATGGCGGCCAGATCGGTTTCGCCGGTGCGGATGCGCACCACCTGCTCCAGATCGACGACAAAGATCTTGCCGTCGCCGATATTGCCGGTGCGCGCCTTGGCGATGATCGTTTCGATGGCGCGGTCAAGCAGGTCGGCCTTGACGGCCACCTCCAGTTTCACCTTGGGCACAAAGCTGACGGCATATTCCGCGCCACGATAGATTTCGGTGTGGCCCTTCTGGCGGCCATAGCCCTTGACCTCGGAGACGGTCAGGCCGGTGACGCCCAGCCCGTGCAGCGCTTCGCGCACCTCGTCGAGCTTGAATGGTTTGATGATCGCGGTGATGAGCTTCATGGCACCCCCATTGAGCAGCGGGGTGCCGGTTGCACCCCTCCCGGCGCAACAGGAATCAAGAATCGTGCCGCATTGCGGAAATCTTCTATCGCATTGGAAAACATAGGATAATTTTGTTTCGTCGCCGAATCAGCGTGATGGGCGCTGCTGCGCTGCACAAAACGACGTCAGGAATTCGGCATTGCCCAAAAAATAGGCGCAGCGACAAGGTGCGGCTTTACGGGCCGGGTTCCGTCGCGCTCTATCGCACTATGACTTCCGGGCGCTTTGACATTGCAGTTTGCGGCGGCGGCATGGTGGGGCTTGCCTTTGCCATTGCAGCGGCGCGCAGCGGTCTGTCGGTTGTGGTGATTGATGCCGCCAAGCCAGCCGCGCTGACTGCCGAAAATTTTGACGGGCGTGTGAGCGCGATTGCGCCCGCACCGCGCCGCTTTCTTGAAGCCATCGGCGCATGGGAATGGATGGCGCCGCATGCGCAGGCGATCAGCGACATCGTTGTTTCCGACGGCACGGTGATGGATGGCGCTGCGCCCTTTTTTCTTCATTTCGCTGAAGAAGAGGGCGATGGCGGGCCGTTGAGCCACATTGTCGAAAACCGTTATACGCGGCTGGGTCTTGCGCGTGCGGCTGAAAATCTTCCGGGCCTGACGCAGATTTCGCCCAATCGCGTGGTGCAGCAGGACGTTTCCGGCGGCGCAGCGCGGCTGATCTTGGCAGATGGGCGCGTGCTGGAAGCCAGCGTGATTGTGGGTGCCGAGGGGCGGCATTCGCCCACGCGCGACCTCATGGATGTGCGTCTGACGCAGTGGGAGTATGGCCAGCACGGCATCGTCACGACGGTCGAACACGAATTGCCGCATCAGGCAACCGCGCAGGAATTTTTTCTGCCGTCCGGTCCCTTTGCCATTCTGCCGATGACCGGCAACCGCGCCTCGCTGGTATGGACCGAGAAGGCAGAGGCCGCACCGCATTTCATGGCGCTGTCGGATGATGATTTCGCAGATGAAGTGCGGCGGCGCTTTACCGGCTATCTGGGGCATGTTGCGCCGGTGGGGCCGCGCTTTTCCTATCCGCTGTCGATGCAGCTCTCCTCGCATTATGTGCGGGCGCGGCGCGCGCTGATCGGTGATGCAGCCCATGTGGTGCATCCGATTGCCGGGCAGGGGTTGAATCTGGGCCTTGCAGATGCAGCGGCGCTGGCCGAAGTGCTTGGCGATGCGATGCGACTGGGTCTCGACATCGGCCATGAAAGCGTTCTGGAACGCTATCAGACATGGCGGCGCTTTGATGCGTTTGCCATGGCCGCCGTGACCGATGTGATGAACCGCCTTTTCTCCAACGACATTGCCCCTTTGCGCCTTCTGCGCGATGCGGGGCTGGCGCTGACGGGCCGCATGGGCGCGGCAAAATCATTTCTGGTGGGGCAGGCCAGCGGCTACGGCGTGTTGGGCAAACAGGCCCTGCCAAAACTGATGCGAGGGTAGGATCATGCGCCTTGCCATCATTCGCGCGAGGTTTCAGCTGGTGCTTGGGCTGCTTGTGCTTCTCACCATCTCTGCGCCCAGCAAGGCCAGTGACCCTGAACAGTGCACACCGCTTTCGGTCACGGTGACGCAAACGGATCCGATACGCGCCACGCTGCGCTGGACACCGCGTGCGGGTGCGGTCGCCTTTTTCATCCAATACAGCACGGGAAAGTTTCCGACGCAGGAATTGCAGACCTATGACGGCAGCGGCGTGGCGGAGGCTTCGCTCTATAACCTCACGCCCGGCCAATCCTATACGATCGAGCTTTGTGAGGCGCGGGCGGCGGGCGCGTGCCCCGGTCTTCCCGGACCGGATTCCTGCGAGGATCAGGTGACATTCACGGCGGCAAATGCGTGGCCGGACACTGTGCAGCCTGATCCGACGCGCGCGGTCTGCACCATGATGCCGGATGTGGCCATCATGGGTGAATGGCCGGGCGACCCGGCTGAGGCGGTGCTTGCCGCCGCCACAGCAGATGATTGCTGCATGGCCTGTGCGACGGCGCCATCATGGTTGCCTTACACCGCGCAATGCACGCACTTCGTTTTCGATCCGACGGCGCAGCAATGCTTTCTCAAGCGCGAGCGGCTTGGCGATATTTCCGTGCCGGGTTCGATCAGCGGTGAGGTGCGGGCCTGGCCGGTGGGGCGCTAGAACTTTCATGCCTCCCCCAAGAACGGGCTATCGTATGCACACATCTCTTGGGGGCCATGATTTGCTTGGACTTTTTCCGCCTCCGCCCG
>DEIC01000072.1 GCA_002352285.1 Alphaproteobacteria bacterium UBA2784 | reverse complement strand
CCGCGCCGCATAGGCGTCGGTGAGGCACTGGGTCATGGCGTCGCCCGCCGCTTTGCCGCCGCAGGCCGCGTCGCGCGCCTTGATGAAATCCCGCTGCGCCTGGCGCACGGGCGTGATCTGCGCCTCCTCAGTCAGCCAGAGGAGCTGTTCGGCATAGGCATCCGCCACATGGCGGTCGAGCCGCGCCACGCCCGCATCGGCGCAAATGCCCTTTTCCACCGCCGTGCCCGCCTTGGCGCAATCAAACGAGGCAATCGGCGCGCGCACATCATCGCGCACAAAGGGCGCGAGTTTCGCCGTCGGAATTTCAACCGTCACCGGCCCTGCCGCATAGGGCGCCACCTGATAGGCGGGAAAGATGATGGTCATGGTCTCTGCACCCCAATTGAACGCGGCAAAGTTTGACTCGCGCGGGCCCGCACCCCGCAGCACCCATTCGTCATTCACCTCAATGCCGTCATTGCCGAACTGTTTGTCGATGTCAGAAACCGCATAGGCGCTGACAAACTTGATGCCGTCATGGCCGATGATTTCGGCAAGCTCCACAAGACCGCCATCGGCGACAAGAAAGTTCATGCCATATTGCATCGTGTTGGGGTGCGCGCCGCCCGCAAACGTGAAATAGGTGAACATCACCGAAAACCATTCGCCGTCATTGCGGCCGATGCCGTAATTGAGCTCGGCAAACATGCCCATGTCTTCGGGCAGATACTGGACGGCTTCGGGATCGGTGAAATAGGGCAGCATCTCGTCGCGCCGCGCGGCGGCAAATTCTGCAATCACAGCATCAATGGCGCCAACGCCCGTGGCCGGATATTTGAGGTCAATCGTATAGCGCGGGCCATTCTGCGTGAGCGTCTGCTCGCTCACGGAAAGTCCGGCGGCCAGGGCCGGCGATGAAAATGCAAAGACGCAAAGGCCAAGCAACGCATGAGCAAGACGCATGAGGTTCCCCGAAATTTGAACCGCCGGAATTGACAGGCCGGCGGGCTGATGCTGGGCGCCATTCTGCCGCGCAATTTGGGGCAAAACCATGGGGCCGATACGCGCCTTTGAACCTTGCGCCCCGCCCTCTATATAAAGGGCAGGAAACCAGACCCCGGATAGACCATGACCACGATTATTGGCCGCACCCCGCCCGCCCCCAAGGGCAGTGGCCCGGCCGCCCAGAACACAGCGGCGGGCGCAGACGCCAGCCTGATTAAAGACACCGACATTCGCAGCTTTGCCGCCGACGTGCTGGAAGCCTCGATGCAGGTGCCCGTCATCATCGATTTCTGGGCGCCCTGGTGCGGCCCGTGCAAGCAGCTGACGCCGGTTCTGGAAAAGCTGGTGCGTGAACAGCGCGGCGCCGTGCGTCTGGTGAAAATCAACATCGACGAGAACCCCGATATCGCCCGCCAGTTCCGCATTCAGTCGATCCCGGCGGTTTACGCCTTCAAGAATGGCCAGCCCGTGGACGGCTTCATGGGCGCCCTGCCCGAAAGCCAGGTCAAGCAGTTCGTGATGAAACTGGCCGGTGGCGCAGCCCAGGCTTCGCCCGTTGATGAAATGATCGCAGCAGGTAACGAGGCGTTGGCCGCCCACGACATTCAGGGTGCAGCCGACGCCTTTGCCCAGGTGCTGCAGGCCGAACCGCAAAATCAGGGCGCGCTGGTGGGTCTGGCGCGCTGCTATGTGATGGTGGGCGAGATTGAGCAGGCCAAGGCAACTTTGGCCGCCCTTCCCGAAGACAAGCGCAACCACCCTGACATCAGCGCGATTGAGGCAACGATTGCGCTGGCCGAAAAGGCCGACAAGGCAGGCGATCCTTCGGCCCTGCGCGCAAAAGTTTCAGCCGATCCCGCCGATCATCAGGCGCGCCTTGATCTGGCGCTGGCGCTGGCGGGCACCGGCGATGTCGAGGGTGCGATGGATGAGTTGCTGGAAATCTGCCGCCGCGACCTTAAATGGAACGAGGGCGCCGCGCGCAAGGAGCTGGTCAATCTCTTTGAAATTCTGGGGCCGAATGATCCGCGCGTGGCTTCGGGCCGCCGCCGCCTGTCGTCTCTTCTGTTCCGCTAGGGTGCATCATGGCCTTTCCCCCGAAATATCAGGGGCCGGATGATCTGCCGGGCGTCATTCCGGTTTTTCCGCTTGCCGGCGCAATCCTGCTGCCGCGCGCGAACCTGCCCCTCAACATTTTTGAGGAGCGTTATCTTGCCATGATCGATGACGCCATGCGCGGCCATCGCATCATCGGCATGATCCAGCCCGAGCGCGAGAATGACCGCGCGCGCCATCCCAAGCTCTATCCCGTGGGCTGTGCGGGCCGCATCACGTCCTATACCGAGACGGGCGATGGCCGCATGCTGATCGCCTTGACCGGTATTAGCCGCTTTGCGCTGGGCGAGGAGCTTCAGGTGATGACGCCCTATCGGCAGATAAAGCCCGACTGGGCTCCTTATGCGCGCGACTTTGATCCGCCGCCCTCGTCTGATCCTTTCGATCGCGCGAAACTGATTGCCGCGCTGAAGCCTTTCGTGCGCATGCTCAATGTCGAGATCGACTGGAACTGGGTGGCCGAGGCGCCCGCCGACATGCTGATCAACGCGGTCGCCATGCTGTCGCCCTTTCCGCCTGCCGAAAAACAGGCGCTTGTCGAGGCAGCCGATCTGGCCGCCCGCGCGAAGATCGCGCAGTCACTGGTGGAACTGGCTGTGGCCGGCAATGCCGGTGCCGGACGCACGCTGAATTGAGGCAATGCGATGGATGTCGATCCCAAACTGCTTGAAATTCTCGTCTGCCCCGTGACGCGCAGCCGCCTGCGCTATGACCGCGAGAAGCAGGAGCTGATTTCCGATCGCGCCGGCCTTGCCTATCCGGTGCGCGAGGGCATTCCGATCATGCTGCCGGAAGAGGCGCGCGAACTGGCAGACGCTGAAATGCGCCCCGCGTGAGCACTGCCCCCTGGCCCGTTGAGATCAGGCTGAAGCGCGCCGCGCGCACGCTTGACGTTTCATTTGATGACGGAACGTCGGCGTCGCTCCCTGCCGAATTGTTGCGGGTTGAAAGCCCCAGCGCCGAAGTACGCGGCCATGGCGCAGCCACCAAGATCATCGTGCCCGGCAAGCGCAACGTAGCGATTCATGCGGTGGAACCTGTCGGCAATTACGCCGTGCGCCTTGTGTTTGACGACGGCCACGACACCGGCATCTATTCGTGGGGCCTTCTCTACAATTTTGCGCGCGAGAAGGACGCGCTGATGGCGGCCTATGAAAAGGCGTTGCGTGAAAAAGGTCTGTCGCGCGATGCGGGGTAGGTGCAGGAACAAACACTTTGACCTGCTTTACCTCTCCCCTTGGGGAGAGGACGCGAGCGCTTGCGAGCGGGTGAGGGGGCGACGCAGACCCAAGCTCCCCCTCACGAAGTTTGCTTCGCAAACTTCCGCTCTCCCCGGGGGGAGAGCAAAGGCGCCATGACCCCGCTCTACTGGTCACTGGTTGGCATTTTTCTGCTGATGCTGGTGCTCGGCAATCGCGAGCGCATCAACCGATTCATCAACCGCATTGATGCAAGGATTCAGGCCAAACACGCCGCCGACGAACGCGACCGCACGGACCCGCTCGCACATTTCTATATCACCGTGGCCGAGATTGACGCGCGCACGCCCCATCCCGATCCCAATCATCCTGGCGCTGCGCGGTACACGTGGATGGGCGAAGTGTTTTCAGATTGGGAGAGCGCGGGCGAGGCGCGCCGCGCCCATGTGCTGGCAGAAGCCCGCCGCTTTTATCTTGAGATTGATGGCCGCGTGGCGCTTAACGCCAGCGCGCGCCGCACCCGCGATCATCTGCGCATGATTGAAGGCGGCAAGAAGGACGGGTGAAAGCTACGTCGTTCACTTTGCTTTCTGCTTTCGAATGATTGCCGAGCGAAGTCATGGCTGCGTGTTACGCTTCCGCCTCCCCCGTTCTTGGGCTCTCGGATTCACACATCTTGCTTCCACCTCCTCCGCAATTCATTGCGGGGGAGGTCGGATCGCTCTTGCGATCCGGGTGGGGG
>DEIC01000036.1:641-35790 GCA_002352285.1 Alphaproteobacteria bacterium UBA2784 | reverse complement strand
CGCGTTGCCATCGAAACCGGCATCGAGGGCGTTCGCGTATGGCCCGTACGAGGATTTCCTTACCTCGTATTCTATGACGCATCAGATGATCGGTGCAGGGTCTGGCGGATACTCAGCGCCGCCATGGATGTGCCGCCGCGCTTGCGCGCAGCGGCAAATCCGGATGAGCTAACGGCTTCTTAGAACTTGAACACCACGTTCAGTGTGCCGATGTGGTGTTCGGCGATGTCGCCCGTCTGGTATTCATAGCCCGCGCGCAGCGTTGCCTCGTGGCCATAGAGCCCCAGCGACATGCCGGCCACCGTCTGCGACTCCGGCAGGGGCGACGTATTCAGCACGAACAGTTCCGTGCCGCCACTGAACTGGGCCACGACTTCCTGATCGGCGCCATCAATGATTTCGCGCACGCCACCCCAAAGCTCGGGACGGAAGATCAGGCTGTTGCGCAGCTTGGCGTCATAGCTGACGGTCACCTCGGCAAAAGCGCTGGAGACGTCGGCATCAAGCGGGACATAGACAAGGTCATAGCCGATGCCGCCACCGCTTTCACGGCGGCCATCTTCCGAGATCGACACGTAGGAATAACCGATGATCGGCACGATGCGCACATCGCCGATCATGATTTCGGCGCCCAGGCGCAATTCAGTATCGAATTGCGTACCGCTCCACTCGCTTTCAAGTTCAGCCGTGCCCGTCGGGGTCGCAATCACGCGCGTGCCGGTAAACGTTGTATAGCCATAGCCCGCCATCACCTGGGCAAACACCGGCCCTACCGCAACCGTGGCATAGGCGCCCGCCGACACGTTAGTGGTGTTGAGCCCTTCACCGCCCACGGCGGGGTTGTCGAACTCTGTGCCGCTGGCCGCAAGGAAGAGGCCCACCGGCGCATGCTCGAACAGCTCCATATCGAAGCCGAAAATCTGGCCCGCGATCTGACCATCAATGCCCTGACCCTCAGCCGTTTCGTCGATCGTGACCATGCCGCCAAAATATTGCGTCCAGGCGCCACTGTCATTGCGGCGGTTGCGGCGGCGCACTTCGCCGACCGTGTTGCGCCGTGAAAGCGCATCAGCCCGCGCCTCGGTTGTGGCGAGGGTCGAGCGGATCGAGCCCAGCGACGTATCGGGCAAGAGCGTGTCAAAGGCGGCAAGGAATTCTTCCTGCGTCTCAATCGGCGCCAGAAGATCGTCGAGCACGTTGCCGTCTTCGCTCATGATCTCGAGCACGGCGTCATAGAGCAGCGCCTGCTGGGCATTGAGACCAAGCTGGTTGGCGGTCTTGAGATCAATCGTCGCCGTGATGCTGTCAGTGGCGCCATCATTGAGCGTAAACGTCGCGTCATAAATCCATGGCGCATTGTTTTCCGTCAGCGCGTCGATGCCGTCAGCAATCGTGATCGTGCCTGCCTCGGCAATCAGGTAATTGCCGGCCACGCCGACAAACTGCGTCAGGATCAGCGAGAGATCGGCACCCGAGGCAAAGCTGAGCGTGCCATCGACAACCACGAACGGCGTCATGCCATCGGTATCGGTGTTGATCTCGGCGGCAAGAATGCCCGCCGCGCCCGTGGCCAGGGTAGAGGCAAGAATCTGACTGCCAGTCGTGGCAAGCGCCATGCCGTCATTCACATTGATGGTCAGCGTACCGTCGAACTTTGTGCCGCCCGAGAATGTGCCGCCGCCGCCGATATTGAACACGTCGGCGCCAAGCCCGAATTCCATGAGGCCGGTGATCGTGCTGACCTTGTCGTCATCGGTCTCGACGTCCGGATCGTCGGTGTAGGCAAGGATCGACAGGCTGTCGTCACCACTGCCAAAAAGGATGTCGCCGCGGATCGTATCGGCGCTGGTCACCGTAACCGTGCTGGTTGCAGCTGAAACGTCGATGGCAATAGCGCGTGAGCTGTCGTCAAGCTCTCCGTCAGCCTGGGCCTGTACCGCCGCTGCAATCATGCCGGTGTTCTCAATGCTGGTCAGGAGGCCGGTCAGGTCACGGATTCCAGCCGCATTTGCAAACTCGGCAGTTGCTGTGGCAGAGATGGTGCCGCTGTTTTCAAGCGCCGCAACATTCGCGCCGACTTCGATCAGGAGGCCGGACGAGTTTGCCGTCGTCTCATCACTGGCGGAAGCAACCAAGCTCCCCTGATTTTCCACAAACGGTGTCGTCGCGCCATTGCCGAAGCTGATAGCGGCAGCATCACCGCCGCCCACCGCAAACCCGCTGATCGTGCCAAAGTTGAGAAACCCGCCGTCGATCAGTGTAGTGAACGCTCCCATGCCCTCTACGCGTACGGCTGAGACGTCCTGACCATCAATCGACGGGTTGGCGGTAATGCGGCCCATGTTGATGAAGCCGTAGGCGTTTCCCGCGACATTCGGCAGACCAAGAACAATGCTCGCTGGTGCCAACGCCGCCGATGGTGAAATCAGCACGGCATATGGCGCATAGTTAGAGGTAATTGATGCACTCAGGTTCTGGTCATCAGAGCCGAGCAGTCCGCCATTTTGGAAGCCCTCTCCCACACTGGCGCCAATGCCGACTGCAAACGCGGCAGTAGGCAGCGGATCAACGCCCTCGTAATCCTCGCCCGGCTCCTGCGAGTTCACGATGATCGAGCCGTTGTTCCACACGGCGCCGGACACAGCCGCGCCGACGACAAGGCCACGCGCGTTCTCGCCAAACGCAGCAATGCTGCCCATCGTCTCAATCGTGAGATCACCCGTCAGCGGAGCTGCAATGTTCACGCCGGTTGCATTCTCACCCACGACCTGCATCGCACCGCCGATGGAGATATCGCCGGTCATGGCAGACAGAATGTTCATGCCGAAGGAATCATCACCGCCAATCACGATAACCGAACCGTCTTCCAGCGTGATGTCGCCGGTGAAGACGCCAGCGCCAGAGACTTCGATACCCGTATTGTCTTCGCCCAGCACGGGACCAAGCTCATCCTCATCGGGATCCTCGTCCTGATAGAGGTCCATCACGCCCGAGAAGGTGAAGTCGCCCGTATTGCCGGCTTCGATCAACGCGCCGGTACCGGCAGTGGTGGAGGTGATCCGCACAGTGCCATCGACCGTCAGGTCATTGTTCGAGTCGAGACTGAGTGCCGTTCCGCTGGCAACCGTGACGGTTGCATCCTCATCAATGGTGACATCATCGGCTGCGCCGTTGTTGGCAGTCGAGGTGTTGACCGGCGTCGTGCGGTTGCCGTCGATGACGGTTTCAGCCACAGCAGCGCTTCCCCACGCCACCGCAAAGAGCGCAAGGAACGCGCGCGCCAAGCGGAAGACGTAACGCATCTTGCCGGTCAAAACTGTCATCAAAGCCCCCTCGATACTCAGCCGGTCAGGTCATACCACAGGCCGGGCGTAAACCCATCAAATTGCTCACCAACCCTGCAATAGCCTTGTAAACGATTCCTGGCAGCTAAATGCTCGTTCATTGCGCAGATTTAATGTGGGGCACCTGCGGTATTTTGGCAACGGGTCTGGTGGGTTAGCCCAAATTCCGCGATGGCGTTGGCCCGCCAGAGGCCAAGGCCGTCCGCAACTTCAGTTCCGCTATGACTTTGGCCCGGCCCGATTCGCCCATCACCCCCCATTGGGCAATCTCGGACAGGGTCCTGCGGCACCCGCGGCAAAGACCCGTCAACGGATCAATTTCACAGACCCGGATGCAGGGGCTCTCGATTGGTATTGCGGGCGTCATGGATGAGAGGAGTTCGCCTGAGAGTGCTTGCCCGGAAAACCTGCCGGCGGCAGGGTGCCCGCCAATCTTCCCGTATCCAGCCGAACAGCACAATTGAGCCTAGCGCATGAGCAGCCACGACGAAATGGGCGAACGCTTCGCCGAAATCCTGCATCATTTGCGGGGCGTGATCCGGCCGGGCGACCCCGTGACGCCACAGATCACGCCAGCAGCCGTATTCCATTTGCCCGGCGACCCCGGCAATGCGCCTTACCAGTATGGCCGCTTCAATAACCCGACCTGGCGCATGGCGGAAGATCAGCTCGGCGCACTGGATAATGCCGAGGCCGTTGCCTTTCCCTCGGGCATGGCCGCGCTTTCTGCTGTGCTGTTTTCGCATGTCGCAAAGGGCGACCGTATCCTCTTGCCAGCCGACGGCTACTACACCACGCGCCTCATCGCCGAACGCTATCTGGCGCCGCTTGGCGTCGTCACTGAGACGCGGCCAACCGCTTCGATGGGCGAGGGCGCGCTCGACGGCTTCAAGCTGGTCTTGATGGAGTCCCCGTCCAATCCGGGTCTCGACGTGTGTGACATTGCCGATATCGCCGCGCGGGCGAAAAAGGGCGGGGCGCTTGTGTTCGCTGATGCGACCACGCTGACGCCGCTCGGCCTGCGTCCGCTGGAATTGGGATGCGATGCGGTGATCCACGCGGGAACCAAGGCGATCAACGGCCACAGCGACGTGCTGTTCGGCCATGTCGCCTCGCGCGATGGCGCGCTGATCCAGCGCCTGCGCGACTGGCGGCGCATCACCGGGCCAACGCCCTCCGTGTTCGATGCCTTTCTTGTCATGCGGGGTCTTGAAACGCTTGAGTTGCGCTTTGCGCGTGCCGCCGAAAATGCGCGGGTCATTGCAGAACGGCTCGCGGGCCATCCCAAGCTCAAGGCTTTGCGCTATCCCGGCCTTGCGAGCGATCCCGCTCATGCCATCGCCAGAAAGCAGCAGGCGTCCTTCGGCTCGCTGATGGCGCTGACGTTCCGCGACGCCCGCGCCGCCAACCTCTTCATCGAGGAATGCAGGTTGCTCCAGGCCTCCACCAGTTTTGGCGGCGTACGAACGTCGGCCGAGCGTCGGGCGCGCTGGGGCGATGCGGTGCCCGAGGGATTCGTGCGCCTTGCCTGCGGTATCGAGCCCACCGAGCCGCTGTGGCGCGCCATCAAGGAGGCGATTGATCGCGTCTAGATCAACCGCCCGCGCGCAACGTCGCCACCAGAAAATCGGCAATGAAGGAGACCGCAGCAGGCGAGATCGTCTCATCGACCGTATAGGCATTGCCCTCGGGATCGGGATTGGGTCGGGCAAGGTTGGCGCCCGTGCCGGGCACCACAAAAGTCGTGGCGACCGCGCCATTGGCGCTGATCGCGCCCGCCACGCGCTCCATGTTTTCACCCGGTGGATTGGCGCGGTCCTCGCTGCCATAGATCACGAGGCTTGGCACCGTGACGCGCCTGAACTCATTGAGCGGATCAAGCGTCAGATAATCGCGGAACCAGGGCGTAATCAGCCGCCGCGCAATGAAGTCAATCATCTCGTCCGAGACAAAAACGCTGAGGATCAGTCCGGCTTCGTCGCGGACGATTTGCGCGATCTGCATCCGCAGCGTTTCCGAGTCCGCAGCAGGCGACGCCATGATCTTCTCAAAGATCAGCGACTGCACGCGCACGCGCTCGGCGATCGTGTCTTCGTCGCTGCCATTGGCCCGCATGGCGCGCGCGGCAGTGCCATTGGCGGCTTCCGCGCCGCGCAGCGAAGGCGCAGAAACAAGAACGAGCGCCGCCACACCCGCATTCATGCCAGCCCGCGCGGCAATCACCGCACCATTGTTGCGGCCAACAAGCGCAATGCGCGCGCCGTCAATTTCGGCGTGCGCCTTGAGCCAGAGGATCGCGCCTTCGGCGTCGCCGGCATAGCCCTGTGTCGTGGCGCTGTCATAGAGCCCGTCCGATGCGCCAATGCCGCGATCATCATATCGCAGCACGGCAATGCCACGACGCACCAGCGCATCGGCCAGAACCGCATGCGGCCGGTGACCAAAGGCAGCGCCATCGCGATCCTGCGCGCCTTCCGGCGAAATCAGGATGGCAGCAGGGAAGGGGCCTGCGCCCTCGGGCAGCAGGAACGTGCCTGCCAGCATGATGTCGCCGTCGGTGCTGGCGAACTGCACCTCTTCCGAGCGATAGGGGAGAGGCAAGGGCGGATCCTGCGGGCGCGATGCGGGCGCAAGCGCCTCACTGCGTTCGAGCGAGAGATCGGTGCGCCCCCACGGCCGCTCGACATGGCCGTCAATCTCGCTGCCGTCGAATCGGCCAGTGAACCGGAACTCAAGGCCGGGATTTTCGATGATGATCTCATCGCCCTGCCGCCTTCCGCGCGTAATGGGAAGATCAATACCGCTCTCGACACCCCTGATCCGCCCGGTCAGCGTGCCATCGGGTGCCTCGCTCAGCACCCACTCGACCTCTTGAATGCCTTCGTCGCCGCGCCAGGCGCCCGAAAGAGATTCCGCCAGGGCAGCACCTGATAGCGCAATTGAGAATGCGGGAACTGCTGCAATCAGAAAGGCTTGGCGCATGAATCGGACTCATTTTCTCAAATAGCTGACGCTTGTGCGTCCCGACAATCTGGTCCGGCGGCGCGCCAAGTCCAAGTGTCAAAGGATTCACACCTGCGTCACCAGCGCGCGCGGAAGCTTTGGACAGTTGACGCTACGGCGTTCCTTGCCAGATGAAGATTGGCCGCTATCATCCCGGTCACTGACAAATTATCGGATTGCGTTGAAAGCAATCTGAGGTGTGAGCTATTGCCCGCATCTGCCGTGCCTGAAAATGCCCACCGCCAGCCTCCCCGAGGAATCTGCAATGGACGTTCGTTTCAGCCCCGCCGAAGAAGCCTTCCGCACCGAAGTGCGTGACTTCATCGAAAAGAACTATCCCGCCCATCTGCGCGGCGTCGCGCGCTCGGAATATGACAGCCGCGAAGACTTTCTGGCCTGGCACCGCACGCTCTACAAAAAGGGTTGGGTGGCGCAAGCCTGGCCCGTCGAATATGGCGGCACCGGCTGGACCGCGACGCAGCGCTATATCTTCAACGAGGAAAGTGCAGCGGCTGATTGCCCGATGCTGCTGCCCTTCGGCCTCTCGATGGTCGGCCCGGTGATTTACACGTTCGGCACGCCGGAACAGAAAAAGAAGTACCTGCCCGGCATCCTTTCGGGAGATGTATGGTGGTGCCAGGGCTATTCGGAGCCGGGTTCAGGCTCTGACCTCGCCTCGCTGAAAACCAAAGCCGTGCGCGAGGGCGACCACTACATCGTCAACGGCCAGAAGACGTGGACGACGCTGGCCCAGTTCGCGGACTGGATTTTCTGCCTTGTCCGCACCGATCCGAACGCCAAGCAGCAGGAGGGCATTTCGTTCCTCCTCATCGACATGAAGACGCCGGGCATCACCGTAAAGCCGATCATCACGATGGATGGCTCCCACGAGGTGAACGAAGTCTGGTTCGACAATGTGAAGGTGCCGGTCGAAAACCGCATCCACGAGGAGAACAAGGGCTGGACCTGCGCCAAATTCCTTTTGAGCCACGAGCGCGCCGGCATTGCCGGTGTCGCCCGCTCCAAGCGCGCCATCATCCGCCTGCGCGAGATGCTGGCGATGGAAAAGATCGACGGCGCGCCGCTGATTTCCGATCTGGAATTCCAGCGCAAGGTGGCTGAGCTTGAGATCGACCTTCACGCGCTTGAATACACCGAGCTGCGCACGCTGGCGGGCGAGTCATCGGGCAAGGGCCCCGGCCTTGAAAGCTCGATCCTCAAGATCAAGGGCACCGAGATCCAGCAGCGCATTACGGAACTCGCGCTGGAAGCAAGCGGTCACTACGCCCAGCCCTATCAGCGCGATCTGGGTGACAACGAGCATGTCGGCCCCGACTATGCCGAACTGGTTGCCCCGCATTATTTCAATATGCGCAAGACCTCGATCTATGGCGGCTCCAACGAGATCCAGCGCAACATCATCGCCAAGATGGTGCTGGGTCTCTAGGAAGTACCGCAGGAAACGCACCTACAAAGCCTTAAGCGCAATCAAGCGAAAGACGGAAACGGATCATGGATTTCTCCTTCACCGAAGAACAAACCCTGCTGCGCGACACGGTGCGCAAATTTGTTCAGAAGGCCTATGCCTTCGATACGCGCAGCAAAGTGATCCGCTCGGATGCCGGCTGGCGCAAGGAAGTGTGGAAGGAGATGGCGGATCTGGGCCTGATGGGCGCCGCCATTCCCGAGGACAATGGCGGCCTCGGCGGCGGCCCGGTTGAGACCATGATCATCATGGAGGAGTTTGGCCGCGCCCTCGTGGTTGAACCCTATCTGCAAACGGCAGTGATCAATGCCAATGCCATCCGCCATGGCGGCACCGCCCAGCAGAAAGAGCAGTGGCTGCCTGCCATCGCGGCCGGTGAGGCGATCTGTGCCTTCGCCTATGCCGAGCCGCAGGGCCGCTACAATCTCGCCGACCTGACGACGACCGCGAAAAAGTCGGGCAGGGACTTTGTCTTGTCGGGTCACAAGGCGGTGGTGCTCGGTGCGCCCTATGCCGACTATATTCTTGTCACGGCGCGGACCAGCGGCGGCCAGCGCGACGCCAAGGGCGTCACACTCCTTGCCGTACCCAAGAACTCAAAGGGCATCACCACGCGCGACTATCCGACCGTCGATGGCCTGCGCGCTTCGGAAGTAATGTTCGAGAACGTCACCGTATCGCCCGACTTTGTGATCGGCGAGGTGGACAACGCCCTGCCGCTCGTGGAGCGCATTACCGATGAGGCGATTGCGGCGCTCTCGGCCGAGGCCATCGGCGCCATGAAGGTGTTGAACGATGCGACGGTCGAATACTGCAAGACCCGCAAGCAGTTCGGCGTTCCCATTGGAAAATTCCAGGTGCTCCAGCACCGCATGGTGGACATGTTCATGAACTATGAGCAGTCCGTCTCGATCACCTATATGGTGACGCTGAAGCTGAACGAGAGCGCCCACGAGCGCGCCAAGGCCGCGTCAGCCGCAAAGGTGCAGATCGGCAAGGCGGGGCGTTTCATCGGCCAGCAGGCCGTGCAGCTGCATGGCGGCATGGGCATGACGGATGAGCTGAATGTCGGCCATTACTTCAAGCGCCTCACCATGATCGACACGCAGTTCGGCAATGTTGATCATCATCTGAAGCGTTATGCCGCGCTGACCGACGACAAGGCGGCGGCCTGATCGGGTTCAGGCGGCGCTGCTTTTCGCGGCGACGGGTGCAACGCGGCTGACCGTACGCACAGCCGGGAATGTGGCCGTGAACATCGTGCCTTCGCCCACCTTGCTGTCGAGGCGCACGGTGCCGCCATGCGCTTCGATGATGCCTTTGACGATGGGCAGGCCAAGACCCGTGCCCTTGTCGCGTGCAGCGATGTCGTGGCGCCCCTGACCGAACGTCTCGAAGACGTGCAGCACCTGCTGCTGATCGATGCCGCAACCGGTGTCGCGCACCGAAATCGAGATACAGGCGCGCTCGTTGACGGCGGCAGAGATGGTAATGCTGCCGCCATTGGGCGTGAACTTGACCGCATTGGCCACAAGATTGATCAGCACCTGCTTGATGCCGCGCTCGTCGCCTACAAGGCCAAGGCCCTCCGGCACGTCGACGGTCAGGGTAATGCCGCCCTGCTGTGCACTGAGGGCGAAGAATGTCATCACATCCGAGGCAATCTCGGAAAGATTGAGTTCGGAATTGCTGAGCGTGTGGCGGCCCGCTTCGATGCGTGAAAGGTCGAGCACGTCATTGATCAGCTTCAGAAGGTGCGCGCCCGACGTGTGAATGTCGGCTGCATAGCCCTTGTAGGTTGCGCTGCCGATAGGCCCGAGCAGCTCATCCTTCATCACTTCCGAAAAACCCAGAATGGCATTGAGTGGCGTGCGCAGCTCATGGCTCATGTTTGCCAGGAAGTCGGACTTCGCCCGGCTCGCCGCTTCTGCACGCAGGCGCGCACCATCCGATTCATTCTTGGCGCGCTGCAGCTGGTCAATCAGCTCGTTCTTGTCTTCCTGCAGCGCCAGGGCATCGGCCGTCGCTTTGTAAACACTGCGTGCGACGCCCGCCATGAAGGTCGTATAGCCGAGGGCAAGCACGATCAGCCAGTTATAGAGTGGATCCGTTTCGCTTGAAGGAAGCATACCGAAAATGAGCGCATACCAGCCCATGGCGACTGTGCAGACGGCGGGGGAAGGTGCGGTCAGCGCGGCCGTTGCCGCAACGCTCGCACACATGAAGAGAAGCATCAGGATGTGGTTGAGATGATCGCCTGGCACCCAGAACCAGACGCCCATCAGGCTCCAGCAGACCGTGACCAGCCCATAGGCGAGCACGAGGCGCAGCGTCCAGCGGCGCAGGCTGCCGGGCTCATCCTCGTCGGCACCGACGGTCAGTGAAGCCTCCCGGCCCATATACCAGACGGATGCAAATACGGACCCCAGCCACAGAAATACGCTGGCGTCGTCGGACCAGGTGCTGAACAGGAATGCCATGACAATGCCCATCGCGGGCAGGGTATAGGTGGCTGGCGCCATGTTTTTGGCGGCCATGCGCAACTGCTCGAAGCGCAGCTTGGCAAGCTGCGGATCGTCTGGCAGGAACGCATCCTTGATGGTGGAAAGTACTTTCAAGGCGTCACGCTTCAGGCAGTCTTCGGGAACATCCGAGCGCGAGCATTGCACGGCGGACGCTAAGGAACCGTTTCAATGAACCTTGCCAAAGTCTTACGGAGAACATTGCGATGAGTGCGCTGCTTGTAGAGAAAACCGGCCAAGTGGCGGTCATGACGATCAACCGGCCCGAGGCGCGCAATCCACTGGGAGAAGAGGGAGATGGTGAACTTTTCCTTTCTGCCTGCGCAAAGCTCAATGCCGACCGCGATGTGCGCTGCGTGATCCTGACAGGTGCGGGCAAGGCGTTCTCGGCGGGCGGCAATGTGAAGGCGATGCGCGAACGCTCGGGCGCCTTCGCCGGGCCGGGGGTTGCCATCCGGGAGCGCTATCGCACCGGCATCCACCAGATAGTCAAAAGCGTCTGGGGCCTCGAAATGCCCGTGATTGCTGCCGTCAACGGCCCGGCGATCGGGCTTGGCAATGATGTCGCGTGTCTTGCCGACATGCGCATTGCCGCCGACACGGCCATCTTTGGCGCGACATTCCTGAAAATCGGACTGGTGCCGGGCGATGGCGGCTCGTGGCTGCTGCCGCGCGTCATCGGCATGGCGCGCGCCGCCGAGCTTTTCTTCACCGGCGATACGATTGACGCACCAACGGCATTGAACTGGGGCCTGATCAGCCGCGTCGTGCCTGCCGCCAATCTGATGGAAGAGGCGCGCGCGCTTGCGGGTCGTATCGCCGCCCAGCCGCCCGATGTGCTGCGCATGACAAAAAAGCTGATGCGGGAGGGGATGGGCACGTCATTCGACACGATCATGGAAATGTCGGCAGCTGCTCAGGCGCTCGCCCATCACACCGAAGATCACGCCGAGGCCGTCAACGCCTTCTTTGAAAAACGCCCGGGCAACTACAAGGGCCGCTAGGGCAACTTGCTGCACAGGCGCGGGCGTTCTAGCCTCAGCCATCACGCAACCAGGGGAGTGCCGCCATGGCCATCGGAATCGTCGCCACGCTGAAAGTGAAGGAAGGTCAGGAAGCCGCCTTCACCTCCGTCTTCAAGGAGCTTGCCGCATCGGTGCGCGCAAACGAGCCCGGCAACTTCTATTACGATCTCTATAAGTCGAAGACCGAGCCGCGCACGTTCGTGGTGCTGGAGCGTTACAAGGATGCGGATGCCCTTGCCGCCCATCGCAAGGCGCCGCACATGGCCGCCGCCGGTCCCAAGCTGGGCGCGGTCCTCGATGGTGCGCCGGTTGTTACGCTTCTCGACGAAGCGTGAGCCTTACGGCATTTCCATCTCCTCGCCCTTCAGGCGGGCGATGATGTCGTCGCGGACCACTTCCATCGTGGGCGCTGCGCCAGCGATCACCCAGTAATATTCAACATGCAGCGCACCCTCATGGATATAGATCATCGGGTCCGGCGCGCCGCCCGCCTGCGGCAGAACGATGGACTGCACCTGCGCCGCCAGTGATTCCTTCATGGCCGCGTCGGCGCAGACTTCGCGCAGCGCATCGGTCAGAAATTTGAGGTCCGAGCGCATTACTTCGGCCCCGTCGTCACGGCTCATCAGACCGAACGTATCCCAGCGCACATCAACCGTGATCGGCGCACCGCAGCTTTCTTGGATCAGCGCCTCGGCCTTTGAGATCATCGCCTCACTCCCCTCTGGCGCCTCGCTGGCAATGGCGGGCAGGGCGAAAGTGCAAAGGGCGAGTGCAAGAGCAGCCTGACGCATGGGAAGCCTCCTCAAGGAAGTGTCAGCGCAGCCTAGCATGATCTTGACCTTGGATGCAGTGCTGGCCACCCTGATCCATCGCCAATGGAGCGGAGCCTTCGCCATGGACCTCGCCTTTACCGCCGACGAAATCGCCTTTCGCAACGAAGTGCGCGCCTTCATCAAGGAAGCCTTTGACGACGATCTGCGGTGGAAGGTCTCGCAGTCGAAGAACGGCTACATCGACAAGGAGGGCATGCTGCGCTGGCAGCGCGCGCTCTATCGCCGGGGCTGGGCGGCGCCCAACTGGCCCAAGGAACATGGCGGGCCGGGCTGGAACGCCACCCAGAAATATATCTTCGATCTCGAAATGTCGGCGGCGGGCACGCCGGTGATGAGCCCGATGGGCCTGAAAATGGTCGCGCCCGTCATCATGGCGTTCGGCACACCGGCGCAGAAGAAAAAATTCCTGCCGCCGATCCTCGCTTCCGAAGTGTGGTGGTGTCAGGGCTATTCCGAGCCGGGCTCGGGCTCTGACCTCGCCTCGCTCCAGATGAAGTGCGAGGACAAGGGCGATCACTTCCTGCTCAACGGTTCAAAAATCTGGACGACCCATGCGCAATGGGCCGACTGGATGTTCAACCTTGTGCGCACAAGCAACACCGGCAAGCCGCAGGAGGGCATCAGCTTCATTCTGGTGGACATGAAAACGCCGGGCATCAGCATCCGTTCGCTGCCCACGCTGGATGACCCTGTTGATGGCGAGCAGGAAATCAATCAGGTCTTCTATGAGGACGTGAAGGTGCCCAAGGAAAACCTGATCGGCGAGGTCGATCAGGGCTGGACCTATGCGAAATATCTCCTCGAATTCGAGCGGGGCAACGCCTATGGCCCCGGCCTGCGCCGCAGCCTCAACAAGCTGCGCAAAATGGCGTCAGGCGAAATGGGCGGCGTGAACATCTATGCCGATCCCGATTTCCGCCGCCGCATTGATGACATTGATGTCCAGATTTCCGCGATGGAGTTCACCGAGCTGCGCATATTCTCGGCCATGTCGGCGGGCCAGCGCCCCGGCCCCGAAAGCTCCATGCTCAAATGCCGCGGCACGGAACTGCAGCAGGCGATTTCCGAATTGGCGGTCGAGTGCGCGGGCCCCTTCGGCCAGCCCTTCGTGCGCAACACGTTTGAGCGTCCGAACGAGCCGCGACCCGGCCCCGGCTGGGCAGCACCCGTTGCGCCGTATTATTTCAATCTGCGCAAGGCCTCGATCTACGCCGGCTCGAACGAGATCCAGCGCAACATCATGGCGAAGGCGGTGTTGGGGCTTTAGGCGGTCAGGAATGCGGTGATCGCAGCACTCAGCTCCGGCCCCACTGCACTGAGATGATTTCCGCTGATGCGCTGCGCTTTCGCCTGGGGCAGGAGTACGGCAAGCTCCTCCGCTGAGCCGTAGTCGGCATCATCGCGGCCCGACACGATCAGTATCGGCGTTCTGATCGTGGAAAGTACGGCGGGCGGCGTGTCGACCTGCTGGTCCAGCACATGGAGCAGGGCTTGCGCCCTAAGGCCGCGTTCAGCGATGCGGGCGCGGATGAACTTTCCGGCCAGCGGATTGGCTGCGGCTTCACCCTTCTCGATGGCATTGCGGAAGAATTCGCGCCGTGCCGCAACAGCGGTGATCCCGCTCGCGCCCATGCCACCCAGCACCACACGGCGCGGCGCAGCACCCTTTACAAGCATGCGCATCGCGGTGCGCGCGCCCAGCGAATAGCCAACAAGATCAAAATCACTCAAGCCAAGATGCCGGATCAAGGCCAGCTGATCCATCGCCAGCGCATCTGGCGGATAGGATGCGGCATCTTCGGGCGCTGCCGACTGCCCATGACCACGCAGATCAGGCGCGATCACGCGAAAGCCCGCCTCGGCAAGCGTGCGGGCGATGCCGGTATCCATCCAGTTCTGCTGCGCATCCGAGATGAACCCGTGAAGCAGCAACAGCGTGCGGCCCGAACCCATCTCCCGATAGGCGATGCGTGCGCCGTCGAACGAAGCAAATTGGCTGACGCCAGCCACCTTACTTGCCCGACAGGCGCTCGATGAACTTGCCGGTCTGCTCGCCGCCCTGGAAATAGGGCTTGGCGCCGCTCATGTCAGAGATCTTGCCCCACGCCGCGGCCACGTCATCGGCGGTGGCGTGTGCGCCCAGCGCCACGCCATGCGACTCGATGATTTGCGCCAGCGAGAACACGCCTGCACCCGCCGTCAGGATCGCACCCGTGGGCGCATCTTCCGAGCAGAGATAGACAACGCCCGGCGTCACGGCTTCCGGCAGGAACACTTTCATGGCTTCGGGCGGAAACAGGTTTTCGGTCATGCGCGTGCCCGCCACCGGCGAGATCGCATTGACCTTGATGTTGTCCTTCTGGCCTTCCAGCTTCAGCGTATTCATGAAGCCGACAATGCCCAGCTTGGCCGCGCCATAGTTCGTCTGGCCGAAATTGCCATAGAGGCCCGACGACGATGTCGTCACCACGATGCGGCCATAGCGCTGGGCCTTCATGATTTCCCAGATTGCCTTCACCGGCTTGACCGTGCCCATCAGATGCACGTCAACCACGATGTTGAAGTCCTTCTGCTCCATCTTGGCAAAACTTTTGTCGCGCAGAATGCCCGCATTGGCGATCAGGATGTCGATGCGGCCAAATGCATCCATCGTCTGCTTGACCATGTTGGCGACACCGGCGTCGTCCGTGACCGACGAGCCATTGGCGATCGCCGTGCCCCCCGCAGCCTTGATCTCGGCAACCACGGCTTCGGCCGCAGCCGACGAGCCGCCCGAGCCGTCAACAGCGCCGCCCAGATCGTTGACCACCACTTTGGCGCCGCGCCGCGCCAGCTCCAGCGCATGGGCCCGGCCAAGGCCGCCGCCTGCACCGGTCACAATGGCAACTTTGCCGTCAAAGCGGATGGTCATGGCAGTTCTCCTCGGACGTGTCTGCTTGAATGAAAAGACGGGAAGGGTTCTAGTAAGCAGGCGGGGCCAAATCAAGCAACCGTGCGGTGTTTGGAACGCCTGTGACCGGGGGACAAGGCAATGACAATCGTGCTGACACTAAGCGTGCCGTTCCGTCAAAAGGCGGCGATCGTGCATGCGGCCTTGTGCAATCTCGATCAGGGCCTGCAATGGATGCCGGGCCTCCAGCGGATTGAGGTGCTGACCCCCGGGCCCTTTGCCGTCGGCACGCGCTGGGGCGAGACGCGCAAAATGTTCGGCAAGGAAGCATCAGAAACTTTCACAGTCACCGGCATTGAACCGGGCAAAAGCCTGTCCCTCTATTGCAATGGCCGGGAGGGAACGTCGGGCATGGGCGACATGAATTTCAGGATGGAGTGCACCGATACGGCGGACGGCAGCGTGCTCAATTTCACCGGCACGTTTGACAACATGGGCGGCATCGTCAAACGGCTCTTCTTCAGAATGTTCAAGGGCATGTTTCTCTCGGCCATGCGCAAGGACTATCTCGCCCTTTCAGCCTGGCTCGACAAAACGGCATGACGGCGCTTCATTTGCAGAGCGCATTGGGCCTTTTCGCCCTCGTCGCCATCGCCTGGGCAATCTCCGAGAACCGCCGCGCCTTTCCCTGGCGCGTTGTCCTTGCAGGACTCGCGCTGCAAATGCTGCTGGCGCTCGCCTTTCTGGGTACGCAATGGGCGCGCGAGGGACTTGGCGCGCTGAACGGTGTGGTGGACGCGTTGCAGAAGGCATCGCTTGCCGGAACGTCCTTCGTGTTTGGCTATGTCGGCGGCGCGCCAGTGCCGTTTGAAGTAAACAATCCGGCGGGCACGATCTCTCTCGCATTCCAGATTTTGCCGCTGGTGCTGTTGATGGCGGCGCTTTCGGCGATGCTGTGGCATTGGCGGGTGCTGCCCGCCATCGTGCGCGGCTTTTCATATCTGCTGGAACGCACGCTGGGCATTGGCGGTGCGGTAGGCGTTGGCTGCGCCGCCAACGTGTTTCTTGGCATGATCGAAGCGCCGCTGTTGATCCGCCCCTATCTTGAAAAACTCACCCGCTCGGAACTCTTTGTGGTTCTGACCTGCGGCCTGGCGACAGTGGCGGGAACGGTGCTGGTGCTGTTCGCCATCATCCTCAATCCGGTGGTGCCGGATGCGCTCGGCCACATTCTGGTGGCCTCTTTGCTCTCGCTGCCCGCCAGCGTGCTGATCGCCAAAGTGATGATCCCGGGCAGTGAGACAACGCCCGCCCATCAGGGCATCGGCGCGCAATACCGCTCGACCATGGATGCGGTGGCGCGCGGCACGCAGGATGGCATCCAGATCTGGCTCGGCATTGTGGCGATGCTGATCGTGATGGTGGCCCTTGTCGCGCTCGCCAACAGCGCGCTGGCGCTGGCGCCGGACGTGGCTGGCGCGCCGCTGACTTTCGAGCGCATCCTCGGCTGGCTCTTTGCGCCCCTTGTCTGGCTGATGGGCGTACCGTGGGAAGAGGCGGCGGATGCAGGCGCCCTGATGGGCGTGAAGACCGTGCTCAACGAATTTGTCGCCTATCTCAATCTTGCCGCATTGCCCGCGGAAACATTGTCACCGCGCACCGGGATGATCATGCTCTATGCCCTTTGCGGCTTTGCGAATTTGGGCAGCGCAGGCATGATGATTGCGGGCGTGTCGGCCATGGTGCCGTCACGGCGCGATGAGATTGTCCAGCTGTCGATGCGCGCCATCGTATCGGGCACGCTGGCAACGATGATGACAGGTGCAGTGGTCGGCGCATTGCCCGTCTTCTGAACGGGCGCGGAAAGGCAAGGCGGGCGATGGAAAAACTTGTCGCATGGATGCTGTGGGGCGCGGGTCTGGTTGCGATCCTTGCCAGCCTTGGCCTGGGCCGCCTCGACTACGAGCTCTTCTTCATCAAGATCGACGTCTCGACCCTTCTGGTGGGCCTTGTGTGCCTGTTTGCGGCCTATGTCCGCACCAACTGGACGAAATTGTCGAAAGACTAGGCGGGGTTCAGGGGGGACGATGCAGCAACACGCCGGAACGCGGGGCGCGCCAAAGCGCCTGTCCAAGCGCACGCTCCTGTTCTATTCGCTGCCGAATATTTCGATCTCGGTAGCCCAGCTGCCGATTGGCATCTATCTCAATGACCTTTACACGACAGCGCTGGGTGTCTCGCTCGGGCTGGTCGGCATTGCGATCTTTGTCTCGCGCCTGACCGACGTTGTGACGGACCCGATCATCGGCTCGCTTTCTGACAACTGGCAGACGCGCTTTGGCCGCCGCAAATTGTGGGTGTTTCTTGGCACGCCGCTGATGATCGCCTCCCTGTGGTTTCTCTTTGTGCCGCCGCAGGGAGCCGATGTGTGGTGGCTGTTCGTGATGATCAGCCTTTTCTATCTCGCCAATACGATGATTGATCTGCCCTATCGCGCATGGGGCGCAGACCTTTCGACTGACTACGGTGAGCGCAGCCACGTTACCGGCTGGCGCGAGGCCTTTGGCTTTATCGGCAACCTCGTCGTGTTTGCCGTGCCGATCTACATGATCTTCGCGCTGGGCCAGACGAAGATTACGGACTGGACGTGGGGCATTGCACTCGTCACCGCCATATCGCTGCCCGTCTTTGTCCTGCTGGCGCTTATCTTTGTGCCCGAACCGCCGCGCGAGCGCGTTCAGCGCGAGCCCGTCAAATGGCTGGCGGGCCTGCGCATCGTGTGGCGCAATGGTGCCTTCCGCAGGCTGGCGATGATGGGGCTCATCTTTACGGTGGCGATCGGCACGACCACGGCGACATCTCTCTATTTTGTCGATCACATCATGGGCGTGCGCCGCATCTATCCCTACATCCTGTTCGGCTATTTCATGGCGTCGATCATCGGCATACCGGTGTGGGTTGCAATTGCGCGCCGCATGGGCAAGCACAGGGCAACGGCGCTGGCGATCCTGTGGCTCTCCATCTGGTCGGCGCCCATTCCGCTGCTCGATGCGGGCGACTTCAATATTTTCCTGGTGCTGATGTTGCTCAAGGGCTCGGCGATTGGCGCGCTCCTCTTCCTGCCGATCTCGATGGCCGCCGATGTGGTTGATCTCGACACGCTGCGCTCGGGCCGGCAGCGGACCGGGCTCTATTTTGCGATCTGGGGCATGATCGTGAAGCTTGCCGCGGGCATTGCCGGTTTGATGGTGGGCGTTGTTGGGCTCGCAGGGTTCAAAAGCGCCTGTGCGTCGCCCGGCAAAATGCTCGGCCAGATGACTGCCAGGAACCCGGATGCGACGGCAGATCAGCTTGCCGCTCTCGTGCGCGACGGCCTGGCCGCATCGGAATGTGTGAATTCAGGAGAGTCACTGCTTGTCCTCGCCTGTTTCTATTCGGTCATTCCAGCGATCTTCGCGCTGACAGCGATGCGCTCCCTTTGGAACTATCCGATCACGCAGGAGCGCCAGCGCCGCCTGCGCGCGGCAATTGCCAGGCGAAATGCGGCCCACCCGCATTAGGCCGGGAAGGCACGATGCGTCAGAATGTCTCTTGAGCCGGACCTTGGGTCCGGCCGGACAAGGTTCAGCGTTGCACTGACGGGATACTGCCTATGTCCATCTTCCGCCGCTCTGGTGACAATGCTGCAGCTTTCGCGCGCCGCTTTGGCGTGACAGCAAAGGCGTTGCGCGTTTACGAGCGCGAAGGGCTGATGAAGCCCGCCCGCTCGGAAAAAGGCTGGCGCCATTATGGCCCGGAAGATGAGCAGACGCTGATTGCGATCCTTGCGCTGAAGGGCCTTGGCCTTCCGCTCGCGCGCATCCGTGAACTGGTCACGATGCGTAATGTGAATCTGCCAGCCGTGCTTGCCATCCACGAACACATGCTGGAGCAGCGCGCGGAAGAGTTGAAGGACATGCTGACCCGCGTGCGCACCGCTCGCGTGATGGCAGAGGCAGGCAAACTCGGCAGCGGCAACAGCCTCGAAGCACTTGCAAAGGATCTTGCCATGACCAAGTTCAAAACGACCCCCGAGATTGATGCCCTGATCGAAAAATCCTACACCGCCGAAGACAAGGCGGCGCTGGCCGCCCGCCAATGGACGGACGAGGATCAGGCGAAATCATCCGCCACATGGGCGGCGCTGATTTCTGAGGCCGAGCGTCTGCGCCACGGCCCTGCCAATGCGCCGGAAGCGATTGCCCTTGGCCGCCGCTGGAAGGCGGAGGTGGAGAAATTCACGCAAGGCAATGCCGGCCTCGAAAAGGGCGCGGGCAATTTCTACCGCGAAGGCTTTGCACAACCTTCGACCGCCCGCCAGATGCCATTCTCAGCCGAAGTCTGGACCTTCATAGGCGAGGTGATGAAGCATCTGGGATAGGGAGTTGCCGGGATGGCTGTGGCGTGATATTCTTACCGAAACATGATCGATAAGGATCAGGAAAGAATGTCCGACACAGCCACCCTCTCCGCGAAGTTTCAGATTTCGATCCCGAAGAAGGTCCGCGAGGCCCGCAAGTGGAAGGCGGGGCAGAAATTCGTCTTTCTGCCCAAAGGCACAGGGGTCATTCTCGTGCCGGTGCCCGATGCCAAAACGCTGGCTGGTATTGCGCGCGGCGCCCGGATTGAAGACCCCCGCGACCGTAACGACCGCTTCTGATGAAGCTGGTTGATACATCAGCGTGGATCGAGTGGCTGACGGATACGCCGCTGGGCCGGAAAATCGGCGCGGAGTTGCCGAAGCCCGGCCAGTGGCTGGTGCCGACGCTTGTGCAGCTTGAGTTGTCAAAATGGCTCACGGGAAATGCGGATGAAGATCGCGCCGAGCTGGTGCTTGCCTTCAGCACGACATGCGTGGTTGTGCCACTGGATACGGAGATCGCCCTTGCTGCCGCCGATCTCTGCCGCCAGCATCAATTGTCAACTGCCGACAGTATCATCTATGCAACCGCGCGCGCCTTTGACGCTGTGCTTGTCACGTGTGATGCGCACTTCAATTCTCTCGCGGATGTGAAGTATTTTCCAAAAGGAAAGTCCTAGGGTTTTATCCCAAACACCTCCGCCAGCAATTCATACGATTGCAGGCGATGCGCGAAATCGTACGTGATCGTCACCGTCAGAATTTCTTCGGCGCCATAGCGCCCCGCCAGTTCCTCAAGTCGCGCCCGCACATGCGCAGGCGTGCCGGTGACACTGCGCGCTTCGATGCCCGCAAGCTGCGCGCGATCCACATCGTTATAGGGATAGGCGAGCGCCTCCTCGATGGAGGGGAACGCGCCCGAACGTCCGGCGAGAAGCCGCAGCACCCAGAGATTGCGTGAGGTCGCGCGCCGCCGCGCCTCCTCTTCTGTTTCGGCCACAAGCACGGAAAGACCGATGGAGACGCGCGGGTGATCGCCCGGCCGGCGCGGCTTGAAACGCTCCCGATAAAGATCAATCAGCGAAAGATTTTCGGCCCCGCCGATGAAATGCGCGAAGGAATAGGGAAGACCCAGCTCGGCAGCGATCAACGCGCTGTCGCCGCTGGAACCCAGAATCCACATCTCCGGCATGCCCGGCCCGCGCGGCATTGCATGAATGCCGCGATAGGGATGCGTGGCGCCCCATTCGGCGCTGCCGTTCGCTTCCTCAAGGAAACCGCGCACGAGTTCGACTTGCTGCGGATAGACTTCGATGGGCCACGGTTTCGGCCCGGCCTGAAGGGCAGCGGTTGTGCGCGGATCAGCGCCGGGCGCGCGGCCCAGCCCCAGATCAATGCGGCCGGGGTGAAGCGTTTCCAGCATGCGGAACTGCTCAGCCACTTTCATCGGCGAATAATGCGGCAGCATCACGCCGCCGGAACCAACGCGGATGCGTTTTGTTGCCGCCGCCACATGCCCCACAAGAATTTCAGGGCACGAGCCTGCAAAGCTCATCGTGTTGTGATGCTCGGCCAGCCAATAGCGGTGATAGCCCAGCGCATCGCAGGCTTTTGCCAGCGCCAGCGTTTCGGCAATGGCGTCCGCCATGGTGCCGCCCGCGCGCACCGGGCTTTGATCGACAATGCCGAGTTTGATCTTGCTCATGGGGCCATACTAGATAGTGCCGCCAAGGATGAAAGAGCTGCCGCAATGTCCCTGACTTTCCGTTACGCCACACCCGAAGATGCTGCCTGCTTGCGCGCGCTGATCGAGCGCGCCTATCGCGGCGAGGAGGCAGCAAGAGGCTGGACGCATGAGGCAAACCTTCTTGAATTGCCGCGCACGCGCGACGGCGAGATCGAGGAGCTGATTGCCGATCCCGATAATGCGTTTGTCCTGGCCGAGGAGGCGGGTGAGTTGATTGCCTGCGCTCTCCTGTCGCGCGAGGGCGATGACGCCTATTTCGGCATGTTCTCGGTCAGGCCAGACCGTCAGGCAGGCGGCGTGGGCCGTGCGATGCTTGCCGAGTGCGAGCGTCGCGCGCGGGAACGTTTCTCGGCCCGCGCCATGGTGATGACAGTCATCCACCTGCGTGACGAGTTGATCGCTTATTACGAACGCCGCGGCTATGCCCGCACCGGCGACACAAAACCGTTTCCGTTTGATCTGGTGCCCGGCGAAAAGCGCCGCGACTTTCATCTCGTGTGGCTGCGGAAGGAGTTGTGAGCAAGTTCTTCCGCCTCCCCCTGTCTTTTGGGGGAGGCACGTTTTGCGAAGCAAAACGGGTGGGGGGCACCATCGACGAATTCATTACAGCATCCCGCAACCCCACCGGACTTGAGTTTCGCTTGTCACTCACTCAAGTCCCGCCTCCCCTTATAGATAAGGGGAGGCGAAAGGAGAGACGAGCCTCCCCTCACACCACCGCACCTGCCTTCTTCAGCGCGTCGATCTCCGCATCTGAATAACCGGCAGCGCGCAACACTTCACGATTGTGCTCGCCGAAATCGGGGGGCGTGCGGTGAAGGGCGGGCGGCGTGCCGCTCATCTTGATGGGTGAGCCCATGCCCTTGTAACCCTCAGTCTCAACGCGCATGGCGCGCGCCTGCGTCTGCGGATCATCCAGCGCCTCGGCCACATTGTTGAGCGGCCCCGCCGGCACGCCAGCCTCCAGCAATTCGGTGGCAACCGCCACGCCATCCACCGCTGCAAAGATGGGCGCGAGAATGGCCGTCAGTGCGGCGCGATTGGTATTGCGTCCGGCCATGGAGGAAAAGCGCGGATCATCCGCAAGCTCCGCGCGCTTCAGAACTTTGCATGCCTTGCGGAATTGTCCGTCATTACCCACGCCCAGAAAGATCGGGCGCGTGGCCGTGGCAAAAAGATCATAGGGCGCAACATTGGGATGCGCATTGCCCACCAGCTGCGGCAACTTGTTGCCCCACATCCAGTTGGCCGAATGCGGATGGAGAAGCGAAAGGCCGACGTCATAGAGCGCCACTTCAATGAACTGGCCCTTGCCGGTCTTCTCGCGCTCGCGCAGCGCCAGCAGAATGCCGATCACGGCGTTCAGGCCGCTGGCAATATCAACAACCGGCGTTCCCATCTTCACGGGGCCGGATGCAGGTGAGCCGGTGACAGATGAAAGCCCCGTCATCGTCTGCACCACGGCGTCATAGCCGGGCATGCCGCCCAGCGGTCCCTCCGCGCCAAAGCCGGAGATGCGGCAGTGAACAAGGCGCGGAAAGCGGGCGGAGAGCACATCCCATCCCATGCCCCAGCGTTCCAGCGTGCCGATCTTGAAATTCTCGACCAGCACATCAGCGCCTTCCAGCAGGCGGAACACGATGGCGCGCGCCGCTTCCTTCGTCAGGTCAAGCGCCAGCCCGCGCTTGTTGCGGTTGATGTTGAGGTAATAGGCGCTGGGGCCGCGTGGGTCTTTGCCCGGCTTGCCCGCATCGTCGCGGAACGGTGGCCCCCACTCACGCGTCTCGTCGCCCTGCGGCGGTTCGATTTTCAGAACATCGGCGCCATGATCGCCCAAAACCTGCGTGGCATACGGCCCGCCCAGCACGCGTGACAGATCAACCACGCGCACGCCTGAAAGCGCGCCCGCGTTCTTTGCGTCAGTCATCGAAGCAAACATGGAAAATCCGTCAGCTGTGGCGGATGCCGCCAATCGTGAAGAAGGGAAGGGCGCCGATGAAGAGCGCCGTGCCCGTATACCACAAAAGCGCGGTCGGCTCGCCCGTCCAGTCCTGCAAGGCGCCAGAGAACCAGGTGCCAAAGGCCGAACCCAGCCCGCCCCCCAGACTGATCGCACCATAGATGCCGCCGACGCGATGCCCCGCAAACATGTTGAGCGCAATGGCCGAGACCATCGGCCCGCGCGACCCCGAACTGATGCCAAAGAAAAAGATGGTCGGGATCAGGATGGCGATGGAGGGCCAGAAGCCCACAAGAAAAAGTCCGATCACCGCAAGGCCCGTCGCGGCATAGGAAAGGGCGGCTGAGCGTCTGCGCCCGATGCGGTCCGACAGCGTGCCAAAGCCGATCATGCCAAAGGGTGTCAGCAATCCTGAAAAGCCGAAGGCGGTGGCAGCCACCAGCGGATCAAAACCGGCAACGGTCAGATAGCTCACCATATGGGCGGCCAGCGCCGTGGTGCATCCGCCCGTGAAGAAATAGACAAAGAAAAGACCCCAGAAGCTTGGCGTCCGCATGGCAGAGCCAATGGTCCACACATGCGGATCGCGCCCCGGCTCCAATGGCTCGTTGGGTCTGTGCGCCACCATCGGGTCGCCCGCCATGATCTGCCGCCATGGCATGAAAAGCACGACCGGCACGATGCAGCCGATGACGATGGCATAGAGGCCGAAGGTGGAGCGCCAGCCCAGCGCATCAATCAGCACCTGCGACACAGGCGACGTCAGTGCGGTCGCAAGCCCGCCTGCGGAGAAAACGATGCCCATCGCCGTGCCCGCATTCTCGCGGAACCAGCGGCTCACGAGGGCTGCATGTGGCACACCACCAGTCAGCGCGCCGCCAATGCCGGCCAGCCCGCCATAGAGAAGACCGATCTCCAGAAGCGAGTCGGCCCCCGATCCCAGCGCATAGCCCGCCGCCGCCACCGACGCCCCGGCGGCATAGACAATGCGCGGCCCCAGCCGGTCGAACAACAGACCCACCAGCGGCGAGGCCAGCCCCGACGCCAGCAGCGACATGGAATAGACCGAGGCAATTTCGCCGCGCTCCAGCTGCAGCGTCTGGCTGATCGGCAAAAGGAACACGGAAAAGCTCTGCCCCATGGAGCCGACAATCGCCGACACCACAAAACAGAACACCAGAACCGCCAAAGCCATGGGCGGAACGTGACGGAAGGGAAGGCGAAGGGCCAAGGTCGCGGACCAGAATTGCTGTCCGACAGGCATAGGCGACAAGTGCTTCCCCCGCAAGTTTTGACCTTGCGCCCCGGCTCGTTTTCAATGGCGCATCTTCACCATGTTCCTGAAACCGGATGTTGCCATGGCCCTTGATGCCGAAACCCGCACGCAACTGATTGAATCCGTCTCGCGCTTTGTGGCCGAACGCCTTGTGCCCATCGAAGATGATGTGGCGCGCAACGACCGCGTGCCGGACGAGATCGTGCAGGAGATGCGCGAGCTTGGCCTCTTTGGCCTCTCGATCCCGCAGGAGTATGGCGGTCTTGGCCTTTCTATGGAGGAGGAGGCGCTGGTCTGCTTCGAGTTGGGCAAGACGTCGCCCGCCTTCCGCTCCGTGATCGGCACCAATGTCGGCATTGGCAGTCAGGGTCTTGTGATGTTCGGACGCCCCGAACAGAAGACGCATTGGCTGCCGAAAATTGCCTCCGGCGAAGTGATCGCAAGTTTTTGCCTGACCGAACCCGGTGCGGGTTCGGACGCGGCATCCTTGCGCACGACCGCGATCCGCAAGGGCAATCATTATGTGGTGAATGGCACCAAGCGTTACATCACCAACGCAAACAAGGCGGGCGCGTTCACGCTGATGGCGCGCACCGATCCGTCGAACAAGGGCGCGGGTGGCATCTCGGCGTTTTTTCTGCCCTCAAACCTCAAGGGCATCACGATCGGCAAGCCCGAGCGCAAGATGGGCCAGCAGGGCGCGCACATCTGCGATGTGATCTTTGAAGATTGCGAAGTGCCTGCCGAATGCCTGATCGGCGCGAAGGAGGGCGAGGGCTTCAAACTTGCGATGCAGGTGCTGGATCGCGGGCGGCTGCACATCTCGGCCGTCTGCACCGGTGTCGCTGACCGGCTTGTCGCCGACAGCGTGAAATATGCCAGCGAGCGCCAGCAATTCGGTCAGGCGATTGCCGAGTTCCAGCTGATCCAGGGCATGCTGGCGGATTCGAAGACCGAGGCCTATGCGATGCGCTGCATGGTGCTCGAAACAGCGCGCAAGCGTGATGCGGGCGCAAACATCTCGCTCGAGGCCTCGGCCTGCAAGCTCTTTGCCTCGGAAGCGGTGGGCCGCATCGCTGACCGCAATGTGCAGATCCATGGCGGCGCAGGTTATGTCAGCGACTATGCCGCCGAACGCTTTTACCGCGACGTGCGCATCTTCCGCCTCTATGAGGGCACCTCGCAGATCCAGCAGGTGGTGATCGCGAAGAATTTGCTGCGGGCTGCGAAGGCCTGATTGCCCCTCACGTTTTCTTGTCATGGCCGTGATCGCCCCTTGTGCAACTCTCCTGTGCACGGGGGCCACGAGGCTGGAGGCCATGAGATGAAATCACTGACGAGATTGCGCACCGCCATTGCAACCGCAGCGGCAATTTTCTCCGGAACGCTTGCCCTTGCCAAAAATCCGGATGGCGCCAGTGTGCCCCTCGACATGTCGGGTGAGCGCCCCACAGCGCAGATGACCATCGGCGATGTCACGCGCACGGTCATTGTTGACACGGGCGCGGGCGCAACCGTCGTGTTCCCCGACTTCGCGGATGCTGCAGGCTTGCCCCGCCTGCAGCCCTTGCGCGCATCGGCCCCCGGCCAGCCTGGTGTCGAAGGATTTCTCTCCCAACTCACAAATGCGCGCCTTGGCGAAGCGCTGGTCGCCACAGCACCTGCGGCCATCGTTGACCTGAATTTGCCACTCGAGGGGATTTCAGGTGTGGCCAGCCCGAACATGTTTTCGGGCAAGCTGGTGCGCATGGATTTTGGCGAATCTGAAATGCGCGTTCTGCCCCGCGATGAGGCACACATTCCCCAGGTGGAGAAATTCGATTACTACAGCACCAGTTTTGGCCGCCGCATTCCCGCCATCCCTGTGACAGTGGGCGATGAGGAATATGAGGCCATCCTCGACACCGGCAATGGGCGCGGTCTCGTCTTCCCGCTGAGCGAAGCTGAGAACTTCACGCTTAATGGAGAAATGGTGCCGACCAAGCCCCTGCGCATGGCAGGCGACAATCAATTGCCCGCGTTCCTCGCCACCATTCAGGGCACGATCCACATTGGCCCGCTGACCTTTGAAAACCCTGAGCTGACCTTTGTTGACGGAGTGGAAGAGGTCAATGTCGGCATGGCCTTTCTGCGCCAGCTGGTGATCACGCTCGACCCGGAAGAGGGTGAGCTGTGGATCGAGGCAGCCGACCCCGCTGAACCGGGATGACAGGCGCGGCCTCATGGCGCTAAGACTCCGCCATGAGCCAGGAAAAAAGCAAAATCATCCGCATCGGCTGCGCCTCGGGTTTCTGGGGCGACAGCTTTACCGCCGCGCCGCAGCTCGTGCGCTCGGGCCAGATTGACTATCTCGTCTTCGACTATCTGGCGGAGATCACGATGTCGATCCTCGCCCGTCAGCGCGAGAAGGATCCCAACGCCGGCTACGCGCATGACTTTGTCAGCGTCACCATGGCGTCGCTCGCGCGCGAGATTGCCGAGCGCAAAATCAAAGTCATCGCCAACGCGGGCGGCGTAAACCCGAAGGCCTGCGCCGCAGCACTGGAAGCCGTGCTGGCCAAGCAGGGCGTTGCGCTCAAAGTCGCCTATGTCGAGGGCGACGACATTCTGCCCCGCATGGAACACTGGCGCGCGCTGGGTCTCACGGAAATGTTCACTGGCGAGGGCCTGCCGGAAAAACCCGTCAGCATGAATGCCTATCTCGGCGGGTTCCCCGTTGCAGCGGCCCTCGCACGTGGCGCCGATGTGGTGATTACCGGCCGTTGTGTGGATAGCGCGGTTACGCTGGGCGCCTGCATTCATGAGTTTGGCTGGGGTCCAAAGGACTTTGACAAACTGGCCGGCGGCAGCCTTGCGGGTCACATCGTCGAATGCGGTGCGCAGGCAACCGGCGGCATCTTCACCGACTGGCAGGACGTGCCGGGTTGGGAAAATATCGGCTATGCGATTGCCGAAGTCGCCGCCGATGGCAGCTTTGTCACGACAAAGCCGGAGGGCACCGGCGGGCTTGTCTCTGTCGGCACGGTCGGCGAGCAGATGCTCTACGAGATTGGCGATCCGCAGGCTTACATGCTGCCCGATGTCGTGTGCGATTTCTCGCAAGTCACGATCACGCAAGAGGGCAAGGATCGCGTGCGCGTCGCCAACGCCAAGGGCTATGCGCCAACGGATACGTATAAGTGCTCGCTGACCTATGAGGATGGCTTCCGCGTCACCTCCATGCTCTCGGTCAATGGCATTGATGCGGCAGCCAAGGCGCGCCGCACGGGTGAGGCGGTGTTGAAGCGCATGGAAACCCTGATGCGCCAGCGCAACTGGGGCAATTTCACCGAGACCAGCATCGAGGTTCTGGGCAACGAAGATTCCTATGGCCCGCACGCCCATGCGATCAGCACGCGTGAGGCGATCCTGAAACTTGCCGCCAAACATCCGCGCAAAGAGCCGCTCGATCTGATGGTGCGCGAGATTACGAGTTCCGGCACTTCGTTCTCACCCGGCACCACCGGCTATGGCGGAGCGCGCGCCAAGGCATCGCCTGTGGTGCGCCACTTTGCGCTCCTCGTTCCCAAGAAAGATGTCAGCGTCACGCTGCATGTCGATGGCAAGGCAGAGCCCGTGCCGATCGATGTCAGCGGCGGCTTTGATGCTGCCGCCATCCATCGCCCCACGGCACCGGCCGCGGCCGCAGGTGTGCTGGATCACAAAGTGCCGCTCATCAAACTTGCCTTCGCGCGCTCGGGCGACAAGGGCAACAATGCCAATATCGGCGTCATGGCGCGTCGGCGGGACTATCTGCCCTATATCCGCAGCGCCTTGACGGCGGAGGCCGTTGGCCAATGGATGGCCCACAAATTCGAGGGCGGCAAAGGCAAGGTTGAACGCTTCGACCTGCCGGGCATCGCGGGCCTCAACTTCCTTCTGCACAACGCATTGGGTGGCGGCGGCATCGCCAGCCTGTCAAGCGATCCGCAGGGCAAGGCCTTTGCCCAGATGTTGCTGGAATTCCCGGTGCCCGTCACGCGCGAGATTGCGGCCGCGCTCACCTGAACTGCGTTCATGTTCGGGTATCTTGCATCGCAGCAACGATTTTGCCTGTTGCGCACATGTTTCTTGTCACGCAGCGGTGCTATTGATTCCCGAGAGGAACTTCACCGGGGAGGGTGAACATGTACCGTTTTCTGGCGGCAGCCATTGTAGCGCTTGGATTGAGTTTCATGCCCGGCGCCGTGCGCCAGGCCGAAGCCACAGCGCCCGAATGCGTTTCGTGGAGCGCCAATCGCATCGACTGCTTTGTGCGTGGCACCGACAATGCCATGTGGCATCGCTGGTGGGATGGCGCCAATTGGGGCGGCTGGGAAAGCCTTGGCGGCGTGCTGACCAGCGAACTCAGCTGCACCTCGTGGAGCGCCAACCGCATCGACTGCTTCGTGCGCGGCACCGACGGCGCCATGTGGCACCGCTGGTGGAACGGCGCATCGTGGGGCGGCTGGGAAAGCCTCGGCGGCATTCTGGGCGGTGATCCCGAATGCGTTTCGTGGAGCGCCAACCGCATTGACTGCTTCGTCAAAGGCCCCGGCAATTCCATGTGGCATCGCTGGTGGGATGGCGCCAATTGGGGCGGTTGGGAAGACCTTGGCGGCAACCTCAAGGGCGATCCCGAATGCGTGACGTGGAGCGCCAACCGCATCGACTGCTTTGTGCGTGGCCCGCAAAAGGCGATGTGGCACAAATGGTGGAACGGTGCGTCGTGGGGGGGCTGGGAAAATCTCGGCGGCGACCTCAAGGGCGACCCCGAATGCACATCGTGGAGCGCCAACCGCATTGACTGCTTCGTGCGCGGCCCCGGCAAATCCATGTGGCACCGCTGGTGGAACGGCGCGTCATGGGGCGGCTGGGAGGATCTTGGCGGCGTCCTGAAGGACGAGCAGATCGAATGCGAGTCGTGGAGCGCCAACCGCATCGACTGTTTTGTGCGCGGCACCGACAACGCCATGTGGCACCGCTGGTGGGATGGCGCGAACTGGGGCGGCTGGGAAAGCCTCGGCGGCGCGCTTGATTCCGACATCAGCTGCACCGCGTGGAGTGCCAACCGCCTTGACTGCTTTGTCCGCGGCCCGGCCAAGGCGCTCTGGCATCGCTGGTGGAATGGCGCCAGCTGGGGCGGCTGGGAAAATCTCGGCGGCGTGATCAAGTAGGTTTCCGCATCCATGTTCCCTCTCCCCTCCGGGGAGAGGGCAGGGTGAGGGGGCGTCATCGCACGGTGCGAGCGCCACTCACGAAAATTGCTTTGCACTTGCGCATGAGAACCAGTCTGCCCCGCTTCACCTCATACCTCCCCAGCGCGTGGCTCTTCGCCGCACTGCTGCTGCTTCCTGCCTGCGCGCCGGTGATTGCGGCGCGCGGCACGGTTCCAACCCTGCCGCATATCGATGGTGATCGCTTCATCACCAATGACGGTCTGGCGCTGGGTTACACCGCATGGGAAGTGCCAGAACCGAAAGCTGTCATCGTCGCCTTTCACGGCATGAATGACTATGCGAATGCCTATGCGCTGCCCGCGCCCTGGCTGAACCAGCATGGCATCAGCGTCTATGCGATCGACCAGCGCGGCTTTGGCCGCTCGCCCAATCGCGGCATTTGGCCGGGCACGGATGCACTGACGGAAGATGCGCGCGACTTTGCCGCCCTCATCCGCGCACGCCATCCCGATGCCAAATTCTTTCTGCTGGGGGAAAGCATGGGCGGCGCCGTGGTGCTCGCCATGCTCGACCGGCCATTGGCGCCCGCGCCCGATGGCGTGATCCTGGTTGCGCCAGCCGTGTGGGGCTGGTCAACGATGGAATTTTCCTATCGCGCGGTTTTGTGGATCACCGCGCATACAATTCCGTGGAAGACAGTCACGGGTTCGGGCCTCACCATCTATCCTTCCGATAACGAAGAAATTCTGCGTCAGCTGGGCGAAGACGATCTCGTCATCAAGCCAACGCGCACCGATGCGGTCTATGGCATTGTCGGACTGATGGATGAGGCGATCCTGTCAGCACCGCGCCAGACCGGGCGCTTTCTGGTTCTCTATGGCGAGAAAGACGGCATCGTGCCGCGCTGGCCGATTGAGCGCCTGACGGAAACGATGGGCGTGCGCCCCGTAATCGCACTCTATCCTGATGGTTATCATCTGCTGCTGCGTGATCTGCAGCGCGAAGTGGTCTGGCGCGACATCCTGCATTTCATCGAGGGGCACGAAGGCCCGCTGCCCTCCGGCTTTGAGCGCGACACACTGGCCGAGCCGGTGACGCAGTAAGGGGGAGCATGCGTGAGCCTGCTCCCCCCGATGCTTACGGCACGCTGACCGTCACACGCAGGAAGTTGGCGCGGATCAGCGTTTCGTCCGCCTGGCCGCTGACATTCTGGCTGTCAAACAGGGTTTCCAGCGCCCCTTGAAGCTCGTCTGCTTTGCCACTGGTTTCGGCAGCGGCAAACGCATTCATCATCGGACCATAGTAACTGCGCATCGTCGCAAGGAAGTCGCGCGGCGAGCCCCGATGCTTGAAGACATAGGCATCTTTCTGGAACGCGATGTTGCGCGCAGGAATGCCCGCGGCGGTAAAACGCGCGCGCACCTCATCCACATCACCCCAGCTCATCGGGCTGACAAATCCGGCGGGCGGCGGCGGTGAAAAGGCGGCGCTGATTTTCAGGATCTGCGCGATCAATGTGGGATCACCGGGAATCCAGTTGCCCATCACGATGCGGCCGCCGGGCCGCGTCACGCGCACCATTTCCTGCGCGACGCTGACCGGATCGGGCGCAAACATCGCACCGAAAATGCTGATGACCAGATCAAAGCTGTCATCGCCAATGGCTGACAGATTGCGCGCATCACCCTGCTCGAACCGGCAGTGGCGAAGGCCAAGGCTGGCCGCACGTGAATTGCCCGCCGCCACAAGGTTGCGCGCAATATCAACGCCCAGAACATTGGCGCCCATCTGTGCGGCGGGAATGGCGGTGGTGCCATCGCCGCATCCCAGATCAAGCACGCTGAAGCCGGGCAGCACGCCGATGGCGCGCACCAGCGCCTCGCCGCTGTCGCGCATATAATCGGCGATGCGCGTGAAATCGCCTTTTTCCCAAAGGGCCTGGTTGGCATTCGGCAGAGCATTCATCGGACTTTTCCTTTTTTCGGCGCAAGGGGTTGGGGGCGCGCGCCACAGAGTGACCGCTCTATGCGCCGGGATGGGCCTGCCCATCCAGTTCAGGAACTGAATCGAGCCGGTATAGTTTCTGAACTGGATGGCCGGTGGCAGGCGTGCCAGTCTGGCGGCATCAGAAGGAGAGGTGCGTATGGCCGAAGGCAGCTACAAACAATTCTGTCCCGTGGCGATGGCCGCCGAGATCCTGTGCTCGCGCTGGACCATCATTCTTCTGCGGGAATTCATCTCCGGCTCCACCCGCTTCAATGAATTGCGCAAGGGCGTGCCGCGCATGTCGCCCGCGCTCCTGTCACAGCGCCTCAAGGAGCTGGAGGAGGCGGGCATCCTGACGCGCGAAAAATCTGGCGCTGCCGGGCAAGCGGAATACCGCCTGACCCGCGCGGGCCGCGAGCTGGAGCCCGTCGTCATGGCGATGGGCGCGTGGGGCCAGCGCTGGATCGACAAGGACCTGATGCTCGAAGAACTGGATGCGCAATTGCTGATGTGGGACATGCGCCGCAACCTGAACCCGCAGCCGCTGCCCGACCGCCGTTGCGTGATCCAGTTCCGCTATCCCGATGCACCCAAGGCGATGAAGGTCTGGTGGCTGGTGGTGGAGCCGGGCGCGGGCGTTGATCTGTGTTCGGTCGATCCCGGCCACGATGTCGATCTTTATGTGGCCGCCGATCTGCGCACCATGACGGCGGTGTGGATGGGCTACGAGCCGATCCGCAAGGCAATTGCCGAAGGCAAGATCATCCTGACGGGCGATCGCAAACTTGCATCCTCAATCCAGTCGTGGATCGGATTGAGTTCACTCGCCAAGGTGAAGCAGGCCGCCTGAACGGCGTTGAAGAATGGTGGGCGATGCAAGGATTGAACTTGCGACCCCTCCCGTGTGAAGGGAGTGCTCTCCCGCTGAGCTAATCGCCCCCGAAGCAACAGTCCCAAGCCATTGGCCGGGGCCCCGTCTCCAAAGAGGGGCCTCTCTTAAGGGGCAAGCCCCGCCGCCGTCAAGGCGGGCAATAGTCCGTCAAAGTGGTCCAGCACCACATCCGCGCCCAAATCCTGCGGCGCAATCGCCGTATAGCCATGAGAAAAGACGATGACGGGCACGCCGGCCGCCCGGGCGGTCGCAACGTCGGTCTCGCTGTCGCCGATCATCACCGCCCGCTCAACCGCGCCGCCAGACCGCCGGATGGTCTCGAACAGATGCTCAGGATGCGGCTTTTTCACGGGCAGGGCATCGGCCCCGAGGATCGCGTGGAAGAAATGATCGAGCTCCAGCAATTGCAGCAGCTTCACCGCAAGGTCGGTCGGTTTGTTGGTGCACACCCCCATGCGCACGCCGCGCGCCGACAGCGCCTTGAGCACATCGACCGCGCCGTCATAGGCAACAGAACCGGCGGCAATATTCTCCCGGTAATGGGAAAGGAAAATGGCGACAAGCCGGTCGATCTCGCCATCGCCGGGATGCGCGATGCCGTTGATCGCAAGGCCGCGCTCCACCAGCACACGCGCACCGCGCCCCACCAGATGGCGCACGGTGGCAACTGGCACCGGCGGCAAACCAACATCCGCCATGGCCGCGTTCATACCAGCGGCAAGATCGGGCGCCGTATCCACCAGCGTGCCGTCGAGATCAAAGATGGCGCAAAAAGGTCCGCTCGCTGGCATGTTTCGCGTCTCGGTGCCGTTGCAGAAGTTAATCGCAGGCCGCGCATAGCATGATTTTGCTTGGGGTCTGCACGCCTTGCTGGTTAACAGAGGGCAACAATTCGTCAATTCTTTACGGCTGGCCTGCAATCTAGGGTCCGCCGCCATCCAAAGCCCCCCGACCCCTTCTTGCGTATGACGACATCGACCGCCACTCCCACCAAACGCCCGCCTCTGGCCGTCGTGATTCTGGCCGCAGGCCAGGGCACGCGCATGAAGTCGTCAAAGCCCAAGGTGCTGCACGAGATTGCCGGGCGCACGATGCTGGCGCATGTGCTGGCGACGGCATCCGAACTTCATGCCGCGCGCACGGTCGTGGTCGTGGGCAAGGCCATGGCGGAGGTGGCGAATGCTGCCAAGGGTGCTGCCATTGCGGTGCAGGATCCGCCGCAAGGCACCGGCCACGCGTTGATGGCGGCCATGCCTGCGCTGGAGGGGTTCTCGGGCAACATTCTTGTGCTCTATGCCGATACGCCGATCATCCGGGTGGAAACCCTGTCGGCGCTGCTCGGCACGCTGGACGCCCACAATACCGCCTGCGCGGTGCTGGGGTTCACGCCCGCCGATCCGGCGCGCTATGGCCGCCTCATCCGCCGCGACAAGGACGGCAGTCTCGACCGCATTGTGGAGTTCAATGATGCCAGCTCCGCCGAAAAGGCGGTGTCGCTCTGCAACTCAGGCGTCATGGCGCTGACGAGTGATGCGGCACGTGCCTTTCTGCCGCTGGTGAAGAACACGAACGCCAAGCACGAATATTATCTGACCGACCTCGTCGCCATCGCCAACACACACGGCAAACGCTGCGAAGTAATCGTGGCGCACGAGGATGAAGTGCTGGGCGTCAACAGCAAGGTCGAACTTGCCGCCGCTGAGCGCGCCTTCCAGCAACGCCTGCGCAAGCACTTCATGGACGAGGGCGTCACGCTCACCGATCCGGAAACCGTGTGGTTTGCGTTCGATACCAAGATCGGGCGCGACGTTGCCATCGGCCAGAATGTCGTCTTTGGCCCCGGCGTGACGGTGGAAGATGGCGTCACCATCAAACCCTTCTGCCACATCGAAGGCGGAACCCTGCGCGCGCGCGCGATTGTNNGTCGGTGATGCGCAAGTGGGCGATGCGGCCAATATCGGCGCGGGCACCATCACCTGCAACTATGACGGCTTTGACAAGCACGAAACCAAAATCGGCGCGCGGGCGTTCATCGGATCGAACACATCACTGGTCGCGCCCGTGTCAGTGGGCGATGGGGCCATCACGGGCGCGGGCAGTGTGATTACCAGGGACGTGCCCGCCGATGCGCTGGCGGTCGAACGCAGCAATCAGCGCGACCTGGATGGCTGGGCGGCAAAATTCCGCGCGAAAAAACTTGCGGCAAAGAAGAAGGATTAGGCCATGTGCGGCATCGTCGGCATCATCGGCAATGAGGACGCAGCGCCCCTGATCCTGGAGTCGCTGAAGCGGCTCGAGTATCGCGGTTACGACAGTGCGGGCATCGCAACGCTGGTCGATGGCCGCATTGAGCGCCGCCGCAGCCCCGGCAAGCTGAAAAATCTTGCAGACATTCTGGCGCGTGAGCCGCTGCCCGGCTCCACCGGCATTGGCCACACGCGCTGGGCAACGCATGGCGTGCCCAATGAGGTGAATGCGCACCCGCATTCCAACAGCCGCGTGGCGGTGGTGCACAACGGCATCATCGAAAACTTCAAGGAACTGCGCGACGAGCTGATCGCAACGGGCCACAAGTTCGAAAGCGA
>DEIC01000036.1:0-515 GCA_002352285.1 Alphaproteobacteria bacterium UBA2784 | reverse complement strand
CATGGCGAGGCGGTGAAGCGCGAAATCCGCATCACCAGCGTCTCCGCCGGTCTGGTGGACAAGGGTTCGCATCGCCACTTCATGGCGAAAGAGATTCACGATCAGCCGGAAGTCATTGGCCACACGCTGAACGCCTATGTGCATCCCGTCTCGCAGGAAGTGAGCCTGCCCAAAGCGCCGTTTGATTTCACCAACCTGCCGCGCATCACCATGTCGGCCTGCGGCACGGCGTTCTATTCCACGATGATCGCCAAATACTGGTTTGAGCGTCTGGCGCGCCTGCACGTGGAAACCGACATCGCGTCAGAGTTCCGCTATCGCGAGGCAGCGCTCCCCAAGGGCGGCCTCGCCATGTTTGTTTCGCAGTCGGGCGAAACGGCGGACACGCTGGCGGCGCTGAAATATTGCAAGGAGAATGGCCAGCACATCGCCTCGGTCGTCAACGTGCCGGAAAGCTCGATTGCGCGCGAAAGCCACGTGATCTGGCCAACGCACGCAGGCCCCGAAATCGGCGT
>DEIC01000053.1:2314-6516 GCA_002352285.1 Alphaproteobacteria bacterium UBA2784 | reverse complement strand
ACCGGCACATCCTGCAGCGCGCGGGCGCGTTGCGTGGCGGTGACAATCACCACCTCATCGGCATCGCCCTCAGGCGGCGGCGGCGCATCGGGCGCCTCCGTGACCGGCTCATCCTTGGGGGCAGGATCGGTACCCTCCTGGGCTGCCACAGCATGCGCCAGAAGAAAACTGCACGCGCTGGCAAGAAGCGCACGCTTGACCCGGATAGATGTCATCGAAAACCCCTGAACAAAGACAGGCTTCAGGGGTTCAACGCCGCATACGCGTTCAACTTCGCTCCCCCAAGCATCAGGAATGCAAGGTGGTGATTTGCGCCGCCAAGTAAACTTAAATTTTCCGGAAGGCCCGCCTAAGGCGTAACGGCATCTTTCACAACGCCCGTGGCCGCACCCGACAGATCCTGCAGCGGGCCTAAGGGGCGCGTTTCGGTCTTTGTTTCATCAATATTGGCGGTGCCCGACCAGAGCTTGTAGATCACCACGTCATCGACGATCAGGAACAGCATCTCGGCGCGCCATCCGCTCGAGACGGTCGTCCGCTCAAATCCCAGCATGTCGAGTGAAACATCGCCCACGCGGTCTTTTGAAACCGACTCCGGCGCCAGCACATAGCCGACACAGGATTCCCGCGCGTTCACACAGGCTTGTACTGCCGGGTCAAGGTCGGCAAGCCGCACCGTCTGCTGCGGCATGAACCGCGCCATGATGTCGAGATAATTGACGGTCTTGAGGTTCGGCGTGACAGCCGGGTCAAGGCCCATGCCCGCCAGATCCTCGACCGTGCTCGACATCGGGGTCACCGCGTCAAAGACCGCCTGCGCCTCCCCATAGGAGCCAAAGGGCGAGGCCTTGACGTTCTCCTCAGACGGCAAAACCCACCGCGCACATGCGCTGGTGGCAAGAAGGAGAGTCAGGGCGGCAAGGGTGCGGATCGGTTTCATGGGCGTGGAGCTAGAGGCCTGCCGTGGCGGATTTGGGGCAATCGGGCTGTCCCGGTCGGCCGTTTAGCAAACGCCTCCCTTGCGGTGCACAAAAGCCGCCATTAAGGGTGAACGGCAAACCCAGAGAGCCGCATGACAGCCCCGCCGCCAAAGCCCGAAAAGCCCGCCACGCCTGACGCCGCGCCCCCCGCGCGCCCGCACCGGCTGACCGCGCGCGCGCCCAAAGGTCTGAAAGACACGCTGGGTAGCGATGTTGCCCGGCTGGCCGCCATGACCGGCACGATCCGGGCGGTCTATGAGCGCTTCGGCTTCCAGCCGCTCGAAACCTCGGCGCTGGAATATGTCGAAACGCTGGGAAAATTCCTGCCCGAAAGCGATCAGCCGGACGCCGGCATTTTTGCGCTGAAGGATGGCGACGGCGAATGGATCGCGCTGCGCTATGACCTGACAGCGCCGCTGTCGCGCTTTGTCGCCGAGCATGCGCAGAATCTGGGGCTGCCCTTCCGCCGCTATCAGCTGGGGCCGGTCTGGCGCAATGAAAAGCCGGGGCCGGGCCGCTTCCGCGAGTTCCTGCAGTTTGATGCCGACACGGTGGGCACCGCGTCCATGGTGGCCGATGCAGAAAATGCGGCGCTGCTCGCGCGCGCCTTTGATGCGCTGGGTCTTGCCGGCCAGTACCGCATTGCCATGAACAACCGCAAAATCCTCGACGGTCTTCTGGAAAAGATTGGCCTGGGTTCAGCGCAAACCGATGCCAGGGCGATGACGGTGATGCGCGCCATCGACAAGTTCGACAAGTTTGGCGATGCGGGCGTGCGCCTTCTGCTCACCACCGGCCGCAAGGATGACAGCGGCGACTTCACCAAGGGCGCCGGTCTTTCCGACGATGACGCAAGCCGCATCCTCGCTTTCATGCACGCGGGAAAATCAGCGCGCAGGGAAACGCTCACTGCGCTTGCGCCGCTGGTGGCAGGTTCGGTGCGCGGCGAAGAGGGCTTGCGCGAGCTTGCCGAAATCGACGCCATCCTTTCGGCTTACGCGCTTGCTGACAGCGTTGTCGCGTTTGATCCCGGCATCGTGCGTGGCCTTGCCTATTACACCGGCCCCGTGATCGAGGCGCAGGCAACATTCGAAATCATCGACGAGAAGGGCAATAAGCGCCAGTTCGGCTCCATCGCTGGCGGCGGCCGCTATGACGGACTTGTCGGCCGCTTTCTCGCCAAAGACCTGCCGGCCACCGGCGTCTCCATCGGCGTTGACCGGCTTTTTGCGGCCCTGAGTGCGGCGGGAAAAATCAGGACGGCTGCCCATGACGGCCCGGTGCTGGTGACGGTCTTCGACCGCGCACATCTTGGCGACTATGTGCGCATGGCCGAAGAATTGCGCAACGCAGGCATCGCCGCCGAAGTCTATGCGGGCGACAGCGGCATGAAAGCCCAGCTGAAATATGCCGACCGCAGGCATGCGCCGGTTGCCGTCATTGCGGGCGGCGACGAGTTTGCGCGCGGNNACCGTGCCGCGCAGCGAACTTGTCGCCCAGGTCAAAGCCATCCTGAAGGGTGCGCATTGATGCGCGGCGGCGCATCAGGCCTGCTTCGCAATCTCGGATTTGTTGCCACAGCAAATGCCGAAAGGCTTCAGGCATGCGCGGGAAATGTCTTTGCGGCGGCGGGCTACCGGCCCGTCTCGCCCTCTGTTGTGACCAGCGCCGATGTCTTTCTCGACCGGCTGGGCGAGCGTTTCCGCAGCCAGACACTGGTGATCGAGGATGGCCGCGGCGCGCTTCTGTGCCTGCGCCCTGAAATGACAATTCCTGCCGCACGCATCGCGCTCGATGAAGGCTTTCGCGGTGGTTCGTGCCTCAAGCTTTCCTATGCAGGATCGGTGTTCCGGCTCGATGGTGAGGGCGCGCTGCATCAGGCGATGCAGGCGGGCATTGAGCATCTGGGCGATGTTGATGCCGCGCGCGCCGATGCGGATGTGGTGGCGCTTGCCTGCCAGGCTGTGCGCGCATGCGGGGTGAATGAGGCCGTCATCCGCTTTTCCGATCTTGCGCTTTTTCATGCGCTGATCGCATCGCTTGGCCTCAAGCCGCATCAGCGCGCCCATGTGCTGCGCCGCTTTGATGCGGCAGGTTCGGCCATGTTTGCTTTCCGCACGGCTTTTGCGCCACCGGCCGCTTCAAGGCCGCTTGATCCGGCGCAGGCGCAGCGCCTGATCGGCGAAGGTCAGCTTCTGTGCGGGGTGCGCGAGGCTGACGAGATTGCCTGTCGCCTTGCCGAGCGCGCATCAATTGCGGACGAGGGGCCGATACCCCCGAGGGCGCAGGACATACTTGCCGCCTTCTTCGCGCTGTCATTTGAGGCAGGGAAAGCCGCCAATGGCATTGCGCGATTTTTTGCAGACCACAATCTGCCTGCCCCGGACCTTGCATCCTTCAACCGGCGGCTGACGCATTTGCAGGCGCTTTCATCCGCGCTGCGCTTTGATGCGCGCGTGCATGCGCCGCTCGGCTATTATTCAGGGCTTGAGTTCCGCATCGAGGCGCGGGGCATCAATGTTGCAGGCGGCGGGCGTTATGACCGCCTGCTGCCGGAACTGCTCAATGATCCGTCCGCGAACATTCCGGCGGTCGGCGCTGCCATTTTTCTTGATGCGCTGGCAGAGCACGGCGCATGAGCCAGGTTTCCTTTGCACTGCCGTCAAAAGGGCGTCTCAAGGATGATTGCCTCGCACTCTTTGAGCGCGCCGGGCATCGCCTTGAGATAGAGCCGCGCGGCTATGCAGCGCGTGCGGCGGGTCTTGAGGGGCTTGCCATCACGCTGATGCCGGCAACCGAAATCGCCCAGCGCCTGGCCGCAGGCACGCTGGATGCGGGCATCACCGGCATGGATGTGCTGCACGAGGCGTTGGGCAGCCTTGAGAAGGAAGGCGCCGACGATCCCGCATCCCTGGCCTCTGGCGTGGCGCGCCGGGTAAAGCTTGGCTTCGGCCCGGCGCGGCTGGTCGTTGCCGTGCCCAATGGCTGGCTGGACGTTTCCACAATGGCTGATCTTGCCGATGTCGCCACCGGCTTTCGCCGCATCCATGGCCGGCATCTTCTCGTGGCGACGAAATATGTGCGCCTCACGCGCGCTTTCTTTCACCTTCACGCGATTGCCGATTACCGCATCGTCCATTCATCGGGCGCAACCGAGGCGGCACCCGCATCGGGCGCTGCCGACATCATTGTTGATATCACGACGACGGGCGCGACCCTTGC
>DEIC01000053.1:0-2261 GCA_002352285.1 Alphaproteobacteria bacterium UBA2784 | reverse complement strand
CTCACCCCTCCAGCGCCAGCCCCGCGACCGCATCGGCAATGATCTTTGGCCCTTCGCGCACCACCATCGCGCGCCAGGCCGGATCCTGCGGCACGAATGCCTTCAGCGCCGCCGCGCGGAACATCGCATGGCGCGCATCCATGCGATTGCCCCTGTCCACAAAACGCAGGAAGCGCTCATAGAGCGTGATGAACACAAGCTCGCGCCGGTCATCGCTTTCTGCCGTGCCGAACTCCACCGTTGCGCCGTTGAGCTTTGCCTTCGGCACAAAGCGGTGAAGCTCGTGCGGCAGCTGGCCTGACTTCACATTCGGCAGATCCTTGATCGACGGATCATTCTCGACCAGCTCTTCAGCGACCGAGCGCTTCCAGCCGCGCACCCGCGCATCGCCCCACCATTTGCCGATGCGCGAAAGATTTGCCTCGCTGCGCCCGCCCAGCGGCAGGTATGCAATCTCGCCATAGGCGCCAACGCCGGTGTGCAGATCAACCAGACCGACATGACTTGCCTTTTGCAGGCGCGGCGCCACCGCATCACGGATCACGCGATGGCCGAATTCCGGCGCATTGCCGCCATAGGTAATGCCTTCAGGGTCTTCATACTGCCCGTAATCGGCGGCCACCTGCGCCTTGGCGGGGCCAATCTCGGCAACGAGTTTGTTGAAATTGGCAATCAGGGTCATCAGCGTGGCGGGCGACATGTCATTCACGCGNNTTGCGGTTGAGATCGACATTGTTCTCGGTGAGGCGGCTTACCCAGGCATAGCCCCACGGGTTCAGCGCATGCACCAGAAGCACCGCGACATCTTTCGGCAGAAGTTTTGCGGCGCCTGATTTCAGCCAGCCGATCTGGGCCGATGATCCCGCCGGCCCCTCAAATCCGTGCGTGCCCGAGATGCACAGAAGAACACGCGGCGCAGAGGGCGGCCCCGCCCANNATGGAAAGCCCGGCTGCATCGCACGCGGCGCGGAACATCAGCCGCGCGGCGGCGTAATCGGGCGGGAAGTTTTCAAGTCCGTCGGCCATCGCCATGCTCTTTTCGCGTGAAAGGACTTCGTGAAAGGCTGTGGCAATCATGCTAAGCGCAATTCATCGCTCATTGCATCCGGGAACATGCCGTCTCATGTCGTTCAAAGCCGTGATTTTTGATTTCGGGGGCGTCTTCACCTCTTCGCCGTTCGAGGCCTTTGCCCGTTACGAGCGCGAGCGCGGCCTGCCCGAAAACCTGATCCGCACCATCAACGCCGCCAATCACGAGGACAACGCCTGGGCGCGCTTCGAGCGTGCCGAGCTGACGCTCGACGAATTCGATGCGGCCTTCGCGGCAGAGGCGCGCGCCCTTGGCCATCATGTGCCGGGGCGCGATGTCATTCCCCTGCTGCGCGGCGATTTCCGGCCCGACATGATCGAGGCGCTGCGCCGCATTCATCAGGTGATGAAGACGGGCTGCATCACCAATAATGTTCCCGCCAATGTGCAGGGCACGGATGAGGCGAAAAACCTCTACCGCGCACCGATCATGGCGGAGTTCGATCACGTGATCGAGTCGGCCAAAGTGGGCCTGCGCAAGCCCGATCCGCGCATCTATCAGATGATGCTGGACGCCCTTGGGGTTGACGGCGCAGCCTCGATCTATCTTGATGATCTGGGCGTCAATCTGAAACCGGCACGCCAGATGGGCATGGCTACGATCAAGGTGACGTCCGGCCCGCAGGCGATTGGCGAACTGGAGCAGCTGACGGGGCTGAAACTTTCATGAGCACAGCTTTGCGCATTGTGGTGGCGGGTGCAGGCGGCCGCATGGGTCACGCCGTGATCAGCGCGCTGCGCAACCGGAATGATGCCGTGCTGCATGCTGCGCTGGAGGCGCCGGGCAATGCGTCGCTTGGCAAAGATGCGGGCATGATGGCGGGCGGCGCCCCGCTCAACGTGCCCGTCACGCAGGATGCGCTGGCGGCAGTGGTCAGGGCGGACGCGATCATCGATTTCACCACGCCTGCCTCCAGCGTGGCGCTGGCAGCACTCGCGGCGCAGGCGCGCATTGTGCATGTGATCGGCTCCACCGGCTTTGCTGCGGCAGACGAGGAGAAGATCAAAGCTGCTGCGCGCCACGCCGTGATCGTGAAGTCCGGCAATTTCTCGCTGGGCGTAAATGCGCTGATGATGCTGGTGCGCGAAGCGGCGCGCATGCTGCCCGCCTATGATGCCGAGATTGTCGAGACCCATCACGCGCAAAAGGCTGATGCACCTTCCGGCACGGC
>DEIC01000109.1 GCA_002352285.1 Alphaproteobacteria bacterium UBA2784 | reverse complement strand
TAGATGAAATATTCCGCGTCGGGGGGCGCGGCCCAGCCGCCATCGGCCACTTCAAAATTGCCCTCGCGCAGAAGATTATAGTGCACCTTCACTTCGCTCGCCTGCAGCTCCACATCGACGCCGGCTTCACGCCACATCTGCTGCATGGCGACAGCTACGCGCCGGTTGGCCTCGCCGATGCGGTGATTGAAGACAAAGCGCAGCGGATTATCCGGGCCATAGCCTGCCTCGGCCAACAGGCGGCGCGCCTCTTCGGTGCGGCTTTCGGGGGGAACGGCAGTGATGACAGCCGAACCTTCGCTGTTGAAGTTCTGGACCGCAGGCGGCACGAAGGAATAGGCCGGCAATTCGCCCGTGCGCAGGATTTTTCCGGTGATCGCCTCGCGGTCGATGGCAAGGGTAAGCGCCCGGCGCACGCGCACGTCAGCAAATTTCGGATTCTGGAGGTTGAACGACGCATAGGAAATCCAGCCCGTGCTGTAGACCAGCGTTTGATCGGGCAGGTTCTGCATCAGCCAGTCATATTTTGACGGCGGAAAGCGCGTATTGAGGTCAAGGGCGCCGGTGCGGAAGCGGCGCAGGGCCGCCTCATCATCATCGGTGGGATAATAGATCACTTCATCAATGCGCACGCTTTCGGCGGCGTAAAAGCGCGGGTTCTTGATGATACGCACGGAATCCTGCGGCTTCCATGAGGCCAGCATGTAGGCGCCGTTGGACACCATCACACCCTCTTTCACCCAGCCGTCGCCATGAGCGGCATAGACATGGCCGGGCACCGGCATGAACATCGGCATCGAACAGATGCGCACAAAGATCGGGCTGGGGGCGACCAGACGGATTTCAACCGTGCGGGCATCAAGGGCGCGCACGGCCAGCTCCTCCGGCTTCACGGCGCTGGTGTTGACTTCATAGCCATTGAAAATCTTGTAGCCGAAATTGGCAAACCAGGCGCCCGTGGCGGGATCCATCGCCCGGCGAAAGCCCAGCACAACGTCATCGGCCGAAAGGGGATGTCCATCCGACCAGACAAGATTTTCACGCAAGTGAAACGTATAGGTCAGGCCGTCTTCCGAAATGTCCCAGCTTTCGGCAATGCCCGGAATGGTCTCGCCAGCCGCATCCAGCGACACCAGACCCTCAAACAGGTCACGGGCAATATATTGCTCATAGGTTGTGCCCATCTTCTGCGGATCAATCGTGTCTGGCTCGGCGACATTGCCGCGATGAAGGATCGTCGGCTCGGCCATGACGGGCGAGACAAGCGCGCCGCAAGCAAGAACCGCCAAAAGAAAAGTCAGCGCGCGAATCATGGTTACTCCCCAACTGGCCATCGGCCGTTTTGCATCGCACAAACCCTGCGCGCGCCCTCTACGCGCCCCATACGCGCCCCGTACGCGCCCCGTACGCGCCACGTACGCGCCATGGCCGCATTTGAGCCTAGCAGAGGCCGCGCGCGTCACGAAGAGGTGAGCGTGGCTGGCAATTCCGGGCTTGTTAAGGCAGGCCCTGTTAGGCAGTGTCGCGCGTCATCGCCGGGCCTGACCCGGTTCATGTTGTTCATGCGCGGCGCTTGGTGCCGTAAGGTTCCATTGGGGGAGTTCATGCAGAACAAGTCCGGTTTGTTCATGGGCGCCGCCGTCCTGGCCATCATTGCAGCGGGCGCGGGCTATTATTTCGGCGGCGGCTTCAAGCCGGCTGGTGACGCGGCGATGGCGCCGCCTGCTGCTGAGACCACCACCGCCAGCACGCCTGAAGCAGCGCCCGCGCCCACCACGGGACCCGCGCCCGAGGCTGCGCCCGCACCGGCACGCGAACAGGTCAGCTGGGATCTGACGCGCATCTATCCCGATGTCGCGGCGTTCGACGCCGACATCGCGCAGCTTGAAACAGAGGTCGATTCGCTCGCAGCCTTTGCGGGCACGATGGGCAATGATGCGGACTCGCTCTATGCCGCCCTTGATGCATCGTCGGTGATGATGAAGCGCGTGGCGCGCGCCGCCGTCTATGCCAGCCTGCGCTCTGACGAGGATCTGCGTGATTCCGCCGAGCGCGAGCGTTCGCAGCGCGGCGACATGCTGTTCAACCGGTTTGTTGCAGCGACCGCCTATATGGACCCCGAAATCCTTGCGATCGGGGCGGAAAAGATCGCCGCCTTCCGCGCGTCGCATGCCGAGCTTGACCGCCGCTTCGGCTTTTATCTCGACAATACGCTGCGCGGTGCGGCGCATACGCTTGATGCCGAGGGTGAAGCGATCCTTGCGGCGATGAATGATGCGCTGTCGCAGCCGTCAAACGTCTATGGCATTTTCGCCAATGCCGAACTGCCCTTTCCGACGGTTACGCTGTCGGACGGCACCAGCATGGTGCTCGACCAGGCGGCCTATTCCGCGCTGCGTCAGGCTCCCAATCGCGAAGACCGCAAGCTGGTGTTCAACACGTTCTGGGGCGCGTGGAAGGATTATGAAGGCACGCTGGGCGCCAACCTTGCCTCGGCCATCATCGGCAATGTGACGGTCGCCAAGCTGCGCGGCTTCCCCAATGCGCTGTCGGCGGCGCTGTTCAACGCGAACATCCCGGAAGGTGTTTACCGCACGCTGGTACAGGTGACGAATGAAAGCCTGCCGACGCTGCACCGCTACTTCAAGCTCAGGAAGCGCATGCTCGGCATCACCGACGACATGGGCTATTTCGACATCTATCCGCCGATGGTGACGCTGGACAAGACCTTCACGCTGCAGGACTCGCAGGATTTGCTGCTCGTCTCGGTCGCACCGCTGGGCGATGACTATGTGACGCGCCTTTCGGAAGCGTTCTCGCGCAATGTGCAGCATGTCTATCCGGCAGAGGGCAAGACATCGGGCGCCTACATGAATGGCTGGGTCTATGATTCAGGGCCGTTCATCCTGCTCAACCACAATGACGATTATGAATCGGCCTCGACGTTTGCGCATGAGTGGGGCCACGGCATGCACACGATCCTCGCCAATGCGAACCAGCCGTGGGAAACCGCGCGCTATTCGACGTTCACGGCCGAGATGGCGGCGATCACGAACGAGCTTCTGATGCAGGAGCATGTGTTTGCCAATGCCGCATCGCGCGAAGAAAAGCTCTATTATCTCGGCATGGCGCTGGAGGGCATCCGCGGCACCTATTTCCGCCAGACGATGTTTGCCGAGTTCCAGCTTGCTGCCCATGAAGTGGTGGAGCGCGGCGAGCCGCTGTCGGGCGCGCGCCTGACCGCCATCTATTGCGACCTGCTGAAGCGCTATCACGGCGATGCCGAGGGCGTGCTCAAGATCAACGAGGACTATTGCGTTGAGTGGGCGTTCATCCCTCACTTCTATCGCGGGTTCTATGTCTACAACTACGCGACCTCGATTGCAGGTGCGGCCTATTTCGCCAACGAAATCCTGACCAAGGGCGAGGCGGCGCGCGAGAACTATCTCGACATCCTGCGCGCTGGCGGTTCCGACTATGCCTATGAGCTTTACAAGCGCGCGGGCATCGATATGGCGACGCGTGCGCCCTACGAGGCCCTGATGGCGCGCGCCAACAAGATCATGGACGAGATGGAAGCCCTGCTCGCCCAGCAGCCCTGATTCCCGCACTCGACACGCGCCGGAAAGGGCCGCATCGTTGCGGCCCTTTTCTTTTTGCGGAGGCGCCCATGCACATCAGCGTCAACGGCCAGCGCATTTTCTTTGATGTGGTTTCGGCGGGGCTTTCACCGGTTGGCGCGGCCATGCGCGAGAAGCCTGCGCTCATCGTGCTTCATGGCGGGCCGGGATTTGACCATGCCAATATGCGGCCCGAGTTCGACTGTTTCGCCGATGTGGCGCAGGTCATCTATCTTGATCATCGCGGCAACGGGCGCTCGCACCCCAGCGATCCCGCCACGTGGACGCTGGACCAGTGGGGCGATGACATTGCCGTCTTTTGCGATGCGCTGGGCATTGTCCGGCCCATCATCTTCGGCCAGAGTTTTGGCGGCATGGTGGCGCAGGCCTATGCGGTGCGCCATCCCGGCCATGCGGGCGGCGTGATTTTTTCCAGCACGGCGGCGCGCATGAATCTTCCTGCCATTCTCGATGCCTTTGCGCGGCTGGGTGGCGGCAATGCGCGCGACATCGCGGAGCGGTTCTGGACCCGGGGCGACGATGCGGCCATTGCTGACTACATGCGTGTGTGTATGCCGCTCTATAACACGCGGCCGCGTGCGGGCGGTGAAGAGGCGGCCCAGCGCGTCATCCGCCGCATGGAAGTATTCCGGCACTTCAGCCTGCCGGGGCGCGAGATGTGGCGGATGGATTTTCGCGCGGCGCTTGCGGGCGTGACGGTGCCCGCGCTGGTCTTGAGCGGCGACAGTGATCCGGTCACGCCCGCCGTGTGCTCCCAGGAAATCTTTGCCGCACTTCCCGGCGGCCACAAGGCGCTCCACGTCTTCGAGAAGACCGGCCATGGCGCCTATCGCGATGCGCCCGAACGCGTGTTTCCGGTGGTGCGTGCCTTTGTGGAGGCGATGGCGGGATGAAGGGGGAGTGCAAGCTTCTTCCTCACCCAAACGGCGAGGGATGTCCCTTCGCGATCAGCGCGCGGATGGCGGCGGCAATGGCGCGGGCGTCGTCGAGCGCGCGGTGCGGATGCATAGCCCTGGGTGCGCCGGCGGCAGGGGCGAGGTCAGACGAATGGAGCCGCGTCACATCGAGCCCCGATTGCTGGAACCAGTCTCGCAGATCATGCGTTGCCCAGCGCGCCGGCGCAAATGAGATGCCCTGAAGGGCGGCTGTCTCGCCCATCACCTTGTCATCGCGGCCATAGGCAAAAAGTTCGGCTTGCCCGGCGAACGCATCAAAGCGGGCAAGTGCATCGGCAAATGCCAGTCCCTCACCTGCGATCATCTGATTGGTGATGCCGGTCAGCCTCACGAAATAGTCTGAAAGGATCGGGTTCTTTTCGGGTTTCACCAGAACCGAAAACGCGGCCTCCTCGGCAAGGTTGCTGCGTGAAAGGCGGATGGCGCCGATCTCAACGATCTCGCGGTGCTCGCCCGGCCCCTTCCAGTTGCGGGCAATCGAACCCTCCCAGGCCGTGTATTCGGTATCATAGATGACGAGCGGCTTTGGCAGGGCTTGCATCTGGGGCCTTCCTGTTGCGCCGCGAAAGCGGGCGCGCGGTCAGCGATTAACAGAAAATTATCGCGCCGCAAGGCGTTCCACCCCTTAAGCCGGGCGTGAATCTGGCTTAAACCTTCCTTCTGTCTGAGCGTGTCAAATTCCTCTCCGGCGCCTTTCCGGCCTGCCGGACGCTTTCTGTTTGACCCATCGCGCCTTACGAGACCGCTGCCCATGAACAATCAAAGCCCCGTTTCATCCGGTCCCGGCACACGGCCCGAGCAGCATGACGCCACGCGCATCGCCGAGATTGCGCAGCTGGCTGCCAGCGGCGCGGGCGCACTGGCAGCCCAAATCCATGCTTTCGTGACGCGCTTTTTCACGTTTGCGGCTCCGGAAGATCTGGCTTCATTTGATGTGCGCACACTGGCGGGCATGGCGCTCTATGCCTTTGAGCTGACCCAGCGGCGCAATCCGGGCCAGCGCAAACTTGAATGCTTTGTGCCCGATGCGGCGCGCCACGGTTTTGGCGTCAATGGCGCGGTGATGGTCACGGTCAATGATGACCGGCCCTTTCTTTACGACTCGGTGCTTGCCGAACTCAATGCGCACGGCCTTACGGTTGCCGCCGTCTTCCATCCGATTTTCGGCGTGGTGCGCGACAGCGACGGCGTGCGCACGCGCATTGCCAATGCCGGCGAGGGTGCGCCGCGCGAGTCTGTCATCTTTGTTGTGATTGCACGCGAAACTTCCGAGCAGCGGCTGGACACAGCGCGCAATGGCGTGGCGAAGGTTCTGGAAGACGTGATGGCCGCCACGCGCGACTGGCGCGCCATGCTGGAGCGGCTGGAAGACGCCATTGGCGATCTGCAGCATCGCCCGCCGCCGATTGCGCCTGCCGAGCTTGATGAAAGCATCGCCTTCCTGCGCTGGCTTTCGGAAAACCATTTCACCTTCCTGGGCTGCCGCGACTATGTGTTCGATGCGCAGGGCGGGCGCCATACGCCGGTGGCAGAATCCGGGCTTGGGCTTCTGGCCGATCCCGAGGCGCGCGTCGTGCGGCGCGGCACGGATCGCGCCACGCTGACCGATGAAGTGCGCGGCTATCTGACCGAAGCCAATCCACTCATCATCACCAAGGCCAATGTGCGCTCCACCGTGCACCGGCGGGTGCATCAGGATTACATCGGCATCAAGCGGTTTGATGCGTCGGGGCATCTGACGGGCGAGCGGCGCTTTGTCGGCCTCTTCACGTCGGCTGCCTATCACCGCATGCCGCGCGACATTCCCCTTCTGCGCCGCAAGACCGCACGTGTGATTGAGCGGGCGGGCTTTCCTCACGCCAGCCATGACGGCAAGGCGCTGGTCAATGTGCTGGAGACATTTCCGCGCGACGAGCTTTTCCAGATCAGTGACGATGAGCTCTTCGTGACCGCGCTTGGCATCATGCATCTGATGGAGCGGCCGCGCACGAAGACCTTCCTGCGCTTTGACCGCTTTGACCGCTTCGTATCAGCGCTGACGTTCATCCCGCGCGAACGCTTTTCTGCGCATGTGGCGGAGCGCATCGGCGAGATCCTTTCCCAGCGCTTTGAAGGGCGCGTGGTGATCGAGACGCCGCATTTTCCCGATGCGCCGGTGGCGCGCATCCATCACATCATCCGCCGCAATGAGGGCGACCGCCCCGTTGTCGATGATGCGGCGCTTCAGGAGGAAATCGGGCGCGCAACGCGCAACTGGGCCGATGATCTGGAAGAGGCGCTTTCACGCATTCACGCCTCGGGCCGGGCGCGCGCGCTGCATGACCGGTTCCATGCCGTCTTTCCGGCGGGCTATATGGAGGCGACCGGCGCGGACGAAGCAGCCGCCGATGTCGGGGTGCTTGCTTCGCTGACGGCGGAGGCTGCTGAAAGCGGACCGCTGCGCTTTTGCGCCTACCGGCTGCCGCAGGACGATGTGCATACGCTGCGCCTGAAAATCTGGTGCGTGAACGGGCCTGCGGAAATTTCTGCCGTCATGCCGATTTTCGAGAATCTCGGGCTGACAGTCACGTCGGAGTCGTCCTACACGCTCCGGCACATTCATGGATTCGAGGGACAGGTAACGCTGCACGCCTATGCGGCGCGCATGAAGAGCCCCCGGGCGCTCGACATCGGTGAGTCCGGCCCGCTGATCGAGGCGGCCTTTGCCGCTGCCATGCGCGGCGCCATCGAAAATGACGGCTTCAATCATCTGGTGCTGGCGGCGGGTCTTGACCACCGGCAGGTGGAAATCATCCGGGCGCTGTCGCGCTTCCTGCGTCAGGCCGGCATTGCGTTCTCGCAGCCCTATATGGAAGAGGCGCTGACCAAGAACGCCGATATTGCGCGCGAGATCATGAAGCTGTTCGAGGCGCGGTTTGATCCACGCACGGGTGCGGCCCTTGAGGCGCGCGAAAAGGCGGCTGACGCCATCTCGAAGCGCATCGAAGCAGCGCTTGCCGACGTCAAGAGCCTTGATGATGACCGCATTCTGCGGCGCTTTGCCAATGCGGTGGAGGCGATGGTGCGCACCAATGCCTTCCAGACCGGTCCGGATGGCGCGCAGCGCCCGGCACTGACGTTCAAGTTCCTGAGTGCGAAGCTTGCGGAGCTGCCTGCACCGTGCCCGATGGCCGAAATGTTCGTTTACAGCCCGCGGGTTGAGGGCACGCATCTGCGCTTTGGCAAAGTGGCGCGCGGCGGCATCCGCTGGTCTGACCGGCGCGAAGATTTCCGCACCGAGGTGTTGGGTCTGGTCAAAGCCCAGCAGGTCAAGAACGCGGTCATCGTGCCGGTGGGCGCCAAAGGCGGGTTCTATCCCAAGCAATTGCCGCAGAACGCTGCACGTGAGGCGGTGCAGGCTGAGGGCACCGCGGCCTATAAGGTCTATATCGAAGCCCTGCTCGATGTGACGGACACAATCGGCGCCGATGGCATTGTGCCGCCGTCGGGCGTGGTGCGCCATGATGGTGATGATCCCTATCTGGTGGTCGCCGCAGACAAGGGCACGGCAACCTTTTCTGATACCGCCAACGCCATTGCGGTCGCGCGCGGCTTCTGGCTGGGCGATGCCTTCGCGTCCGGTGGATCAGCCGGTTACGATCACAAGAAAATGGGCATTACCGCGCGTGGCGCGTGGGAGGCGGTGAAGCGCCATTTCCGCGAAATGGGCCGCGACATCCAGCGCGAGCCGTTCAGCGTTGTGGGCGTGGGCGACATGTCGGGCGACGTGTTCGGCAATGGCATGCTGCTGTCGCGCCAGATCCGCCTGGTGGCGGCGATGGATCACCGCGACATTTTCATTGATCCTGACCCTGATTGCGAAACCTCGTTTGTGGAGCGTGAGCGGCTGTTCAACCTGCCGCGCTCCAGCTGGGCGGACTACGACAAGTCAAAAATTTCGGCGGGTGGCGGCGTTTTCTCGCGCGCGCTGAAGGCCATTCCGCTGTCGCCGCAGATGAAGCAGCTGACCGGCCTTTCGGCCGAGCGCGCGACACCCAACGAGATCATCTCGGCACTTCTGGCGGCAGACGTTGACCTCTTGTGGTTTGGCGGCATTGGCACGTTCATCAAGGCCTCGCACCAGTCACACGCGCAGGCGGGTGATCGCGCCAATGATGCCGTGCGCATTGACGCCGCCCAGGTGCGCGCCAAGGTGATCGGCGAAGGCGCCAATCTGGGCACGACGCAGGCAGCGCGCATCGAATTTGCGCGGGCAGGCGGGCGCATCAATACCGATGCCATCGACAATTCGGCGGGCGTCGATACGTCTGACCACGAGGTCAATCTCAAAATCCTGTTTGCCGCAGCGCTGGCGGAAGGGCGCATGGATGTGGCAGCACGCGATGTGCTGCTGGCGGGCATGACCGATGAAGTGGCCGATCTTGTGCTCAATGACAATTACGAGCAGACGCTGGCGCTCTCGATTGCCGAGTCGCATGGCGTGCACGACCTTGAAGATTATTCGCGCTTCATGCGCTGGCTGGAGGGACAGGGCCGTCTTGACCGTGCGGTCGAGGGCCTGCCGGATGATGGCGCCATCCGCCAGCTGCAGCAGGCAGGCCAGGGCCTGACGCGGCCAGAGCTTGCCGTGCTGATGGCCTATGCCAAGATTGCGCTGAACGAGGCGCTGCTTTCCAGCGACGTGCCGGATGATCCGGGCTTTGATGAAACGCTGCAGACCTATTTCCCGGCAGCGGTGCGGCGTGACTTCCCCGATCTCGTGCGGCGTCACCGGCTGAAGCGCGAAATCATTGCAACCGTGCTTTCCAATGCATCGGTGAACCGCTCTGGCCCGGCGCTCATCTTCCGCATGATGGAAGCATCCGGTGCGGATGCGCCGTCGGTTGCGCGCGCGATCGCCATTGTGTCGGGGGCGTTCGGGCTTGACCGGCTTTATGACCGCATCAACGGGCTGGACGGGCAGATTGACGCGCGGCTGCAAATCTCCATGCATGCCGATGCGATCAAGCTGTTGCGCCGCCAGACGCTGTGGGTCCTGCGCAACATCGCGCCCGACGCCGATCTGGCGGCGACGATTTCTGCCTATCGCTCGGGCCTTGAATCGTTCCGTGGCACGTTCTCAACGCTGGTCACGCCGGTTGAGGCGCAAAGCATCGAAGGCCGCATCGGCGAATTGATGGCGGCGGGTGTGGCGCTTGATCTGGCCGAAGACATCGCCGTGCTGCAGCCGCTGGCGGGCATGACCGAGGTGGTGCAGCTTGCCGCCCAGACGCAGGTGGCGCTGGATGCGGTGGCGGGCGCCTTCTTTGCGGCGGGTGCAGCCACCGGCATTGACCGCCTGCGGGCCGCGGCATCTGCCATTGCGCCGCGCGGCCATTGGGAACAGCTCGCCATCGAACGGCTGATGGATGATCTTTACGGCATCCAGCGGGCGCTGGCATCGCGGGCGCTGCAGGCGACGGCCCATGCGCCGCTTGACCGGCATGAGGGTGCTGCGGCGGTGACCCGCTTTGTCGAAGGTGCTGCGGCGGCCATTGGCCGGGCGCAAACGCTGATCGGCGAGCTGGAGCGTGACGGCGCGTTGTCCACGCCCAAGCTGGCGCTGGCGGCAGCCCAGCTGCGCGATCTGGCGGGGTAGGGGCTCCCAAAGAACGGATGCTGCGCCCATGCGGCGCTATCCTTTCGCCTCCCCCGAGTTGGGGGAGGCAGATTTGCGTCTTCGCAAATCGGTGGGGGGCACCATCGACAAACTCATTACAGCGGCCCGCAACCCCACCGGACTTGGCGTTCGCTTCACTCCGCCAAGTCCCGCCTCCCCTTATAGGTAAGGGGAGGCTGAAGAAGAATGGATTCCCCACCCTCACCCCAGCTTGATGAGGCTGGCGCCAGCAGCCACCAGCAATACGCCTGCGATGCGGCGTGCGCTCAGGCGTTCGCCCAGCATGGCGGCGGCAATGAGGGCTGCAAACACGACTGACGTTTCGCGCAGCGCAATCACACCGGCAATGGGTGCGACACTCATCGCCCACAAAACCAGCGCATAGGACGCAAAGCTGGCCGGTCCGCCCATTGCCGCGCGGCGGAGCAAGGCGCGGTCAAGCGCAAAGCCATGTGTGCCACGCCGCGCGTAAAGGAGGAACGGCATCATCAAACCGTTCAGTGCAAAGAACCACGCGCCATAGCCCAGCGCCGTGCCGCTGGCGCGCACGCCAATGCCATCAATCAGCGAATAGCAGGCGATCACGATGGCGGTGGCAAAGGCAAAGCGTGACGCATGCGGATGCGCCTTTCGCGTCAGGCCCACGGCCAGCACGCCGATGGTGACGCTGGCGATGCCCAGCATCGCCCAGTCGCCCATGATCTCGCCCGCAAAAATGGCCCCGCCAATGGCCACCAGCATCGGTGGCAGGCCGCGCGCAATCGTATAGACGTGCCCCAACTCGCCCGTGTCATAGGCGCGCGCGAGAAACAGGAGATAGGGAATGTGCAGCGCCAAAGTTGCCGACATATAGGCAAAGGCAATCGCGCTGGGCACCGGCACAAAGGGGATGACGCAAAGCCCCACCAGCCCTGCCGCCATGAACAGAAACGCGCTTTCGCGGATGCGGTCCTTGCCCGCCTTCACGCCTGCGTTCCACGCGGCGTGCAGGATGGCGGCGCCCAGGCTTGCGGCCACCGCATCCCAACCCATGGTCTCGATCGTCATCGGTTGCGGATTTGCCCTCGCGCTCCGGCGCATTGCATGGTCAACTCACTGTCATTGGCTTTTCAGTCTTGCGCAAGCGGGGATCAGACATGCGGGATCAGGTGGCGGCCGCCGATGGCGGTCCGGCCTCGTCGCGGCTCGGGCAGTTTTCCTGGGCGCTGTTTGAGGGCGCGCGCAACCCTTATGTTCTCCTCGTCACCATCTATATTTTTGCGCCCTATTTCGCCGTGCATCTGGCGGGTGATCCGGCGCGCGGGCAGACGCTGTGGGGCGATCTTTCCAGCCTGACCGGATTTCTGATTGCACTGTCCGCGCCCATCTTTGGTGCGATTGCCGATCAGACCGGCCACCGCAAACGCTGGGTCTTTGTCAGCATGCTGGTGCTGGCAACCGCGAGCTACCTCCTCTGGTTTGCCAAGGCGGATGGCACGGGACTTTCGTTGTTTGAAGTCTCACTGCTGATTGTCGTGTGCGGCCTTGTGTTCGAGATCAATGCTGTCTTTCACAATGCGATGCTGGCCAGCGTTGCGCCGCATGATCGCGTTGCAACGCTTTCGGGATGGGCGCTGGCGCTGGGCAATGCATCAGGCGTTGTTCTTCTGCTTTTGATGCTGGCGGGTCTTGCATTGCCGGGCGTGGTGGACTGGCCGTTTGTGGCGGATGCGCCTTGGTTTGGCGCTGATCCGGCGTTGCATGAGCCGGAACGTCTGGCCGGGCCGATCTCTGCCATGTGGTTTCTTGTCTTCGCCATGCCGCTCTTTCTTTTTGCGGGCGACAGGGCAGGAAACGTGAAAAGCGTGGGCGAGGCAGTTTCGCGCGGGCTGCGCCAGTTGCGCCGCACGATCCAGAGCCTCAGGCATTATCGCAATGTCGCGACCTATCTTCTGGCGCGCATGCTTTACACCGATGGCAAGACGGCGGTGCTGGTGTTTGGCGGCATCTATGCGGCGGGCACGTTTGGCTGGGAGCCGCTGCAGATGCTCGTCTATGGCGTCGTCCTTTCGGTGTTTGCGACGCTGGGCGGCTTCTTTGGCGGGTTTCTTGACAATGTGTTCGGGTCGCGCCGCGCCATTTTTATTTCGATTGGCGGCACGGCCATCGGGCTGGTGCTGTCCCTCTCGATGACGCCGACCGAGATCCTTTTCTTCATTCCCTATGATCCGGCGACAGAGCCGAAGCTGCATGATCTGCCGTTCTTCCAGACGCTGCCGGAAGTGCTTTATGTGCTGGTCGTGATCCTGATCGCGATCTTCATCACGGCGGCCTATGCCAACAGCCGCACGATGCTGGCGCGCATCGCGCCGGTCTCGCGCATGACGGAATTTTTCGGGCTCTATGCGCTGTCGGGCACAGCGACGGCGTTTCTGTCACCCTTTGTCGTCAGCCGGGTGACAGAGGCCTTTGCAAGCCAGCGGGCGGGGATGGTGGCCATCCTCGCCTTCCTGATTGCGGGCTTTGTGCTGATGTTTTTTGTGCGCGAGGAGCGCGCGAAGGACGCCGGCTAACCCAGCCTGACCGCGGTGCCGGAGGCCGAGACCATCAGCATGCCGTTGCCGACGGTTTCATAATCGAGGTCAACGCCGATCACGGCGTCTGCGCCCAGCGATGCGGCAGCGGCGGTCATTTCGGCAATGGCGCTCTGGCGTGCATCACGCAGCACGGTTTCATAGGCGCCAGCGCGGCCACCCACGATGTCGCGGATTGACGCCAGAAAGTCGCGGAAGATGTTGGCGCCCAGAATGGTCTCGCCCGACACGACGCCCAGATAGGCGGTGACTTTCTTGCCATCAATGGACTGGGTGGTGGAGACGATCATGGGGGGCTTCCTTCGTGAGGGACAGTTTATTCCAGATGGGGGCATGAAGGCGCGGATGCAAGGGGCCTTCTCCTTCAGCCTCCACCCGCAACTTGTTGCGGGGGAGGCACGATCCGCGCTTGCGGATCGGGTGGGGGAAACTTCTGAAGCGAAATACCCCCACCCGGATCGCAAGTGCGATCCGACCTCCCCCGCGAAGGCGGAGGAGGTAAAAAAGTGTCCCGCCCTACCGGCCTGCCCGTGCCAGTGATGCCACCTGCATCAGGGCGCGGCCCAGCATCGCCTCCTTCGGCGTGTTGGTAGATTTGGCGGCGATCTCGGCTTCCGCCAGAAGATTGAGCGCCTCGCGCGCACGCGCGGCAGGCCACAGCCGCGCCTGACGCTCTACCATCGCCTGACGCTTGGGCGGCATGCGCCAGAAGCTGCGCATCACCGCATCGCTCGCGCTTACGCCGCGCTCCACCAGCGCACCTGCCAGCGACAGGCGCAGAAAATGCATCAGGCACGCGCGCGAGATGCCCTCAGGCATGCCGCCGCCGGAAAGCGCAGCGGCATAAGCGCGCTCCAAGCCCTTCATGTCGCCCATCGCGGCAGCATCGGCGATGTCGGAAAGGTCGGCTTCGGACTCCGTGCCGATGATCGCGCGCACATTCTCGCGCGTCACGGTGCGGCGTGACTTGCCGTCGCCCGGCCCCATATAGATCGCAAGCTTTTCGATCTCGCCGGCTGTCACCTTGCGGTCATCGCCCAGGCGGCGCATCAACTCGTCCAGCGCATCGGGATCAGCGGCGAGCGCATGTGTGGCCAGCCGCTTTTCAATGACGAGTTCCAGCGCCTCGTCGTCATCCTCGTAACAGATGATTGCCGCCGCATGATTGCCCGCCTCGCCAAAGGCGCGGGCAAGTGCGCACTTGCGGTCAATGTCGCCCGCCTCGGCGATTACCAGCGCATCACCCCTGGGGTCATCAATGAAGGCCTTGAAGGTGGCGGCGTGGGAATTATCGGCATCACGCACGCGCACCACGCGCCGCCCGCCCAGCATGGCAATCGCCATGGCTTCGTCGGC
>DEIC01000023.1 GCA_002352285.1 Alphaproteobacteria bacterium UBA2784 | reverse complement strand
GGCCGCAGGCGCAGCATGAACCCGCCCGCAACCCAAAGGCCAAGATAAAGCACGAAAGAGAAAACACCAGCCGCCGCCATCAGCCCGCTGACGGTTGGCGCCAGTGCAATCGTCATCAGGCAGAATACATAGAATGGCAGGGCGAAGGGGTTGCCCGCCCGGAAGGCCAGCCGCGCAAATCCGGCGAGCACGCCAAAGGCAAAGGCGAAGAGCGGCATCAAGAGTCCGAAATCGATGTAGGCGGGCCCGAAAAAGCTCTGGAAGACGCCGGGGCGCGGATTCGCGCCGTCCATCATGTTGTTGAAATCGGTCGCATCGGCGCCAGATGCAAAGTACCAGAATTTTCCGAACAGGAAGAACTGATACTGGCCATAGAGAAAATTGTCCTGCTTGGCTTCGTAAAGCGCGAAGAACTCGAACATTCCCGACAGATAGTATTGGGCAAGCGAGAGGGCAGCGGCCGGATCGATCACCCCGGGTTCCGCCGCATCAATCAGATCGAGATATTCCTGCGAGGCAGGCACCTGATGCGTATAGGCCGAGGTGCGGGCCGCCTCGATCATGCTGCGGCCATGCTGCTCGACGCGTGCAGCAAAGATGATCGAGCTGACAGTTGCAAGAACTAGCGCACCCGCCGCAAGGGCGAGCACGATGCGCGGCCGCACGCGCGGCACCAGGAGCAGGCTGGCAATGCCGAAGGTCAGGAACACAAAGAGGAGTGATGAACGGCTGCCCACCGCCACGAAAACGAGGGGCGGGATGGCTGCCGTAATCACCGGAACAATGCCGACGCGGGACATCAGCCCAAGCCGCACGGCATGCCAGGCGATCAACGGTGCCGCATAGGCAAACGGCATGCCGAACTGGGCAATGACCGAGAGCGGCGTTGAAACTGTTGCCTCCAGGGCTGCGCGATTGGCCGCAAGCTCGAATGTCAGTTCCACGCCACGCAGCACTGTCAGGTCGATAACACGTGAGATGGCGCCAATGATGCCAAGCACCAGCACGATGCGGAAGAGCGTGCGAAAGCGGCCCATCGGCACGGCAACCGGCGCAAATCTGACTTGCATGGCCGTTGGCACGCCGAACCCCGCCGCCATTGCCAGAAAACCTGCCATCAGCACAAAAAGGCCTGAGCCAAGTTCAGGCCATCGCGGCGTTACGGGCGCGATGGCGAGCACCAGAAACCACAGCACCACGGCATAGAGGAGCGTCAGACCCGGCGTCAGGCGTTCGAAGGCCGTGCTGCGATCAGCAGCGCTTGCTTCGGTCTGCGTGTCGATTGGTATCTGCGGCCCGGTCGTGCTGGAAGTTCGCCAGGAGCCAGCGCCCTCAATCACCGGCGTCACCCGAGTCATTTCTATTTCTCGGCCCAAATTGACCACTTCGCAAAGACGATGCCGTTCAGAGGCGCCAGCAGTCGAGATGGCAGCGCACCTGCAACCGGCACGAACCAGGGATTGAAGCCACAAGCACGCAGGTAATATTCGTACTGAGCCCGGAGGTAAGAGTTCTCGGCTACCCCTGATCTGACTTCCGGCGAACGCAGGAGCCTCTTCAACAATGCACCAGCCAGCAAGGGGGTGAGATATTGCTCGCGCGTGGCGATAAGGACCCCGCCATCCCTCAAGATGCGGTGACACTCTCCTAATGTCTTCCACATGTTGCACGAGTGATGCAGTGCGCCGTCAAACAGAACGATGTCAAATTCCGAAGCTCCAAATGGCAAACTCCCGGAAAAATCGGTTGCGACATACTCCATAGGACCCGGTTTCACACCAACCAACTCCGCCACGCGTGGGGCTAGCGTCTTCATGCGGCTGATTGAGATGTCTGCGCAGACATGGCGCCCGATACCAATCTGTTGCCCCAGCAGCAGGGATGCGGTGCACGTACCTGCTCCCAACTCGAGCACATCCTGGGTCCCGACACGCGATTCAAGCCGAGATGACAGAACGGCCAGATAAGACCTCACTGTCTCGATGTGACGCTTGAATGCTTCAAGATGCGGCCCCTCAAAGTAATGTGTCTCTCGATCATAGAACTCGCGATCCCGCTCGCGTACGGCGCTCGCCTCAGGCGCGGCGGTTCGATCAGGCATCCCGCTGGCATCTTTGGATGCATCCGACATTGTTTTTGCAGGTCTCCAATGCGTTCGATAATGCTGGCAATCTTGCTCATAAGCCTTGTTGATGCAACCTTATAACAGACATCATTGCATTGCTTCCCGCTCGCCTGCCATGTTGTTCAGGAGGCGCCACATCCCGCTACAGCGGTGCAGCGTCGCGTGCGATAAAGCTTCCGACTTAGAAGATGACTCGTTCAAGTCCTCAGACAGATTCTTTTCTTCCTCCCCGCTTTGCCGCGTGGTTTGCGGGGCGTGGCTGGTCGTTGCGGGCGCATCAGGCAGGCGTGCTTTCGGCCCTTTCGCGCGGCGAGAACGTGCTGGTGACGGCACCGACGGGTGGCGGCAAGACTCTGGCCGGCTTTCTTCCCAGTCTGATTGCGCTGGATGCCACGGGTCACACCAAAAATGCGGCGGACCGGCACATGCGCGGTGCGGCGGCCATTGCCAGCTGGCAACAGGCAGCGCAGCGCTCTCTCCACACACTCTATATCTCGCCATTGAAGGCGCTGGCCATTGACGTTGCGCGCAATCTTGAAACGCCCGCGCGCGAGATAGGGCTCTCGATCCGCATCGAATCACGCACGGGCGATACGCCTGCCAGCCGCCGCGCACGCCAGCGGCGTGATCCGCCCGACATACTTCTGACCACACCGGAGCAATTGTCGCTGTTGCTGGCCTCGCGGGAAGCAACACAGCTCTTTTCAAGGCTGAAACTGGTGGTCATTGACGAGTTGCACGCGCTGGCCGGCACCAAGCGCGGCGATCTTCTGGCCCTTGATCTTGCGCGACTTTCGGCGCTGGCCCCCGCAAGCCGCCGTGTGGGGCTGTCGGCCACAGTTGCCGACCCTGCCCATCTGCGCCGCTGGCTTGAGCCGCAGGCGCACACGGAAAAGATGGCCGCGTGGGTGACAGGACCGGCGGGCATTGCGCCCAAGGTCACTGTGCTTGATGCCGATACGCGCATTCCGTGGAGCGGCCATTCTACGCGCCATGCCGTTGGTGCGATCATGGCAGCCATTGCGCAAGCCAAACTCTCGCTTGTCTTCGTCAACACGCGCAGCCAGGCGGAGTTCATTTTTCAGGAGCTGTGGCGCGCNNGCGGTTGTGGCCACATCGACACTGGAGCTGGGCATTGACTGGGGTGATGTCGATCAGGTGATCCAGGTGGGTGCGCCCAAGGGGGCAAGCCGCCTGACCCAGCGCATTGGCCGCTCGAACCACCGGCTTGATGCGCCGTCTGAGGCGCTGCTCGTTCCCTCCAACCGGCTGGAAGTGCTGGAGTGCATTGCAGCGCGCGATGCGGTTGAGGAAGGTGCACTTGATGGTGAAACCGCGCATGACGGCGCGCTGGATGTGCTGGCGCAGCATGTGCTGGGCGCCGC
>DEIC01000080.1 GCA_002352285.1 Alphaproteobacteria bacterium UBA2784 | reverse complement strand
ATCGTGTTCAACGGCATGAGCGATACGGGCACGCTGACGTTCAAGGACGACAACACGGTTGTTGACGAGGAAGGCATCATCTCGACGCGCGTTGTGCAGTAAGCGCTTTTCTGATCACTCGCGGCCAAGCCGGACGAGGCTGTCCTTTGCCAGCTTGGCCGCCCATTTCTTGAGCGGAGCTACCTCGTCACTGTTTACAGCGCTTCGAATTCGATACTCACCGGCGAAATCTTGGTGGCTCCCAGTCTGAGCCGTCGCACTCATCGTCCGAAGTCGACATTTCCGCGGAAAGAAGTACGACCGATCGATCAGCGCTTTGCTTCAGCTCCTGGCAGTAAATCGTGCATGCAAATGTGTTCTCTGCCCACGATTGGGCCGTGACGTCAGACCATGAACTTACTCGTGACGATGTACCAGATTCCGGTATCGCTTTGCGTAATTCAGCCACAAATGACTTCGATGAGTATGTGAGTCTCGGAAAGCCCGAGCTTCGGATAGAGTACCTTACCGCTCCACTTGCCAGAAAGAGGACTGCTATAGGCTCCTCGGATAATGACACTAATCTTCTCAGTATTGCTTCAAGACTTACTTCTAATTTGTCCTTCAGCGTTGCAGCATCGGTGAGATCGAAGTTTGGGTTTGCTCCTAAAAAACGCCGAATATGTTGCTGCGGCATCAAGAGTGCTGCCGCGAATTGATTTGCCTCGACCTCCATGCGCTGCTCTCGCGTGAGTGTGCGGGAAGTTGTGGTTCGCATATCTTTGGCGGTACAGCGAAATCCCGCGCTGCTTGTCGGTGTATGCCACGGGTTTACAAAGTGACCAAGCTCATGAGCGAGCGTGAATCGTCGACGGGTGTGAGGAGAGTTCGCGTTAATCAGTATCGCGCCTTCTTGCTTATCTAGATTGGTTATCAACACGCCTTCGGCACCCTCAAGAGGCGCTTGACGAATTTCGAGTATTCCCAGTGCGCTGGCAATGTCTTCGATTGGTGTGATTATGGCATCGCTTTTGACTTGGGCAAGAATTGCTTCAGCTAAGCGAGATGGATTACCTCCAATGTCGGCGAGAGCCAGCCTGTCGATTGGTTTCACTGTTCCTTGCGTCTCCTGATGTATGATTGGAGCAAATCATCAATATGCGCGCGATCACGCTCCGGAAGCTCACTCAATTGCCGAAACATCCTAACTAGATCTTCGTCTTTGGCCTCTTGGTCGGATTCGCCAACGAGGCTACGAATCGGCACGCGGAAGTGATTTGCGAGCTTAGTGAGCAATTCTAGGGAGGGGTTTTTTGCGCGACCTGACTCCAACTCCCAAATGTGAGTCTTTGATGCTCCGATTGAATCCGCAACGTCCTGAAGGGACTCACGGCGACGCAAGCGCATCGCCTTCATCCGCACTGCAAGTGACATTTTCCTATTCCCCGGAATGGTTGCTTGTCGCGTCGGCCGGATCACCTCTTGGATCGTAAGGTGCGGTGATATAAATTCGTGGCGACATGTTGACACAGTATCGTTCCTGTGTATCTTACGCCTGTGACCATTCTCACAGGTATGCCGCTACGGTTTCCTGGTGGCACGCGGAGACAAAGCAATGGCTTCAACTTTACTTACTCGCAAACCCATCGGCACATTGGCGCGGACTGGCGAAGAGTGCCCCGAAAGCGGCGTGTGGGAGGTGGTCGGAACTCCCACCACCACCGCGCCAATCGCAGAAGGGAATCGGATGCCGCCTTACGCTGGGAAAGCTGTGACTTGGCGTCTGATCGCGTACGCGTGACCTATTCGCGGCCAAGCCGGACAAGGCTGTCCTTCGCCAGCTTGGCCGCGTTCTGATCGGAAGTCTGGAGCGAAGCGCGGCGATACCAGATGATGGCGGCCTCAATATCCTGCGTCACGCCCGAGCCGCGCTCATATGCGCGCGCGAGATTGAACATCGCCATGGCATTGCCGAGGTCGGCCGCACGCTGATAGAGCGATGCGGCGCGCGCATCATCCTCGGCCACGCCCTTGCCCTGCGCCACCATGGCAGCGAGATAATTCAACGCGGGCGGATAATCCTGCGCAGCCGCCAGCTCAAACAGGCGCACCGCTTCGGCATCGTTATAGCCGACCAGATTTCCTTCGGCATAAAGCGAGCCGAGATAATATTGCGCGATGGCACAGCCCGATGAGGCCGACGCCTTGAAGGCGCGGGCAGCCGCCGGGCCATTCATCTCGACGCCACAGCCGCGCTGCAACAGCCAGCCCTTGTTGAAGAGCGCGCGCAGATTTCCGGCCTCTGCCGCCTTTTCGCAAAACACATAGGCGGGCGCCATCGCCGCCACATCGACCGTGCCGGTGTTGCACTGGGCGTTCACGTTGAGGCACGCCATCGTCATCGCGGCGATATCACCGCCCTGGGCGCGGCGCGCCAGCTCGACATCGCCGATGGTCTGGGTGCGCGATAAAAGCTCGGGCGTGCCCAGCCCGCACCATTCCCCGCTGGCCACGGGAATGGGCGCGCCCGACATGATGTTGTTGTCGTCAAACGGCACGAACATGAGGATGGCGGCAATCGCAAGCGCCGCAAATCCGGCGCCGCCCGCGATCAGAAGCTTGCGGCGCGAAACAGGCTCGTGATAGCGCGGCATGTCATCACCACGCGCGGCGGCGTGCGCGACAGGTGATGCGGCAGCGCCGTGCGCCGTAATACCCACATGTGCCAGAGCCGCCATCAGGGCGTCGATCACTTCGGCAGGCTCCCGCCCGAAGGCTTCAACCGCATTGCGCGCCTGCAACGTCAAGACCAGCCGGTCGGGCAGATCTTCGGGCACGCGCACCGGATCCAGCAAAAGGGGGATCAGCGGCTTTTTCAGCGTGCGTGCGGTTGAAACCTCGTCAAAGCAGCGGTCAGAGGCGAGCGAATCTTTTGACACGAAAAAGATCACCGCGTGCGCCTTGCGCATGTTGCGGGCGATATGCTCCTCCCACAACGCGCCGCCGGGAATGTTCTTGTCGAACCAGACTTCGATGCCGCGCGCGCGCAAGCCATCAAGGATCGCCGCCACGCGCTTTGCGTCCTTGCGCGAGTAGGAGGCGGCAATGTCGATCGGGTCCGTATCCGCGTGGCCCGAATTGATCTCGTAATCGACCGTCATGGTCCAAGTCTGGCGCGGCGGCGCAGATAAAGATAGAGCGCGCCGTCACCGCCGTGACGCTGGGCGGCAGGCGATGTGGCAACCACAAAGCTCCGCAGAAGCGGCTCTTTCAGCCAGCGCGGCACCAGTTCGCGCAAGACCCCGCGGCCCCCCAAGCCCTTGCCGGTGATGACCAGCACGACGCGCAGATTGTCCTTGCTGGCGCGGGTGACAAACTCCTCCAGCCGCCGGTGCGCCAGCGCCTCGGTTGCGCCGTGCAGGTCGATGCGGTCTTCGATGGCAAGATCACCGCGCTTGAGCTTTTTTGCGCGTGTCCCATCAAGCGCCGTCAGGTCCATGCGCGGTGAATGGGCTGATTTGAGCTTTTCCGGTCTGGCGGGCGCAGGTGCTGGCGCCAGCGGCGCGGGTGCCGGTTTGGGAGCAGGCTTTGCGTGAGGTTTCGATACCGCCTTGACCGCTGGCGCGCTCTTGACCTTTTTCGCATTGAGCGGTTTGACGTGGCGCGTGGCGTGATGCCAGAGCGCGTGCTCCTCGGCATGGATCTCGCGGCGCTTGCGCATCTGGCAAACCTTTGCCTAGCGCCGGGCGTGGCGGGCGGCCACCGCCTTGGGCAACAGCACATAGAATTCGCCGCGATGCTGCATGCGGCCGGCAATGTCAGCGGGGCCATCGCCATGGCCCCAGAAGACGTCGCCGCGCACCACGCCACGAATGGCGCCACCGGTGTCCTGTGCAATCAGCAGACGCTGATATCTGCGGTCGCCGCCGCCTGCAGCGGGTGCAAAGCCATCAAGCCAGAAAGGCAGGCCGAGTGCATGATGGCGGCGGTCAACAGCAAGGGAAGCTTCGTCTGTCAGCTCGACGCCCTGTGCGCCCACGGGTCCAAGCGCCGGATCGCCCAGGGGAAGCTCCTTGAAGAAAACGTAAGAGGGATTTGTATCCATCACCTCTTCGGCGCGGTCAGGATGCTCCGTGAGCCAGGCGCGGATCGATTGCATGGAGACGCCATCCTTGGTGAGTTCGCCCGCATCAATCAGCACGCGGCCGATGGCGACATAAGGATGTCCGTTCTGCGCTTCATAGCCGACCCGCACCATCGTGCCGTCATTGAGAAGCACGCGGCCAGAGCCCTGAATGTGCAGGAAGAAGGCATCGATGCCGTTATCGACATAGAGCAGCGGCGTGGCGCGGCCTTCCAGCACGCCGCGCACGATGTCGCCGCGCGACGGATAGGGCACAAGCTGGCCGTTCTCGACGCGGCCGGCAATGCGGTCACCTGCCAAGCCCGGGCGGAAGCGACCAAGGTCAACGATCACCAGATCGCCGGGCCGGCCATAAAGCGGCGTTGCATATTCTGCGCTGCGTGTGCGGCTGCCGCGCAGTTCCGGCTCGTAATAGCCGGTGAAGAGGCCTTCGGCACCTTCCGCGTCACTGACGGCGAAGGGGCGGAAATGCTCCTCAAAGAAAATGCGCGAAGCGGTCTTGGTGGCACCGGCGCGGCGCGCATGGCCACAGACCGGCAGCCAGTCGCGCACCTTGCCCGCATAGTCTTCGCCGCCCAGCATGGCATCCGGGTCCATGCGCGCAAAGGCGTCACATGAGCGGCGGAAGGATTGCAAAGCGGCGCGCATGTCGCCGTCATTCCAGCCGGGCACATCGCCAAAGCCGCGCGCCGACAATCTTACGTCATGCGTTTCGGCCACATCAGGCGGCGGCGATTCACGCAGGCAGGAAACAAGCAATACGAGTGCCGCCAGCGTTGCGGCGCCAAGTGCAAAGCCCCGCCTGCGTTCTGCAGCCGCGCGCGCGTTCAGGTCAGTTGACACTTTCGGTCGCAACGAGTTTCCAGTTCGGGTCGCTGGAGCGCGTGTCGCGCGCGAAGGTCCAGAGATCCGTCACCTTGCGCACGGCTTCGGCGCTGCCTTCAACGATCTTGCCTTCGGCATCACGCACATTGGAAATGATCTCGGTGACAAAGCGCACGGTCACTTCGGCCGTGGTGCCATCCATGCCGGCTTCGGCGAGTTTCGTCTCCCGCTCGGCGACGATGACGGTTTCGGCCTTCTGGTTTTTCTGCTCGCGCGCGCGGATGACACCTTCGAAGGCGTCATAGACCGCCTCGGAGAGCAGCGGGCGCAGCGCCGCGCGATTGCCCCTGGCGAAAGACGTGATGATGAGTTCATGCGCCGCACGCGCGCCCGAGATGAAGGCTGCCGGGTCAAAATTGCGGTCGGCGAGCTGGATACGCGTCAGGCCCGCCGCCAGCGGCGTGTCGGCGGGAATGTCAAATGCGGGCTTGCGCGGCGGCGGCGCAAGGGGCGCGCCCTCGACCTTCTCGGCGGCGCCTGCATCGGCTTCGCGCGGCAAAGGCTGCGGCTTCTGGCCAAAGCCCGGACGCGGTTGCGGCGGACGCTCATTGCCCGTGCGCCGGCCCAAGACCGAGCGCAGCCGGAACAGGATGAATCCAGCCAGACCTGCGAGGATCAGGAGTTCAATCGTCTCGAAATTGTCCATCAGCAAATCCGTCCGCAACTGTTGGGGCCGCACCGTTGCAGCCAAGCTGGCTCTCCCCCTGCCCCGAAATTAGGTGCTTGTGTGCGCCCGGTCCAGTGTTGCCGGACGATTTCGGGGCCGCATCTGACTGATTCTGGCGTTCATTTTCGCCGGGAATGGAGGCTCTGGCGTTGAATCCGGCCAGATCGTTCCCGTCAGCCGCATATCGGGCTCGGGGTAACCACAACCATCACCCAAAGGCGGGAAAAGACGGCTTGGCCTTGTTGATCCTGCCGCCGCGTGATAGCGAGCCCGCTTTCGCCCGTCTCTTTGGCGCTGGATGTCAGCCAGCGCACCCTCTGGAACAAGACATGACCGACATCAACACCGCGCCGCAGATCTCCATCATTGGCCAGTTCGTCAAGGATCTCTCGTTCGAGAATCCGGGCATGATGCAGGGTCCGCCCTCGGGCAAGCCCGCGCTGGAAGTCAGCGTCGATGTCGCCGCCAAGCCCCTGGGCAATGACCGCTATGAGTGCGCGTTGCGCTGCATGATCAGCGCGAAGAACGGCGAGGCAACCGCCTTTGTGATTGAACTCGTCTATGCGGGCATTTTTGCGCTCAAGAACATTCCGCAGGATTCCATGCAGCCCGTGCTGCTGATCGAAGCGCCGCGCCTCATCTTCCCCTTCGCGCGCCGCATCATCGCCGATCTGACGCGCGACGGCGGCTATGCGCCGCTGATGCTTGATCCGATCGACTTTGCGCAGCTCTACCGCCAGCGCCTGGAGCAGGCCCGCGCCGCGCAGGGTCAGCAGGCGGGGTAACATCTGAGCTGCAGTAACGACTGAGTAGTTCCTGCCGCCTCCGCCCGCGCTTGTGCGCGGGGGAGGCCAGCGATGCCTTCGCATCGCGGGTGGGGGAGATTAGCGAAGAACAAATGCCCCCACCCAGATCGCAAGCGCGATCTGACCTCCCCCGCAACACGTTGCGGAGGAGGTAGGAGAGATGTGTGCATGCGACAGGGCGAGACGGGCGAGGCAGAAGGAGTTCGCGCTCTAACCCGTCTTTCCCCACAGCACATCGCCCTTGAGTTTGGCGATGAGCGCCTTGTGTGCGGCTTCATCCTCTGGCGTCAGGCGGGGTGCGAGCGGTGCGGGGCGTTCGCCATGACGCGCTGACGCCGCTTCCATCTTCCCGCCTGCATCCCCCGCGCCCGCGGCAAAGGAGAGGCCGCGCTGACGGCCGCCGATCAGCTCCAGATAGACCTGAGCGGTCAAATCCGCGTCGATGAGCGCGCCATGCACCTCGCGGCCGGCCAGCGAGATGTTGAAACGCTTGCACAATTCATCGAGCGAGGCGCGCGCGCCGGGAAATTTCCTGCGCGCGATCAACACCGTGTCGATGGCGCGGCCAAAGTCGATGGCGGAATGGCCCGCGCGCTCCAGTTCGAAATTGATGAAGGAAAGATCGAACGGCGCGTTATGGATGACGAGCGGCGCATCGCCGATGAAGTCGAGAAAACCCGAGGCAATCTCGGCGAATTTCGGTTTGCCCCTGAGGAATTCGCCCGTCAGACCGTGCACCTTGACCACGTCGTCGGGCACGTCGCGCTCGGGATCAATATAGGACTGGAACGTGCGGCCTGTGGGCAGATGATGCACAAGCTCGATCGCCGCAATGTCCACCAGGCGGTGGCCCTCCTGCGGTTTCAGGCCGGTTGTTTCCGTATCAACAACGATTTCGCGCATCTCTCACCCCGCCTGCGCCTTGCGTGCGGCCCAGACTCTGGCTGGCCAGTGACGCAGGCGCGCAAGGATTGCATCCACCTGCGCCCCTGCATGGGCAAGGCCATGGCTGGTGTCAACGATGAAGTGGGCGCGTGCACGCTTGTGCGCGTCCGGCATCTGGCGGGCAAGGATGGCGTCGAGTTTGTCGGCCGACATGTTGGCGCGTGACAGAACCCGCGCACGCTGGATTTCAGGCGAAGTTGAAACGACAACCACCACATCGACGCGCGTATCGCCGCCGGTCTCGAACAGCAGCGGAATATCGAGGAGAACCGCAGGCGCGCCGCTCTTTTCCGCGGCCGCAAGGAACGCCATTTGCGCCTTGCCGACGAGTGGATGGATCAGACCTTCGAGCTTCTTCACCGCATCTGCGTTGCCGACGACAAGTTTTGAGAGCGCATTGCGGTCAACCGCGCCATCGCTGACAGCGTCAGGGAATTCCTGCGCAATCAACTCAACGGCGGCGCCACCTTTGTCATAGAGCGCATGCACCGCCGCATCGGCGTCATAGACCGGTACGCCCGCCCTGGCGAAGAGGCGCGCGGTCTCGGTCTTGCCCATGCCGATGGAGCCGGTCAGGCCGATGAGCAGCATGGTCTTAAGCCTCCCCATCGTCTTTTGTGGCAGGAATGGTTGCAGCGATATGGTCATGCAGTTCGCGCGTGACTTTTGGCATCACGCCAAACCATGCAGCAAAGCCGGGCCGCGCCTGATGCAAGAGCATGCCAAGGCCGGGCGCTGCCTTGAACCCGCAGGCGCGGGCATCGCGGATGAGGCTTGTTTCCAGCGGCACATAGACAATATCAGCAACACATGCGCCGCGCGCCAGGCGCATCAGATCATCCGGGCCAAGCGGAAGCGCCGGATTCTTGTGCTGGCCCAGCGATGTCGTGTTGATGAGAAGGTCGGCGCCCACTATCACATCGGCGATCCTGCCGTCATGCACACTGATTTTTGCGCTCGGTACTGCGCTATCGCGGGCAAGCACCTCTGCGCGCGCCCGGCTGCGATTGACAATCACGATGTCGCGCGCGCCTGCATCAAGGCAGGCGATCAGAACTGCGCGCGCTGCGCCACCTGCCCCCATCATCACGACGCGCGCGCCATCAAGACGGCGAAGGCCGGTGTGATCGGCAAGGTTTTCGGCAAAGCCGAAAATGTCGGTGTTGTCGCCGTATAACGCACCATCCTCCCGCACCATAACCGTGTTGACGGCGCGCGCGCGGCGGGCGGGATCGCTCAGCTGATCCATCGCGGCAAAGGCCGCCTCTTTATGCGGAACGGTGACATTGCAGCCGGCAAGCCCCATGCGCGCCAGGTTGCGCAGAGCGACGGCGGCATGCTCTGGCGCCACGGGCAGTTTGACATAGGCGCCCGCGATCTGATGCGCCTTGAGCCAGTAATTGTGCAAAAGCGGCGAGCGCGAGTGTGCGGCGGGCCAGCCCATTACTCCAGCAAAGAGGGGGCGCTTGCTCATGTGGGGATCACCCCATGACGGCGCAGAAGGTCAAGCAGCTCCAGCAGGGGCAGACCCCTGATGACAAACTGATCGCCGCTGATGGATGTGAACAATTGCGCGCCAAGACCTTCAATGTGATAGCAGCCAACACTTGAGAGCACGCCCGGCCCTGCCGCATCAAGATAGCGCGCAATGACAGGCGCGCTTAGCGGGCGCATCTGCAAATGGGCATGCGCCACATGACGCCAGATGATCGCGCCACTCAAAGCCACCGCACAGGCCGAGATGAGTTCATGCGCCCTGCCCTGCAGAGCCTGCAACTGGTTTTCGGCACGGTCGCGGGTTTCCGGTTTTTCAAAGATGTGGCCCTCGCAGACAAGAAGCTGGTCGGCGCCGATCACAAGCGCGTCCAAATGTTTGCGGGCGACCGATAGGCATTTGGCTTCGGCGAGCGCGTCTGCAATGGCGCGCGGGCGCTCTCCCTCGGCGACCAGGCTTTCGATCAAGGCCGTCTCATCCAGTCTTGCCGGTTCGGTTGTGAATGACAGGCCTGCAGCGCGCAGCATGGCAGCCCTGCCCGGACTTTGTGAGGCGAGCACCAGACGGGGTGCGTTGGGCTCGATGAAGACCGTCATTTCGCGCCGTCTTCTGTTACCCCGTCGCCGATCACCGGCTCGCCCAGTTCGCGCCGGTTTAGAAGGGCGATGATGGCGGCAGCGGTTTCCTCAATCGAGCGGCGGGAGACGTCGATCACCGGCCAGCGCTGGGCCATGAAAAGGCGGCGGGCGGCCGTTGCTTCGGCGCGGACCCGGTCGAGGTCCACATAGTCGGTTTCCGTGTCCTCATGGAGCGCCAGAAGCCGGTTGCGGCGGATCTGGACCAATCGTTCCGGGCTCGCAACAAGCCCTACAATCAGCGGCTTTCGTGCCTCTGTCAGCACCTCTGGCAAGGGCAGATCGGGCACGAGCGGAATATTGGCCGCCTTATAACCGCGGTTGGCGAGATAGATGCAGGTGGGCGTCTTGGAGGTGCGTGAGACACCCACCAGGATCACGTCCGCCCCGTCGATTGTCAGCCTTCCCTGCCCGTCATCATGGGCCATGGTGAAATTGAGGGCGGCGATGCGGGCGAAATAACGCTGATCCAGCTCATGCTGGCCGCCGGGGCGGTCGGACGCCTCCATGCCGAGATATTGGCGGAAGATCGAGATCGTGCCGTCGAGCACCGAATGGGCCGGCATGCCCAGCACGTCAAGGCGCTCCTCCAGCATGGTGCGCAGGTCGGGAGACATCAGCGTATAGAGAACAAGACCGGGGGCCCGCTCGATCTCCGCCAAAGCGCGCTCAAGCTGGCGCTTGGTGCGCACCAGCGGGTGAACGTGCTCGATCGGCTTGGCCGTTTCGAACTGGGCGGCAGCGGCCTTGGCAATGGCGTTCAGGGTCTCGCCGGTTGCATCCGAAAGCAGATGCAGGTGAAAGACGATGTCGCGCTTCTCGCCTTCCCCATTCATCGCTTCACCCCGTTCTGTTGACGATATGCTGTGCAAGTCTGTGCAGAAATCGGGGGAAAAGCTCAAGGGCCGTGGCCCGGAGGCATAAGAGGTGAAGAAGTGAGGGGTTTGCCGGGTGTTGTTCCGGCATCCATCCGGGTTGAAGAGATCTGTTCAACCGGCCGGGATGATGGGGAAAACCGGATGGAGACCATTCTCCCCGCAAGTCACAGGGGGTAAGGCGCGCGGCATTTCCGCTGGCTCTGCTTGACGTTCACCGGCTTGTGCACATGTTTGCCCACATCAAAGGGCGGCTGCAGTTTTGTGCAAGATCGTGTGGATGATTGTGCACGGCGATGAATTCATGCAATTCACAGGGCCAACCTACAACCAACTACAACCCTACTTACTTCTTTCTTTGGGAAGGAAGGAACGCAGGGAACGCGAAAGTCGGGCTTGATGCTTTTTCTTGATTCACTGGCAGGCAAGAGCACGGCGCGCATGCCGGTCTGGCTGATGCGTCAGGCAGGACGCTATTTGCCCGAGTATCGGGCGTTGCGGACAAAGGCGAAGAATTTTCTATCCTTCTGCTACACGCCGGACCTTGCCATTGAAGCTACGTTGCAGCCGATCAGGCGGTTCTGGTTTGATGCGGCGATCCTGTTCTCCGACATTCTCGTCATTCCCGATGCGCTGGGCGTGAATGTGCGCTTTGTCGAGAATGAAGGGCCGGTGCTGGAGCCAGTGAGCGCGGATGCAATCAAAGGTCTGTCGCCGGCGCGCGCACTTTCCCATCTTGCGCCCGTGTTTGCAGCTGTGCGCGGTATTCGCGCGGCGCTGCCGGGTGAAACGGCCTTGATCGGCTTTGCGGGCGCGCCCTGGACGGTTGCGACCTATATGATTGAAGGGCGCGGCGGCACCGATCACGAAAAGAGCCGGGCGTTTGCCGCCGCACAGCCTGAAGCATTCGCGCAGCTTCTGGCGGTGATCGAGGCCGCGACCATCGATTATCTCATTGCGCAGATCGATGCGGGTGTGAACGTGCTCCAGCTCTTTGACAGCTGGGCCTCATCGGTGCCGCAGGCGCTGCGGCGGCAGGCTGTTTTTGAACCCACCGCGCGCATTGTTGCTGCGGTCAAGGCGAAGGCGCCCAATATTCCGATCATCGGCTTTCCGCGCGGCATCGGGCTTGATCTGGCGCGCTATGTGGCGGCAACCGGCGTTGATGCGGTAAGCCTTGACCAGAGTGTTGACATCTTCACGGCACGCAAGGTGCTGGGCGCCCATGTGACGACGCAGGGCAATCTTGATCCGGTGTTGCTGGCGGATGCGCCAGAGGCGGCCATGGCCTCTGCGCGCGCCATCATGGCGGCAGCGTCTGGCATGCCGCATATTTTCAATCTGGGGCACGGCATTTTGCCGCGTACGCCGATTGAACACGTGGAGCGTCTTGTTGCTCTGCTGCGCGGTGGTGCGTGATGGCGGCCGCCAGAAAACCCCTCAAGAAACTGGGCATCGTGTTGTTCAATCTGGGCGGGCCGGACAATCTGGACGCGGTTGAGCCATTTTTGCGCAATCTCTTTTCTGATCCGGCGATCATCCGCGTTCCCGGGTTTCTGCGGCACTTCATTGCACGCACCATTGCGCGGCGGCGCGGGCCTTATGCGCGCACGATTTATGAATCGATTGGCGGCGGCTCGCCCATCGTGCCGCAAACACAGGCGCAGGCGCGTGCGCTGGAGGCGGCCCTTTCGACCGGCGGCGTGACGGCAAAGGCGGTGATCGCCATGCGTTACTGGCATCCGATGACCGAAGGCGCAGTAACGGCGATGCAGCAATTCGCGCCGGATCACATCGTGCTGTTGCCGCTTTATCCACAATATTCGACGACGACGACGCAAAGCTCGCTGGATGCGTTTGTGAAAATCGCGGCGCGGCTGGGACTGCGCACGGATACATCAGGCATTGGCTGCTATCCGGCGAACAGCGGCTTCATCGAAGCCAATGTGGATCTGATGAAGCGCGCGCTTGAGGGCAAGGCGCTGACGCGGCCCATCGTCCTCTTCTCTGCGCATGGTCTGCCGGAAAAGATTGTGCGCAAGGGTGATCCCTATCCGCGTCAGGTGGAGGCGACGGCCAAGGCCATCGCGGAGGCCTATGGCGGCGGGATGCCGGAATGGAAAGTCACCTATCAAAGCCGCGTCGGGCCGCTCAAATGGATCGGGCCGGATACGGACAAGGAAATCGAGGCGGCGGCAAAGGCCGGGCGCAGCATCATCGTGGTGCCGCTCTCCTTTGTGTCGGAACACTCCGAGACGCTCTATGAGCTCGATCAGGTCTATCGGGATCTGGCGCTTGAAAGGGGTGCGGCCGATTATATCCGTGTACGGACGGTTGAGACGCATCCGGCCTTCATCGCGGGCCTGGCATCCCTGGTGCGCGAGCGCATGGATGCGGATGGCATGGGCGCAGAGGGCGGCAAGATCTTCTGTGGCCCGCAGGAATCATGCGCCTGCCGCATGGCATTGAGGAGCAGCTGATGCTGGACAGCCCCGTCTATGAATGGATCAAGGCGCTGCACGTGATCTCGGTGATCTCGTGGATGGCGGGCATGCTCTATCTGCCGCGGCTCTTCGTCTATCACTGTGAAACAACGCCCGGCACGGCAGAGAGCGAACGCTTCAAGCTGATGGAGCGCAAGCTTCTCAAAATCATCATCAACCCGGCGATGATCGCAACCTGGGTGTTCGGCATTCTGATGATCGTGGCGCGACCCGAAATGTTTGACGGGGCGATCTGGCTGCACCTGAAGCTGACATTGGTGCTCGCCTTAAGCGGCCTGCATGGCTGGTTCGTGCGCATGCAGCGTGCCTTTGCCGAAGACCGCAACACGCGCCCGCAACGCTTCTACCGCATGGTGAACGAGACGCCAGCGGTGATCATGATTTTGGTGGTGATCCTGGTGATCGTGAAGCCGGTGTGAGTTTAAGGAAAATGTGCTCTCCCCGAGGGGTGAGCGGAGATTTGCCTTCGCAAATCTCGTGAGGGGGTCTTGGTGGACGAGTGAAATGAAGGCCCCCTCACCTGGCTGGCAAGGGCCAGCCATCCTCTCCCCGAGGGGAGAGGAAGAAGCATGTGTGGGATCGCCCCCCACTTTCCCCTTCCCAACCCCCATGGCTTCAGGCTAGAAGGCTGCCAACGCACTCCTCGCCGGGGGTGATCCGGGGCCACGGGCCCTTGGGAACATCGCTTCCGGCCCCTCGCCAATCTCGGGTGAATTGTCCGGCCAACGCCGGAACCCCGTGTTGTGCCGCCCAGGGCGGCGCGCCGGTTTGCTGCGATGACGCAGCCCCTTTGCCTTTCCCCCACCCCGCCTTCTGCAACTTCCCATCCTCCATCCAAAAACAGCAACCACAGGAAAAATTCATGGCGCAGCAAGAGATCAAGCTGCAGGACCTCAAAGCAAAAACCCCGGCCGCCCTTCTGGAGCTGGCCGAGGAATATGAGGTCGAGAACGCTTCGGCGATGCGCAAGCAGGACATGCTGTTTGCCATCCTGAAGCAGATGGCCGAGCGCGACATCGAGATCCACGGTGTTGGCGTGCTGGTCATGCTGCCAGACGGCTTTGGCTTTCTGCGCAGCCCGGAATCAAACTATCTGCCCGGCCCCGACGACATCTATGTGAGCCCGGCGATCATCCGCCGCTATTCGCTGCGCAACGGCGATACGGTTGAGGGCCAGGTGCGCGGACCCAAAGACGCCGAACGCTATTTCGCCCTCGTGAAAGTCACCAAGATCAATTTCGAGGCGCCGGAAAAGGCCGCCCACAAGGTGCATTTCGACAATCTGGTGCCGCTTTATCCTGAAAAGCGCCTCAAGATGGAAATGCCCGACCCGACCGGCAAGGACAAAACCGGCCGTGTCATCGATATCGTCTCGCCGCTGGGCAAGGGCCAGCGCTGCCTGATCGTGGCGCCGCCGCGCGTCGGCAAGACGATCATGCTGCAGAACATCGCGAAGGCGATCGCCACCAACCA
>DEIC01000045.1 GCA_002352285.1 Alphaproteobacteria bacterium UBA2784 | reverse complement strand
GTTCTCGTGCCCGATCTCTCAACGCTGAACATTGCAGCCCTTGGGCTGACAGCGGCGGCGCTCGTTGCCGTGCTGCGATTCAAGGCAGGCGTGGTGACGCTGATCGCTGCGTTCGCGGTGATCGGCCTGGCGCTGCCCTGGGTGATGCAGGCATGACCCCGCTTTCAGCCTCCCCCAAATCGGGGGAAGCCAAAGCAGAAATCACTTCACTTCCGACTTCACCTGGGTGAGCGCCGTCTGCATCAGCTCGTCCATCTCGCGGCGGATCTGGTGATCGGAAAGCGCTACGCCCTTGGCGGCGAGATCGCCCTTCACCTTGCGGAACACGTCGTCGTCGCCCGCTTCCTCGAAATCGGCCTTCACGACTGCCTTGGCATAGTCATCGGCCGCATCCCCCGAAAGCCCCATCTTTTCCGCCGCCCACAGGCCCAAGAGCTTGTTCCGGCGGGCCTGGGCCTTGAACTTCATTTCTTCGTCATGCGCGAACTTGTTTTCCTGGCCCTTTTTGCGGCTCTCGAAACCGGACATGAAAGCGAACTCCTTGATTCACTTGGAGGAATTGGGACGGATGTGGCGTCTGGTGAAACTCTAGCTGATCTAGGGGCAAAGCTCTAGAAGCGCAAGGTCCAACGCGAAATTTGCCGTGAATACAGTCCCACCTCTGAATTGTGCCGCCGTTCCCGTTCGGATAGGTTCCCCCCGTCTTTCAGCCCCTTGAGTCTCTGTCCGGCATGGCGCGCGGCCCAACGCCTCCGCTGCCACCGCCGGATATTCCCGGAAGAGAAAATGAAAAGCCGCAAACTGGTTTACGAGGGCAAGGCCAAGATCCTTTACGAGGGTCCGGAGCCGGGCACTCTGGTGCAGTACTTCAAAGACGACACCACCGCCTTCGACAACACAAAGCGCGCCAAGCTTGAGGGCAAGGGCGTCATCAACAACCGCATCTCTGAGCACATCATGACAAAGCTCAACGAGATCGGGGTGCCCACCCATTTCATCAAGCGCGTGAACATGCGCGAGCAGCTGATCCGGGAAGTCGAGATCATTCCGCTCGAAGTCATCGTGCGCAACATCGCCGCCGGTTCACTTTCCAAGCGCCTCGGGATTGATGAGGGAACGCCGCTGCCGCGCTCCATCATCGAATTCTGCTACAAGAACGACGCCCTGCACGACCCGCTGGTCTCGGAAGAACACATCACCGCCTTCAACTGGGCAGGCCCGCACGAGCTGGACGAGATCATCTCGCTCTCGGTGCGCATCAACGATTTCCTGACCGGCCTTTTCATGGGCGCGGGCATCAAGCTGATCGACTTCAAGATCGAGTTCGGCCGCCTNNGAGTCAGGCAATCCGGATCGCAAGGGACCGTCACTGGTCAAATGACAGGAATGAGGCCGTTGAAATGAAGGCGCGCGTGCATGTGACCCTGAAAAAGGGTGTTCTTGATCCCCAGGGCAAGGCGATCGGCAACCAGCTCTCGGCCCTAGGCTTTGGCGGCATTGGCGATGTGCGCCAGGGCAAGTTCATNNTACGCCATCGAACTTTCCTGAGGGTTGCGCCATGAAGGCCGCTGTCGTCGTCTTTCCTGCATCCAACTGTGACCGCGACGCGGCGGTGGCGCTGGAGAAAATCACCGGCAGGAAGCCCGCCATGCTCTGGCACGGCGATGCAACCGTGCCCGACGGCGTGGACCTGATCGTGCTGCCCGGCGGCTTTTCCTATGGCGACTATCTGCGCTCGGGCGCCATGGCGGCGCATTCGCCGGTGATGGCCGAGGTCAAGCGCCGCGCAAAGGCGGGCACGCCGGTTCTGGGCATCTGCAACGGTTTTCAGATTCTGACCGAGGCGGGCATGCTGCCCGGCGCGCTGATGCGCAATGCAGGTCTCAAATTCGTCTGCCGCCCGGTGAAGCTGAAAGTTGAAACCTCGCAATCGATCTTCACCAACAAATATGCCGCCGGTGACGTGATCGAGATTCCCGTCGCCCACCACGACGGCAATTTCTTCGCCGACGATGAAACGCTGGACCGCCTTGAGGGTGAGGGGCGCGTCGCCTTCCGCTATGCCGAGGGCACGAACCCCAACGGCTCGGCGCGCGACATCGCGGGCATCTTCAACGAGTCGAAAACAGTTCTGGGCCTGATGCCGCATCCCGAGCGGGTGATTGAACCGCTTCTGGGCGGCACCGATGGCCGCGCTGTCTTTGAAAGCCTGATGGCGGCCATTGGCTGAGAATGCCTGCCCGCAAACACCAATCCGGATGATCACGAAATGACAACCATCACGCCGAAGATCGTGGCGGAACACGGCCTTTCACCCGAGGAATACGCCAACATTGTGCGGCTGATGAACCGCGAGCCGAATCTGACCGAACTCGGCATCTTCTCGGTCATGTGGTCAGAGCATTGCTCCTACAAATCAACGCGCGTCTGGCTGAAGACCTTGCCGACCAAGGGCCCGCAAGTGATCCAGGGGCCGGGCGAAAATGCCGGCGTCGTCGATATTGGCGATGGCGATGCCGTCATCTTCAAGATGGAAAGCCATAACCATCCATCGTTCATCGAGCCCTATCAGGGTGCGGCGACCGGCGTGGGCGGCATCATGCGTGATGTCTTCACCATGGGTGCCCGGCCGGTGGCGATGATGAACGCGCTGCGCTTTGGCGCCCCCGACCATCCCAGGACGAAGCATCTGGTCTCGGGCGTCGTGTCCGGCATCGGCGGCTATGGCAATTGCATGGGCGTGCCCACGGTGGGCGGCGAAGTGAATTTCCATCCGAGCTATAACGGCAACATTCTCGTCAATGCGATGTGTGTGGGCCTCGCCCGCACCGATAAAATCTTCCTGTCGGCAGCCAGCGGCATCGGCAATCCGGTTGTCTATGTCGGCTCCAAGACAGGCCGTGACGGCATTCATGGCGCCACCATGGCCTCTGCCGAGTTCGATGATGAGTCCGAGGAAAAGCGCCCCACCGTTCAGGTCGGCGATCCCTTCACCGAGAAGCTGCTGCTCGAAGCCTGTCTGGAACTGATGGCGCGCGATGCCATCGTCGCCATTCAGGATATGGGTGCGGCGGGCCTGACCTCTTCCTCGTCGGAAATGGCGTCGAAGGGCGGCGCGGGCATCGAGCTTGATCTCGACCACGTGCCCCAGCGCGAAACCGGCATGACGGCTTATGAGATGATGCTCTCTGAAAGCCAGGAGCGCATGCTGATGATCCTCAAGCCCGGCAAGGAGGCCGAGGCGCGGGCGATCTTCGAGAAATGGGGTCTCGACTTTGCAATCATCGGCCGCGTCACCGACACGGGCCGCCTTGTCGTGAAGCACAAGGGCAAGGTCGAAGCTGATCTGCCCGTTGATGCGCTGGCAGACGCAGCGCCGCTCTACGAGCGCCCCTGGGTTGAAACGCCCAAGCGCCCTGTCATCGACGCCAAATCGGTGAAGGCGCCCGCCAGCCTTGGCGACGCGCTGCTGAAGATCATCGGCGCACCCGATATGGCGTCGCGCCGCTGGGTGTGGGAGCAGTATGACCACACCGTCATGGGCGACACGATCCAGATCCCGGGCGGTGATGCCGCTGTCGTGCGCGTGCATGGCAAGACCAAGGGCATCGCCATTTCGACCGATGTCACGCCGCGCTATTGCCTTGCCGATCCCGTCGAAGGTGGCAAGCAGGCGGTGGCCGAGGCCTGGCGCAATCTGAGCGCGGTCGGCGCAACACCGCTGGCCTATACCGACAACATGAATTTCGGCAATCCGCAGAAGCCGGAAATCATGGGCCAGTTCGTCGGCGCGGTGAAGGGCTTGAGCGAGGCGGGCATCACGCTTTCCTTCCCCGTCGTCTCCGGCAATTGCTCGCTCTATAACGAGACCAATGGTCAGGCGATCCTGCCCACGCCCGCCATTGGCGGCGTCGGCCTTTTGCCCGACATCAGCCGCATGGCAACGATCGCTTTCAAGGCCGAGGGTCAGACGCTGGTGCTGATTGGCGAAACCAAAGGCTGGCTCGGCTGCTCCATCTATCTGCGCGAGATTGAAGGCCGTGAAGAGGGTGCACCTCCCCCCGTTGATCTTGCTCACGAAAAGCGCAATGGCGATTTCGTGCGCGGATTGATCGCATCCGGCCGCATCAAGACGGTGCATGATCTCTCTGACGGCGGACTTCTCTGCGCCATTGCCGAGATGGCGATGGCGTCAGGCATTGGCGCAACGCTTCACGCGCCGCCGAAAACCATGCCCGCCCATGCCTGGTTCTTTGGCGAGGATCAGGGTCGCTATGTCGTGGCCTGTACGGCCAAAGAGGCTGAGGCGATTCTGGCGGCAGCGGGGCGGGCCGGTGTCGCCGCCGCCATTGTTGGCGAAACCAGCGGCAAAAGCCTCAAGATGAACGGCGAGGACATTCCTGTCGCGAAGATGAAGGCCGTTCACGAAGGGTTTTTCCCGGCGCTTATGGGCTGATCTCTCGCTGGTTGGCCATTGAACGGCGCGGGCAGTTCCGCGAAAATGCAGCCAGAAGGGCGGCAGGTGCGCTGCCCTATTTTGGGGATCAACCATGCGCGTTTCAGTTCTGTCCAGACTCGCTCTTGTTCTTGCATTCGTGCTGCCGCTGGCAGCCGCACCTGCCATCGCTGCCGATGAAGGTCCGGATCGCGATGAAGCGCTGATGGAAGATGCGAAAATCCGCGAGTTCGCGTCCTTCTTCCCCACAGAGCCGGGTGGCTGGGTGCGCGATCTCGAACCTGACGTGTTCCTCTCGGACACCGCTTCGACAATCTCGTTTACCTATCTCAGCCTGACGCAGGGCGGCGTGGGCTTCACCATCACGCTGACCTTCTCGAACGATGTGTCGAGCCAATACAAGAAAATGATGCGCAGCGAGGAAGAGCGCGCCACCTGGGGTTTTGATCGCGGCAAGATCGGTGATTGGCGCGCCCTGACGGCCATTGATCGCGGCGTGAACAAGGCCGATTACGTCGTGATCCTGTCGAACTCGCGCGTGATTGCAGTGGCGCCAGCCAGCAACGTGCCGCTGCCCAGCCTTGACGAAATCACCCGCATCTTTGGCGGTCTCGACTTTGCGGCCATTGCGGCAAAAGACTGACACGCACCAGACTGGCTTTCTGAATCAACGGGGAAACATATGTTTGCTTCACGCCTGACACGTCTGCTTGCGCCGCTCGCGCTCATTCTTCCGCTCGCCGGTGCCCCGGCTTTCGCTGCTGACATGGGGCCCGACCGCACCGAAGGTTTGATGGACGACGCCAAGATCCGCGAATTTGAGGCGTTCTTCCCGGCAGCACCCGCCGGGTGGGAGCGCGACATGGCGCCCGGTGTCTGGCTGGCGGAGTCCGGCTCCACCATCTCCTACACCTATTTCGCAACTGAACCCGGTGGCGGCGCGTTCACCATCACGTTCACCTTCTCGAACGAGAATGTGGCCCAGAACCTCGACCTCATGGGCAATGAGTCGAACCGCGACATGTGGGGCTTCGCACTGACGGAAGTGAACGGCTATACCGCGCTCACGCCCAAGGAGCGCGGGATGGGCAAGGCTGATCTTCTGGTCGTCGTGTCGAACTCGCGTGCAGTCTCGATCATGCCGGTCAGCGACCCGGCGCCGGCCATGGAAACGGTCACCGCCATTTTCTCATCGCTCGACTTCGCCGGTATCGCGGCGAAAGAATAAGACATTGACCGCTGCAGTTCTGCTCTCCCCTTGGGGAGAGCAGAAAATTGCAAAGCAATTTTCGTGAGGGGGCCTTTCACGCCCGCGAGGGCGGGCCAAGGCAAGTGACGCAGTCAATGCCCCTTCTTCCGGCCTCCCCAGCAAACATCGCGCGCGCGGCAGAGCGCCTGCGCGCCGGTGAAGTAGTCGCGTTCCCGACCGAGACCGTCTATGGGCTGGGCGCCGATGCAACCAATGGCGAGGCGGTAGCGAAGATCTTTGCGGCCAAGACACGGCCCAAAATCAATCCGCTGATTACCCATGTGCCGGATGCGGGGACCGCGCACCGTCATGCCATCTTTTCACCTGTGGCAGAGAAACTCGCAGCCGCCTTCTGGCCCGGCCCGTTGACACTTGTGTTGCCGCGCAAGGCCGAGAGCCCCGTGGCTGATCTGGTAACGGCAGGTCTTGAGACCATCGCGCTGCGCGTTCCCCGCCACCCTGTGGCGCAGGCCCTGCTGCGCGCATGCAATGTGCCGCTGGCCGCTCCCAGCGCCAACCGCTCGGGTGAACCCTCACCCACCGATGCCGCCCATGTCGCCGAAAGTCTGGGCGATGAGATCATGGTACTTGATGGCGGGGCAGCAATCATGGGCCTTGAGTCAACTATCATCGGCTTTGATGGCAGCACGCCGGTGCTGTTGCGGCTGGGCGCAATTGCCCGCCAGGAGATCGAGGCGATCACTGGCCCGCTCGCGGATGCAGAGCTTGATCCCGCCCGCCCGCGCGCACCCGGCCGCATGTTCCGCCATTACGCGCCCAAAAAACCCGTCGCACTCAATATCACCGCGCCGCTGAAGACCGACGCATTCCTCTCTTTCGGCCCGGCGCCATCGGGCGCACATATTGTTCTGCCGCTGAGTGCTGCAGGGCGGCTGGAGGAGGCGGCGAGCAATCTCTTCCGCCTGCTGCGCCTTGCCGACAAATCAGATGCGGCGCGCATTGCGGTTGCGCCCATTCCGTCGCATGGTCTGGGCGAGGCCATCAACGACCGCCTGCGCCGCGCGGCAAACGTCACATGAGAATGCGCGATGACGCTGAGTGCTGATCTTCTGACGCGCTTTACGGCGGCATCCGGCCCCGGCAATGCCACCACTGATGCCGCCGCCATCGCACCCCATCTTTCCGAATGGCGTGGCCGCTGGCACGGCAGGACCGCCCTGATGCTGATGCCCAGACGCGTCGAAGAAATCTCGCGCATCCTGGCCCTCGCCCATGAAACGCGCACGCCCATTGTCACGCAGGGCGGCAATACCGGGCTTGTCGGCGCACAGGTGCCGGATGAAAGCGGCAATGAAGTGCTGCTGGTGACGCAACGGCTCAATGCCATCCGCGCGATTGATGCGGACAATGACTCGATGGTCGCCGAGGCGGGCGTGGTGCTGGCCGATGCCCAGCGCATCGCCGCCGAAAACGACCGGCTGTTTCCGCTGAGTCTCGCCGCTGAGGGCAGCGCCACCATTGGCGGCAATCTTTCAACGAATGCGGGCGGCACCGCTGTGCTGCGCTATGGCAATGCGCGCGATCTGGTGCTGGGTCTTGAAGTGGTGCTGCCGGATGGCAGCGTGATGAATACGCTCTCCGCCCTGCGCAAGGACAACACGGGTTATGACCTCAAGCATCTTTTCATGGGTGCAGAGGGAACACTTGGCGTCATCACTGCCGCCACACTGAAACTGTTTCCGTGGCCGCGCGTCACCGAAACGGCCTTTGCAGGCGTGCCCGATCCTGTCGCCGCCATCAATCTCTTCCGCCGCCTGAAGCGTGATGCAGGCGACGCCCTGACCGCCTTCGAGCTCGTGCCCGCCATCGCCATTGAGCTGGCCGCAAAGCACATCCCCGGCATCCGTCCGCCCTTTGCCAAACCGCCTGCCTGGGCGGTGCTGATCGAATTGTCGTCTTCGGCCATGTGGCCCCTGCGCAATGTGCTGGAGGCGTCGCTGGGTGCGGCGATTGAAGCAGGTGATGTGCGCGATGCAGCCCTTGCCTCCAGTGCGCGCGAAGCCACCAATCTCTGGCATCTGCGCGAAAGCCTGTCAGAGGCGCAGAAGCGCGAGGGCGCTTCGCTGAAGCACGACATTGCCGTGCCCGTCTCGCGCATTCCGGCCTTCATCCGTGAGGCAAGCCTTGCCGTCACCAGCGCCTGGCCGGGCGTGCGGCCTGTGATCTTTGGTCATGTTGGCGACGGCAATCTGCACTTCAACATCAGCCAGCCATCGGGAGCGCGTGCCGAAGATTTTCTGGCGCATCAGGAGGCCATTGCCGGGCTCATCCACTCCATTGTCGCCGCCCATGACGGCTCGATCAGCGCCGAACACGGCATCGGCCGCATGAAGGCGGCGCTATTGCCCCAATTCAAGGACAAGACCGCGCTGGAACTGATGCGCACCTTGAAACGCGCGATTGATCCGCACAACATCATGAACCCGGGAAGGGTGTTGGGCGATTGAACTCTTTGCCCGCTCTCCCCTCGGGGAGAGGGAAAATTGGGATCACCCCATTTCCTTCGCCAGCCTGCCAATGCGTGACAGCACACCTGCCGCCTCATGCACCATGGCCCGCACGATCTCGCCTGCCGGGCGCACGTCTTTGATCGCGCCCGCGCCCTGCCCCATCGCAAAGCAGGAGCGGTCGCGGTCCAGCCCCTCGATCTGGCCGCCAATGCCGCCCATCACGCCTGCCTGTGCCGAGTGAATGGCCTGCGCCGGAAATGGCTTGATGTCCTGCGGGCGGCGCTCCCAGTCAACGACATAGGGGTTCTTGAACACGCGCATCGTCTTGCCGGAATAGCAGCGCGTGATGATCGTATCTTCGTCCTTCGCATCGACGATCACGTCTTTGTACATCTGGCCCGCATGCGCCTCGGCGCTGGCGATAAAGCGCGTGCCCACCCACACGGCTTCCGCGCCGAGCGCGAAGGCCGCCGCCATGCCACGCCCATCGACGATGGAGCCTGCGGCGACCACCGGCACGCGCACGGCATCCACCACCTGGGGAATGAGCGCCATGCCCGCGATGCGACCCGTATGGCCACCCGCTTCCGTGCCCTGCGCAATCACGGCGTCAAGCCCACCCGCTTCGCCATCGCGCGCGTGTTTCACCGTGCCGCAGACATTCATCACTTTCAGGCCCGCCGCATGGAAACGGTCCACCAGATGTCGCGGCGGCACACCAAGGCCCGAGATAAAGGCATTGGCGCCCTCGTCGATGATGATGTCGGCCGCCTTTTCAAGTGACTCCGGCACCGCCGCCAGCAGGTCGACACCGAAAGGCTTTTTGGTGAGCGCGCGGACGCGCTTGATCTGGTTGCGGATCTCTGACGTGCCCACACCTGCCATGCCCAGCGTGCCAAAGCCGCCCGCTTCCGACACCACCGCACACAGCTCGGCATAGGAAACACCGCCCATGCCTGCCAGCAGGATGGGATGCTCAATGCCCAAGAGGTCGGTCACACGCGTGCGCAGGCTCATGCCATTCTCCGTGAAATGTGATGCGCCCATCATTGGCCGGGCCGGGCGAAACCTCAACCCGCCTCGCAAAGGCCCCGATCCTGTGGCAAGCTGGCGCGCAAACGAGGTGAACCCATGCTCAAGACGCTTTGCGCCGCCATCGTGGCCGGATTTACCCTTCTTGCCCTTGCGTCACCGGCCAGTGCAGGCCCGCCCTGGTCGGAGGAAGAATTCCTCACGACCGTGCGGCCGCACACGGCAACCATGACGCGCGACCGCGTGCGCGAGTGGTGGAAGCGCGCGCCGCAATATCTCAAGGACTATATTCTGGCTTCAGAGCGTGACCGCTGGTGGCCCGTGATCCTGTGCAACTACATGGGCTATCGCCCCGATGCCACTGGCCGCCTCAACTCGAAGGCGTGCGAGGATGCAGCCTATGCCGATCAGCAACGCGGCGCCGTGATGTGGAGTCCCGACGGCGAATTCGTTGGCCCCAGCCCCGAATGCCGCGCGCGCAACAAGCGCAATTCGTATGGACAGCTGGTGTGTGATTGAAAGGGGGACAAACCCCCAAACTGCGGCTTGCTTGTGAATGCTGCTTTGCTTCCGCCTCCCCCGAGTTGGGGGTGAGCGGAGCGCAAGGATTTGCGCGTTTGCGCAAATCGGTGGGGGGCACCGCTTGCAAACTCAGCGCAGCGTCCCGCAACCCCACCGGACTTGAGTTTCGCTTTTCGCTCACTCAAGTTCCGCCTCCCCTTTTAGGAAAGGGGAGGCTGAACGAACAACAAAATCAAAACACCGCGTAACCGCCGTCGATCACAAAGCTGTCGCCGGAATGGTACGCGCTCGCGTCACTGGCGAGATAGACGGCAATGCCACCGAAATCTGCAGGCGTTCCCCAGCGCCGCATCGGCACGCGCGAAATCACCTTGTCAGTAAAGACGTCACTGCCCTGCGCAAACGCCGTCATGTCGGTGGCAATCCAGCCCGGCAGGATCGCATTGGCGCGGATGCCATAGCGTGCATGTTCCACGGCAACTGCCTTCATCATGGAGATGACGGCCCCCTTCGTGGCGGCATAGGCCTGATTGCGCGCCGCACCTTCAATCGCAGCCAGTGACGCCACGCCCACGATCGAACCGCCAGAGCGGTCACCGCTTTTGAAGCGGTCAACCATGTGGCGGCACGCCTCCCGGAAGGTCCAGAACACGCCATCTTCGTTGACCGACAAAACCTTGCGATAGGTTTCCGTCGTCATCTCCAGAAACGACGCCGCACCGCCGCCAATGCCCGCATTGGCAAAGACGCTGTCGATGCGCCCCATCGCACGCACGGCATCCTTCATGCCGGCGACGACATCAGCCTCGCTGGCGACATTCACCTTTTGCACATGCACGCGCCGACCATGCGCCTTGAGGCTGGCCTCCGCCTCGGCATTCTTTTTGTCGTTCGTTCCCCAGATCACGACATCGCCGCCAGAGGCCGCAATCGCCTCGGCAAAGCCAAGGCCGATGCCGCCATTGCCACCGGTGATGAGTGAAACCTTGCCGGTCAGATCAAAGGGCTTGTAGCTCATGGCGCATCCTCCGTTGCGAATGCGCCGATGATAACCGCGCACGGGATGCACGCAACCTGTCAGCCAAAGCGGATGCGCGCCTCCTCGGTCAGGCCTTTCGCTACGGAAAGAAAGTCATCGCCCGAGCGCAGCACGGCGTGAGGCAAAAGAGCAGCCAGCAATTGCCGCACGGCTGGCACAAGGCCCGAGCCGCCTGTCACGAATATCGTATCGACCTTCTGCGAATTGAGCCGCAGGGTTTTCTGGCCCGCAGCGTTCACGCCCGCCTTGGCCAGCGTCTCGCGCACGCACTGAGCCATGCGCGAAAGTTCTTCCGCAATCGCCGCATCGAACGCGCTGCGCGTCACGGGGGCGGAAAGTCCTGCCTCGACAAGCGAGAGATCGACTGCATCGCTCTCGCGCTCCGTCAACCGGATCTTGGCGCCTTCCACCTCCATCGCCACGCGGTGGCCAAGGCGCTTTTCAATCACCTGCAACAGACGCCGGCTCTTCTGCGGCTCGCGGCAATCTGCGTCAAGCTCGCGCACCTCGCGCAACGTGCGCGCATTGTAGAGATTGTTGATGGAAGGCCAGTGCGCCAGCTCCGCATAGAGGATCGAGGGCATGGGCAGCCGCTTCGATTTCAGACTCGCGCCCAGCCCGAAGACCGGCATGACCGCATCAAGTGAGAGCAGCCGGTCAAAATCCGTGCCGCCCAGACGCAGGCCGCCGGTTGCAAGAATGTCAGAGGCCCGCTCCGCCTGATCGCGCCGGTCGGGCGAAAGGCGCACGACCGAAAAGTCGGATGTGCCGCCGCCAATATCCGCGATCAGAGCCGTTTCCTCGCGCGCAATCGTGCGCTCATAGGCACGTGCGGCTGCAATCGGCTCATAGGCAAAAGCGACATGGGCAAAGCCCGCATCCTCGGCTATTTGCGTCAGCGTATCTTCGGCAAAGCGGTCGGCTGCCGCATCGCCATCGACAAAGTGCACAGGCCGCCCATGCACCACAGCATCAATCGGCGCGCCCAGAAATTCTTCGGCGCGCTTTTTCATCTCGCCAATCACCAGCCCCAGAATGGTGGTGAAGGGAACGCGCCGCGTGCGCAGAAACGTATCTTCCTTGACGAGCCTGGAGCCGAGAATGGATTTGAGCGAGCGCATCAGCCGCCCGTCATGCCCGCTGACATAGGCGTTGATCGCCTCCCGCCCGAAACTGGGGCGCTCCTCCTCAAAATCGAAAAAGATGGCCGACGGCATCATCGCCGAGCCGCCATCAATCGGCGCAAGCACCGGCGCGCCATCGCGGATGACGCCGATGGCCGAGTTGGATGTGCCGAAATCAAGTCCTGCTGCGTGCATGATGTGCCTCCATGGATTGAAAGAGGCGATCCAGATATGACCTATTTTCTGCTCTTGCCAGTCTGTTTCTTTGCACCTAAACTCCCTGCACCTCGTGCATTGACTTTGCCCCGCCGCCGCATCATCTGCTGGCGGCTTTTTCGTATGACGCGCAGAGTCTCCTCCCACAGCCCCAGCCGCGAAATCTCCGCATACGGATAAAAGCGGGCATCTGCCGCATCATCACCGGCACGCACGCGACCGCTTTTCCAGCGCGCCGAGTAATCCACAAGGATGATGTGGCGCGTCACCTCGCCGCGCTCCTGAAAGCGCGCCTCCAGCGTCTCGCAGTGATGCAGGCGCGAGATGGTAACGCCCGTCTCCTCCAGAACCTCGCGGCGCACGGCCTCTTCCAGCGTCTCGCCCCAATGGATGCGGCCGCCGGGGATGCTCCATTCACCCTTGCGGGGCGCCTTGCCCCGCTTGATGAGGAGCACATGATCGCCCCGCCAGACAATGGCGCCGACCCCGATCATTGGCTGTTTCATTTTTGTCCCCGTATCGCTGTTGCGCCAGATGGCGCAGGATGGGCTTGCGGGCAAGGGAAATCAGGGACCGGAAGCGCCATGTGCGGCCGCTATACGATTGCAGCGCCCTCCGAAGCGATCAGGCGGATGTTCGGATTCAGGAACCCGCTGCCCAACCTGCCTGCGCGCTATAACGTCGCCCCGACACAGGACGTGCCCGCCGTGCGGCTGGAGGGTGGCGAACGCAGGCTCGTCATGCTGCGCTGGGGCCTGGTGCCTGCTTGGTCAAAGGAAATGGCAAGTTCGGCGCCGCTGATCAACGCGCGCGGCGAGTCGGTAGCCGACAAACCATCCTTCCGCACCGCCTTCCGCCTGCGCCGCTGTCTGGTGCCGGTTGACGGGTTTTACGAGTGGAAGGCGATGGGCAAGGGGCCCAAGCAGCCCGCACATATTCACCTGAAAAGGGGTGGCCTGTTTGCGCTCGCCGGACTGTGGGAGATCTGGAAGGCGCCCGACGGCACCATCATCGAGTCGATGGCGCTGGTCACCACATCCGCCAACGCCACGCTGCAACAGGTGCATGACCGCATGCCGGTGATCGTGCCGCCGGAAAAATTCGATGTCTGGCTGGATGTGGAGCGCTTCGGTGCCCGGGAGGCTTCCTCTCTCATTGCGCCCGCGCCCGACGATCTTCTGGACTTTGACTGGGTTTCAACCCGGGTCAATCAGGTGGCCAATGATGATCCCGGCCTGATTGTGCCGGTAACGCCCGCAGCTCAGCCTGCGCCGGCAAAGAAATCCACGCCCGAAGCTGCGGGCGCTAAGAAGGGCGGCAAGGCGGGCGACCAGCTCGACCTTTTCTGAACGCAAATTGCGTTGTGCGCACGGCCTGCCCGTGGCATGACGAGCGCCCGATTTCACCCTTTCTCTCAAGAAATGATTGGGAAACGCCATGATCCGCCGCCTCATTCAGGCTGCTTCCATCCTTACCGCCGCAGCCGCCCTTTCGGCCTGCACCCAGAAACTTGCCCCATTTACCTGCGAAGAAACACGCACCGGAGAGCTGAACATGTCTGCCCTGTCTGACGCCGCCAACGCCGCGTTCCTTTCGAACTATGATGCCCAGCCCGGCGTCGTGAAGACCGCCAGCGGGCTTCGCTATCGCGTGCTGGCCAGCGGCAAGGGCGCACAGCCCGCTGCCACCAGCCGCGTGCGCGCGCACTATCAGGGCACGCTGATCGACTGCACGGTGTTCGACAGTTCCTATGCCCGCAACGAACCGGCTGTGTTTCCGGTCAACCGCCTGATCCCCGGCTGGGTCGAAGCCCTGCAGCTGATGAAGGAAGGCGATGTGTGGGAACTCGTGCTGCCGCACGAACTCGCCTATGGCGAGCGTGGCGCGGGCGAAGACATTCCGCCGCGCCAGACGCTGATCTTCAAGCTGGAGCTTCTGCAGGTGCTTTAAGCGCCGCCGAACAGCCGCACAAATTCGTCGAAGCTGGTTTCGCCCGCCATCGTGCGGGCGATTCCGTCTCGGGCCAGTCGCACAAAGCCCGCCTCTTCCGCAAAACCCTCGATTTCCGAGCGTGTGGCGCCCTGCCCGATCAGATCGGCCAGATCACTGTCGATGGTCAGCACCTCTGAAATCGCAACCCGGCCCTTATAGCCCGTGTCGCGGCAATAGGTGCAGCCCTTGGGCGTATTGAGCGTTGCCCCCGACTGCGGATCGATTTGCAGTGCCTCGCACATAAGCGGTGTTGCCGCCTGCGAACGCTTGCACACGGTGCAGAGCCGCCGCCCCAGACGCAGGGCTGCAATTGCCGGAACATTGGCCGCAACCAATGCAGGCGACGCCCCATGATCCATGAGCCGTGCAAGCGCCGTAAAGCTGTCAGGCGCTGAAATGCCGGCCAGCACACGGATGCCGGCCATGGCGGCATCAAGTGCTGCACGCGCCGTCTCGCGGTCATCAATCGAGTCGATCAGGATGACGTCGCAATCCTGCGCAATGCCGGCGCGCACCAGCGCGGGAGCCGAAAACTGATCGCCGCTGTCGAGCGCCACCTGGCGCGCCTGTGCGACGCGATGAGAGATGCGGCCTTCAATCGTCAGTGCTGCACCGCCTGCGCGCCGGGCTTCGGCCAAAAGGGCGTAGAGTGTTTCTGTGCGGCCGCTTTCGCGCGGGCCTGCAACAATTGTCAGGCCCTGCGGGCGCCGGACCGCGCTGCGCAGCGCATCACGCGTTGCCGCGCCAAAGCCGAGCCGTTCCAGCGGCAGCGGCACACGCGTCGTCTCGGTCAGCCGCACAACGATGGCTTCACCCTCGGCGGCGGGAAGACCAAAGATGCGGCCTTCGATATGACGGTCGCCCAGAAAGGCCGCGAGCCGCCCTGTCAGAATGCCTGCGGCATCCTTTTCCATCCGCCGTGAACCCGGCCCGTCATCCGAAAGCGCTTCGAGCCGCAGCAGAACGGCGGCAAGCTCACGCCGCGGGATCGATCCACGCGCTTCCAGCACACCATCTACGCGGAGGGAAACGCTGATCCGCTCGCCACGCGGCTCAAGATGAAGTGCCGTCGCCGACAGACGCAGCGCCTCCAGAATCGCCGCATTGACGAAACGCACCGCCGGATCGTTCCAGCCCTTGCGCGCCTCGCCTGCATCACCATCGGCTTCGCGTGCATCCAGCTCTGCCATTACGGCATCAAATGCCAGCGGGTGTTCGTGGGCCGCCGCAATCACGTGGCCAAGCTCATCCTGCGGCCAGACGCGCGGCTCGATGCGCAGCCCTGCGGGAAAGAATGGCTTCAACTGTTCAATGGTCGTGCTGTCGCATGCGGCGCTGACCGCCACGATGGCCGCGCCATCGCCCGTGGAAATCGGCAGCGCCTGATGATTGGCGGCCACATCGCGCGGCAGGATGCGCACTGCTGCGGGATCAATGAGCACCGAGCGCGCCTGCGAGATCGCCTGTCCGAAGACGCCCTGCAGGCTTGCCTCCGAAAGCACGCCCTGTTCGATCAGGATGCGGCCGAGCCGCTTGTGCGGATTGCGCCGCTTTTCGTCGAGCGCCTTGGCCAAGTGCTCTTCTCCCAGAAGACCCAGGGACAAAAGCCGCTCGCCGATCCGCATGCCCTTTTTGGGCGAGAGGAAGGGACCAGCGGCAAGCTCGCCATCGCCAGCGCTGCCATCAACGGCTCGCGCGGGTGCACGCACACTCGACAGGAACATGTGACCCAACTCCTTCCGGCCGCCTTGGGGGAAATGCAGCCGGTCACCCCACCTACCCGCCAACCGGCATCGGCCTGTATCGGCAAGGGACGGCATCCCCTGCGATGCAAACCCCGCACCGTGCGCTCTTGGTGGCCTGCCCGCTCAGAACAGAGTGAAGCAACAGCTTCGTGACGGGCAGACCGGCGCATCTGTCATGCATGAGCCGGAAAGTCACCCGCCCGGCAGACTTATGCACAGGCAGGCCGTGCCATTTTGAACAGAGGATTGCGGTAAAGAAAAGCGGTAAATGGAAGGGCTTGAAGATGAACGGCGCATGCGGCGCTGCCACAGGAGTTAACGCGAATGGCCAAATCATCCACAGAAGGCCCGCTCTCGGACGGCGCCATTGCCGACGGCAAGCGCAAGGCGCTCGCGCGCGTGCTCGACATGTGGGACGCTGCCTTGCGCGATGGCGTGCCGTCAGAGGCGCTTGCATCGGCCGCAATTTTTGCCGCGCTGACCGAACTTGTGGACCTTTATGGCGTGGAGCCGGTAGCCGCCTTTGCCGATGGCCTGCCCGCCCGCATCCGCGCAGGCGAGTTCACGCCGGAGGGGTGAGGAGAGCGTCTGTTTGCTTCAGCTCTCCCCTCGGGGAGAGCAGGAATTTGCCTTCGCAAATTCCGTGAGGGGGCCACATCAAAACTCCCCCTCACCCGCTCGCAAGAGCTCGCGTCCTCTCCCCAAGGGGAGAGGATAAAATCTCGCCTTGCGTTTCACCGCAGGCTCAAATCACCGCCTCAATCAGCACCGGACCCTTGCGTTTCATCGCAGACGAGAACGCAGCTTCAAACTCTTCCACCGTCTCGGCACGGATGCCTTCCACGCCCATCGAACGGGCAAGACCAGCAAACGAGATTTCAGGGTTCGCAAGGTCGAACAGCGACAGCGCCTGCGGCCCCGCATTCTGCACGCCCGTGCGCATCAACTCGATCTTGAGGATCGCATAAGAGCGGTTGGCGAAAATGACCGTGACCACATCCGTCTTTTCGCGCGCCATCGTCCACAGCGCCTGGATTGTGTACATCGCGCCGCCATCGCCATGCAGGCACACGGTCTTGCGGCCGGGACAGGCAATTGCTGCGCCCAGCGCCAGCGGCAGGCCCATGCCGATCGAGCCGCCCGTCAGATAAAGCCAGTCATGGCGCGGGCCTGTGCCGCTCATGCCGAAGGCCGCGCCGCTGGATGTCGCGCCCTCATCGACCACAATCGCGTCTTCCGGCAGATGATGCGCAATCACCGCGCCTGCATTGGTGGCATTGAGCGCACCGGGCTGTGGCCGCTCCATGCGCTTCAATTGTGTCAATGGCGCGGGGCCTTTGGCGCCCAGCTCATCCGCCAGCGCTGCAAGCGCGGCCGCCGCATCGGTTGAAGGCGCAGCGACGGAAAGAACCTTCGCGCCCTCGGGCGTCAGCGCACCGGGCCGGCCGGGATAGGCGAAGAACGCAACCGGCGCCTTCGTGCCTGCCAGCACCAGAAGGTCTGTGCCCTTGAGATCATCGACGATCATCTCGGGGAAATAGGGGATGCGCCCGATGGCCGGAACACCGGCCCCGCGCGTCTGGCGCGATACGAATGTGTCGGTCACGATGCGGGCGCCGGTTGCCGCCGCAATGCGCGCAGCCGCCTGCAGCCCGGGCTCAAGCAACGCCTTGCCCGCAATCAGGATCACCGCCTTCTGCGCGGATTTGAGCGCTGCCGCCACATCGCGGATCATCCGCGCATCCGGCGCGGGCGGCACAGCCACCCGCACAGGAGGCGCAGCCAGCTTCACACCCTCTGGCAGATGCTCCCAGGCTGTATTCGCGGGAAGGATGAGTGTTGCAATGCCCTGTGGTGCACCCATGGCAGCGGCAACGGATTCTGCGGCGGCGGCGCCAACATCCTCAACCCGGTCTGCCGACTTGATCCATTTGGAAACCGGCGCCGCAAAACCCGCAACGTCTGAGGCGAGCGGCGCATCAAGATCGCGATGCGAGACCGCATGATCGCCAACGATGTTCACGATGGGCGTCGCAGCGCGCCGCGCATTGTGCAGATTGGCAAGTCCGTTCGCGAGCCCCGGCCCCAGATGAAGGAGCGTCGAGGCGGGCTTTTCCGCCATGCGGCCATAGCCGTCAGCCGCCGCGGTCGCCACACCTTCAAAGAGCGCAAGGATGGAGCGCATCTTCTGCGCCCGGCCGATCGCGGCAACGGCATGCATTTCCGATGTGCCGGGATTGGTGAAGCAGACTTCAACACCTGACGCCTCAAGCGTGGCAATCAGGCTTTCAGCCCCGGTCGGGCGCATTGCATCGCTGCTCATAGGAGACGGCTCCAGACAAGATTGCCAAGAACGGAAAGGCCGAATGCACCGATCACGAAACCGGTGACCTTGTTGATGATGCGCATGCCGCGCTCGCCGATCTGGTGGTGGAACAGGCTGGTAAACGCTGTCACGAAAAACCACCACGCAGCCGAACCGGCGATGACCGCTGTCACGACGGTGACCGCCTGACCATAGGAGGCGGCACCCTGGCTGAAACTGCCAAGCCCGGCAAAGAGCGCCGCAAAGCCAAACATCGTCGCCGGATTGGTGACGGTCAGTGCAAAGGCTGCCGCCATCGGTTTGAGGAGGCCTGCCCCCGCCGCGCGCGCCACATTCTGCTCACGGCTTTTCAGATGGATCGGCTCGGGCAGTGTCACGTCTGACATCAATGTCTTGATCGAATAGCCAAGCAGAATGAGACCGCCAAACAGCTCAATAAAGAGGAGGTTGCCCTCGATCAGCTGACTTGCTGCCGTCAGGCCAAAGGCGGCGATCACGGCGAACACGCCATCGCCCACGGCGGCGCCCAGCCCGGTCAGAAACCCGTTGATGGGTCCATATTGCAGCGTGCGCCGGATGCAGATGAGGTTCACCGGCCCGATAGGCGCCGCCGCCACCAGTCCGATGAAAAAGCCACTGACGAAAAGCCAGATCCAGTCAAGCACGGGCAAGGCATCCTGTTGGGGACGTGTCAGACCGCGATCACGTCGTTCCCCGGCGGGTCGGTATAAAGCTTTTCAACCAGTGCCTTGCGCCGCGCAAGTGACAGGCTCTGGTTGACATAGCCTTTGTCAGTGATCTCACCCGCATCAAGGCTGGGCGGCTCAACCATCAAAAGCGCCCGCCTGATTTGTGTGCTGGAGCCGGGGTTTACCTTGTTGTGCGCAGTCAGCCCCGCCGCAATCCGCGACAGAATCTGGGGATGCGTCACAACCTCATCAAAGCTGAGCCTGTCATTGCCTGTGGCTGCCCGGCAGGCCGCCAGATTGGGCCAGCCCAGAATCGCTGCATAGGCCCGGTCGAGCCCCGCGACCAGCGCATCCTGCAACAGCCCGCCCGCTGCCTCGATCGCTTGCACACGCAGCCGCCCCGCATTGACCCATGTGCCGGTCTCAAGTTTGAAGTCTTCGGCCACGCGCCCGTCAAAGACGAGGCCCTGCGCTGGATCATCCGGGTCAACGAACTTCGCGGCATCACCCAGACTGTAAAAGCCCTCGTCATCAAATGCCTTGGCCGAAAGGTCGGGCCGCTTGTGATAGCCCGGCGTGATGCAATCACCCTTGGCGCGTACTTCCATCTTGCCGCCCTGCGGCACGAGTTTGATCGCAACGCCCGGCAGCGGCAGGCCAAGCAGTCCCATGCGCGCAGTCGGCCAATGCACATTCATGATGGTCGGGCCGGTTTCTGTCGCACCATAGCCCGAGCTGAACGAAAGCCGCTCACCGCAATGGCGGATGGCGACTTTCTGGATGCGGTCATAGAGATCCTGGCTCAACGCCGCACCGCCATAGGCAAGGCCGCGCAGCTTCCTGAAAAAGGTTGCGGCCAGCGCATCGTCACGCTCCAGCGCCGGGATCAGCATCGCGTAAGCCGCTGGCACGTTCGAGTAGGAGGTGGGCGAGATTTCCGCAAGATTGCGCAGCGTCTCGTCAAACAATCCGGGCTGCGGCAGGCCGCCATCCAGATAAAGCGTGCCACCCGATGTCGTCATGCCGTTCAGCACGGCATTGCCGCCAAACGTATGGTTCCACGGCAGCCATGACAGCGACACCGACGGCTCCTCGCCCTCCGGGTCGGCCAGAAGGCTGCGCGCCATCACCGCGTTCGTGCACATCATGCGATGCGTGTTGATGACGGCCTTCGGCATACCGGTTGAGCCGGAAGTGAAAAGAAACTTCGCCACGCTGTCATGCGACAGGCGCGCATAGGCGCCCTCCGCCGCATCCGGCGCATGCGTCAAAAGTTGGGCAAACGCGATGGAGTCAGCGCCCGGCGCCGCGCGCTTTTCGTGGATGATACGTGCGCCGCGCGCCGCCACACGCTTCAGCGCCTTCTCAAAAAGCACACCATCATCGGCAAACACAAAGCCAGGCTCGACGAGTTCCGCACAATGATCGAGCCGCGCAAAGTCACTCGACATCAGGCTGTAGGCGCGGCTGAGCGGTGCAACCGGCATACCCGCAAGAATGGCGCCGTAACTCAACAGGGCATGGTTGATGGAATTGCCGGAGAGGATCATCAGCGGCTTGGGCGCTCCACCCGATAGCGCCAGAAGCCCCGACGCAATGCGCGCAATTGCATCAAGCGCCTCGGCATAGGTGCAGATCCGCCAGGGCGCGCCGGGCGATGGCCGCTCGGCCAGCCACACGCGATCAGGCGCCGCTGCCGCCCAGATGCGGAAGGGCTCAATCACATTGGCGGGCACCGGCAGCAGCCGGTAGGGATTTTCAAGAATGATCTCGCCATTGGCGCGGCGCGTCACCGAAACGCGCGGCTCAACCATGCGCAGGGGGCGGAAGGGCGGAAGGGATGGCGCGTTCATGCCTGCACATCCACAACAAGTCGGCCGCGCACTTCACCCTTCAGGATTGCTTTGCCCGCATCAAACACACCCGAAAGCGGGATCGTCTTTGTCATCGCCGCAAGCTTCTGACGGTCGAGCTTCTCGGCAAGCAGTTTCCACGCCGCAACACGCCTGGCATGCGGCGCCATGACCGAGTCGATGCCGGCAAGCGTCACGCCGCGCAGGATAAAGGGAAGAACGGTTGTCGGCAGATCATTGCCGCCCGCAAGCCCGCACGCCGCAACAATGCCGCCATAGCGCGTTTGCGCCAGCACATTGGCCAGCGTGCGCGAGCCCACACTGTCAATGGCGGCCGCCCAGCGTTCTTTGCCCAAGGGCCTTCCCTCACCTGCAAGTTCGGCGCGCGCGATGATCTCATCGGCGCCGAGAGATTTCAGATAGGCGGCTTCGCTCTCGCGCCCTGTCGAAGCAATCACATGAAACCCGTGCGCCTTGGCGAGTGCGACTGCAACCGATCCCACACCACCCGCAGCCCCCGTCACCAGAAGCGCACCTGACTGCGGGGTTGTGCCATGCGCGATGATCGCCTGCATGCAGAGCGCCGCTGTATAGCCCGCGGTGCCGATCGCCATGCTTTCGGCGGGCGAAAAGGGTGGCGGCAGCTTGAGGAGCCAATCGCCCTTGATGCGCGCGCGCGCCGCATAGCCGCCCAGATGCACCTCGCCCACGCCCCAGCCATTGAGCACGGCGACATCGCCCTTCTTCCATGCAGGATGAGAGGAGCTTTCGACCACGCCACAGAAATCGATTCCCGGCACCATGGGAAAGCGCCGCACCACAGGCGAGCCCGAAAGCGCCAGCCCGTCTTTGTAATTGACGGTCGAGTGCGTGACGGCAAGCGTGACGTCGCCCTCCATCAGCGCCCCATCGTCAAGCGCGCCGAGTTGCGCCTTGAAGCCTGAATCATCTTTGGTCAGCACAATGGCCCGGAACGTGCCGGTCATCTCTCCCCCAATTCGCCGGGCCATTCTGGATGATTTTTGCCCGTCAGGGTGAACGGCAACTGAAAATGGCGGCGGCGTCAAGCATCAGGAAGGGGCGGTGCTGCCTTCGCGCGGGGGCCTCTTGGCAGCGCCACGAGGATGCCCTTACGATTTCTCAAGAAAGCCGCAGTCAGAATGGCAACATGAGATCATCGAAGGCCGCAAAGGCCCAAGCCAAGAGTGGATACGTGTGCATGTGAGGTGAGTGCGATGAACGACGCAGAACGCATGGAGCTGAGGCTCCGCGGCTATCAGCTGACCACGGCAGAGATCCTCTATCACCTGCCCGATCATCCCCGCCTGTTGCAGACTTATCTCTGGCAGGAATACGACATCACCCCGAAATTTCCGGTGCTGAACCGCTTTCTGGCGTTCTGGACATCAAAGCTCGACGGCAAGCTCCATTCGGTGCGTGTCGCATGCACCGGCGTTTTCACCCCGACCGACCTGAAGTTGATGTCGGGCGAATACCGCCTGCACTGATCTAAGCAAAGCGGGCCGGTGCGCCGATCGCAGGGCCACTGACAGCGCCATCACGCATGATGATGTGACCGCGCAGAACCGTAGCGATTACGCGCCCCTGCACCTTCATGCCATCAAACGGTGTCCAGCCGCAGCGTGACGCCATGTCCTGATTGCGGAGCGTCTGGCGCGCCGATGGATCAACGAGGGCAAAGTCAGCATCAAAGCCTTCGGCAATGCGGCCCTTGCCGGCAATGCCGAAAACCCGCGCTGGACTCTCGCACAAAAGCTGCACCAGCCGCTCGAGCGTCAGCCGCCCCTCGGCCACGTGGTTGAGCATGAGCGGCAGCATCGTCTGCACGCCGGGCAGGCCCGAGGGCGAGGCGGGATAGGGCTTTTCCTTTTCCTCGCGCGTGTGCGGCGCGTGATCCGAACCGACCGTATCAAGCACACCTGCCGCAATCGCAGCCCACAGCGCCGCGCGGTGTTCCTCTGACCGGATCGGCGGGTTCATCTGGGCAAAGGATTTCAACCGCTCATAGCACTGGGGCGCCGTCAGGGTCAGATGCTGCGGCGTCGTTTCCATCGTCGCCACATCCTTGGCGTCTTTCAGCAAAGCCGCCTCGCCTGCGGTTGTGGCGTGCAGCACATGCACCTGACGCTTGGCCGCACGGGCAAGTGCGATGATGCGCTCTACCGCGCGGCGCGCACACTCCGCATCGCGCCAGATGCCATGCGTCTCCGGCCTGTCGTGCTCGGCAAAGATGCGGCGCGCCCGCAAGCGCGGCTCATCCTCGGCATGCACCGCAACGCGCCGCCGCGTCGCGCCAAGCACGCGGGCAATCGTGGCGTCGTCTTCGATCAGAAGTGAGCCGGTCGATGACCCCATGAAGAGTTTGACGCCTGCACAACCCGGCGTCCTTTCGATCTCGCCGAGTGCATCTGCGTTCTCGGCAGTCGCCCCGGCAAAGAAGGCGTGATCGGCAAAGCTGCGGCCGCGCGCCAGCTGCACCTTCTCAGTGACGCGCTCGGCGCTGGTGGTCTCCGGGCTCGTATTCGGCATGTCGAATACGCAGGTCACGCCACCCAGCGCCGCCGCACGCGTGCCGGTTTCAAGGTCTTCTTTGTGGGTCAGCCCGGGCTCACGAAAGTGGACATGCGTATCAATGACACCGGGCAATACGTGCAGCCCCCGGGCGTCGAGTACGTCTCCCGCATCCGCCGTCGCAAGGGAGCCGACCCGGGCAATCCTGCCACCGGCAATCGCAATGTCGGCCTTGGCGCTGCCAGCGCCTGTGACCACAACGCCATTGCGGATGATGAGATCAAAGTGGGCCATCACGAAAGCCTCAGGAATTCATCAATCGGCATGGCGCGCGCCGCCACACCCTCGATATGGATTTTGTGCCAGAGCGCGAAATAGAGAAGCAGCCACGCAGCCATGCCGCCATGTTTGCCCGCATTGCCGGAGAGCCGCGCAAAAAGCGCAAGCACACCCTCCGGCTTGCACATCATGGAAACGCCAGCGCTTGCAGCAACCAGCGGACCCAGCCCATCAGCACGGTGCGCAATCCACTCACCCACCGGAACCGTAAAGCCGCGTTTGGCCGCAAACGGTTCCGACTCCGGCACATGGCGCTGCAACCACAGGCGCAAGAGATGCTTGCCCAGCCCACGGCGGATTTTCAGATGATCGGGCAAGGCAAAGCCCGCTGCCGTCATCGCAGGATCAAGGAAGGGCGCGCGTCCCTCCATCGAATGCGCCATCAGGCAGCGGTCAAACTTGATGAGGAGATCATTGGGCAGCCACTCGGCGCAGTCGCTCGCCTGCGCCGCCTGCAGGCGCGAATAGCCGGGCCGGGCCGCACGCGCCTCTGCCGCCGCAATGCCCTCGCGCCAGGCGCGGCTTTCATCACGCAACAGGCCAAGACCATCAAGATGGCCGCGCGTGCGCATCGCGCGTCCGCCGAAAATCACTGGCCGCCGCACCGAGCGATAACGCCCGTAGCCCGCAAAGATTTCGTCACCACCCTCGCCGCCCAGCACGACTTTCAGTTCCCTGGCGGCCGCGCGCGCCAGATGCCATGTGGGAATGATGGCATAGTCCGCCGCCGGATCATCGGTCGCACTGACAACAAGCGGCAGCGTCTGCCAGAAATCCTCTTCCGTCACCTCGATCTCGGTGTGCTGCGCGCCAAGGCGCTGCGCCAGGGCGCGTGCATGTGCCCGTTCGTCGGCAACACCCGTTCCGGGAAACCCGGCCGTGAACGCGCGCACCGGCGACGCATTGAGCCGCGCCATCGCCGCCAGGATCGCCGTGCTGTCGATACCGCCCGAAAAGAAGAGGCCATAGGGCACATCCGAGCGTTGATGCACATTCACGCTGTCCATCAGGGCCGCATCCAGCCGCTCCAGCGCCTCTTCCTCACCGATTTTTTCGGGAGGCGTGTCGGGCAGCGCGGAAAGGAAATGCCGCCCGGTGATGCGCCCCCTCTGCACCACCATGGTTTCGCCCGGCAGCACGCGATTGATCCCGGCAAAGGCTGTTGCGCGTCCGGTCGTAAACTGGAGCTGCAGCAATTCCTGTCCCGCACGCCGCGAGAGTTCCGGCACAATCAGGCCCGACTTCAAAATCGCCTGAGGCTCTGACGCGAAAATGATGCCCGTGGCCACCTCGGCATAATAAAGCGGCTTCTGGCCGAAGCGGTCACGCGAGAGATAGAGCGTCTCTTCCTTTGGATCGAAGAGCGCAATCGCATACATCCCGCGCAAGGGTTCGGCGAAACGCGCACCCAGACGCCTGAAACTGTGCAGCGGCATTTCGCAGTCGGAGCGCGTCGAGAAACTGTCGCCGGCATATTGCGCGCGCAGTTCAACGTGATTGTAGATCTCGCCATTTACGGCCACGACGGTGCCGTCCGGCGCAAAGATCGGCTGATCACCCGTGACCAGATCAATGATCGCAAGCCGGGTCTGCATCAGGTAATAGCTGGCAGCCAGATGGCGGCCATTGCCATCTGGCCCGCGATGCGCCAGCGACGAGGCCAGCGTGTCGATGAGCGACGCGGGCGGCATCCGCCCGTCAATCGTCATGAAACCCGCAATGCCGCACATCAGGAGACAACCCTGGCAAAGAATGCGCGATAGGCGCCGGTAACGGCATCGCGCGTGAAGGATGATTGATAGAGCGTGCGCCCGCCCGCCGCCAGCGTTCCGGCGAGGTCGCGCGAAGAAAGCACGCGCCCGATCGCCGCCGCCAGCGCGGCTGGATCGTCAACCGGCACCAGGAGACCGTTTACGCCATCGCTGATCAGCTCGCGCGGTCCATCGCTGGATGCAGCCACCACTGGCACATCATGCGCAAAGGCTTCAAGAATGACGTTGCCCAGAGGCTCGTGGCGCGAGGGGCAGCACAGAAGGTCACAGGCCGCCAGAAGCGCTGGCACATCATCACGCCAGCCGAGAAACCGCACGCGTTCCATAACGCCGCATTCGCGCGCCAGTGTCTCAAGCGCGCCACGTTCCGGCCCATCACCGGCTAGCCACAGCACCGCACCCGGCAGCCGCACCAGCGCGCGGATCAGCACGTCGAACGCCTTGCTGGTGTGAAGCCGCCCCAGCGCCAGGATCACGCGCGCCTCGTCAGGCGTCGAATGGGCTGCGCGCCCGACCGGCGCCATCGCCGCGCTTTCCGCAAAATTCGGCAGGTAATGGCAGCGGTCTTTCGGCCAGCCTTGTTCGGCAAGCCAGCGCACGATGCCCTTCGTGTTGCCGATCAGATGATCGCAATGCCGGTAATATTTGAGATTGTAATAGCCACCCAGCCGCCCGGCGAGCACGCCTGCACCGGCAACCCGCGCCGGATGCGGGGTCTTTGCAGCGCCACGGTTCATCCATGCCAATGTGACCTGCGGCCTGAATTCACGCATGACCGCTTTGAGGGCGCTCCGTGTTGAAAAGTCGAACGGCCCGCCAAAAGGCGCACCGGCCGCACGAACACCGCCCGCCTGAAGCCGTTGCAGGCGCGCCGGATCATGCCGGATGATGGCGCGCACATCCTCACCCGCCTGATGGAGCGACAGTGTGAGCCGCTCAAAGAACGCCTCTGCGCCGCCCGCTTTGGCACCCGCCATGACCTGCAAAATCCGCATCACCTGCTTATATGGAGGCGGTCGGGACTTGTGAAGCAGACCCACATCGGCAAAAACACGGGCCATGGCTCTTTCCGGCATTCACCTTGATGACACGCGCGCCGTTCTGGCGGTTTCCGGCGAAACGGCCCGCGCCTTTCTGCATGGCCTGATCTCGAACGACATGGCCAAGGTTGCGCCCGGCAAGGGCATCTTTGCAGCCCTGCTGACGCCTCAGGGCAAACTCATCACCGATTTTTTTGTGACGGAGCATGAGGGCGCCTTTCTGCTCGATGTGCCCGCCACCCGTGCCGCCGATCTCGAAAAGCGGCTCACGCTTTACCGCCTGCGCGCGAAGCTGACGATTGCCAATCTGTCGGCCACACATGCTGTCGCATGCCTTCTGGGTGCGCCGCCTGAAGCCTCTCCGGCACTGGCGATCTTTGCCGATCCACGCGATCCGGCCCTCGGCTTCCGCATCATCGGCCCGCGCGAGGAACTGGAAGCAGGCGAAAGCCGCCAGAAGCTCGATCCTGCCGCCATTGAGCAACTGCGCATCGCCCGCCACGTTCCTTCGTCGCGCGAGCTTGAGCCCGACAGATTTTTCCTTCTCGACATCAATTTCGAGGAGGCCAACGGCGTTGATTTCCGCAAGGGCTGTTATGTGGGTCAGGAGGTGACAGCCCGCATGAAGCACCGCGCCAGCGCCCGCAAGCGTCTCGTGACCGTGCACCTCGCCGCAATGGCAGAGCCCGGAACACCGGTACTGGCGGGCGATCACGCCATCGGCGAGCTGCGTTCGGCAGTGCCAGTGGCAAGCGGCGCCATCGGCCTTGCCCTCCTGCGCCTTGACCGGCTTCGTGAAGCCGAAGTCACGCAAACGACGTTGACCTGCGGCGGCAACAGGATTGAAGTGGCGCCCGATGACTGGTGGCGGTCACTGGTCTGAGCCAAAAGGCTCCCCCCGGCACAGGTACTTCCCATGACAATGATCTCTCACGTTTCGGTTGGCGTGCGCGACACGGCGCGCGCGGCCGCGTTTTATGATGCGATTTGTGGCGCACTTGGCTTCAAGCGCGTTGCCGATTATCTGCCGCACGCCGCAGGATATGGCGCGACCGCGCCCGAATTCTGGATCGGCCAGCCCCATGACGGCGGCGCGCAATCAGCCGGTAACGGCACGCATATCTGCTTTGCGGCCCCCAGCCGCAAGGCAGTGGACAAGTTCCACGAAGTCGCGCTGGCCCATGGCGGCGCGTCCGATGGCGCACCGGGCCTTCGCCCCGAATACACGCCCGATTACTACGCGGCCTTTGTGCGCGATCTGGATGGCAACAAGATCGAAGCGGTTCACCTGCCGCCGCCACCCATGCTCGCAGCCAAAGACGGCGCAAAGACCAAAAAGGCAAAGGCTGCTGTCGCCAAGACCGGCGCCAAAAAGAAGACGGCAATGGCAAAGACGCTGACCAAGGCCAAGGCCAAAAAGCCCGCGCCCAAGGTCAAAACGAAGGCAAAGGCCAAACGCTGATGCCAGCAAAGTCGCGCTGTCCGTGGCCGGGCGAAGACCCGCTCTATGTCGCCTACCATGACGAGGAGTGGGGCGTGCCGGAGACGGACAGCCGCGCCCTTTGGGAAAAACTGATTCTGGATGGATTCCAGGCGGGCCTGTCGTGGATCACGATCCTGCGGAAGCGTGGAAACTTCCGCAAGGCCTTCCACAATTTTGATCCGGCCCGCATCGCCCGCTATGGCGAGAAGGATATCAGCCGCCTTCTCGCCGACGAGGGGATCATCCGCCATCGCGGCAAGATCGAAAGCACGATCAAGAGCGCACAGCTCTGGCTCGACATGGAGGAAAAGCGCGACGGCGGCTTTGCCGGTTACATCTGGCAGTTTGTCGATGGCCGCCCGCAGCAGAACACGCTGCGCACCATGAAGGATGTCAAACCCTTCACGCCGATGTCAGAGCGCCTGTCAAAAGACCTGAAAGCCCAGGGCTTCAACTTCTGCGGGCCAACAATTGTCTATGCCTTTGCTCAGGCCGTGGGCATGGTCAACGACCACCTCGTCACCTGCTTCCGTCACGCGCAGGTCGCCAAACTCGCCAAGGGCGTCGCCATCAAGTAAGGATGGCGGATCTTCGGGGGGAGAAACGCGCGCATGACGGCAAACGATGCCACACTTCATTTGTCTCCGGTGCGGCGCGCATTGCTGTTTGCGCTGCACTGGCTGCATTGGGGCGCACTGGCCTATGGCTGTCTTGGCTGGCTGGTCCCCAATCAGACCGCGCTCTGGGTCCATATCGGCTTCATTGCGTTCACGCTGCTGCAATGGCTGGTGAACCGCGACACCTGCGTGCTTGATTCGCTCCGCTCCTGGCTGATGACGGGTGCCTGGCGCGCCAGGGAAACGAATCCGGAGGAAGGCCGCTGGATCGCCACCCAGCTGGAGCGGATCACCGGCCTCAACGTGCCGACATCGGCGGCCAATGTGGTGATCTACGCCATGATCGTGATTCTGGGTCTCTTGAGCTGGCTGCACCTTGAAAGGCTGGGCGCTTGAGCCCGTTCAGCCGCCATTCAGATGCCGGGCGCGACAACCGGACCCTGAAAGCTCACCCATACCGGCTTGCATGCCCACCTGATCGGGCAGACACTTGCGGGACGGGGAACACCAAAGGGGCACATGATGTTGAAGACCAGTTTTGCTGCGGCGGCTGCATTGGCAGCCCTTGCCTTTGCATCGTCACCGGCTGAGGCGCGCAGCCAGATCATCTCCTGCGGTTCGGGCGGCTATTCCTACAACTATTGTCCGATCGACACGCGCGGCGGCGTCGATGTCTATCGCCAGAAGTCGAGCTCGCCCTGCGAATATGGCTCGACCTGGGGTTATGACCGCCGCGGCATCTGGGTCGATCAGGGCTGCCGCGCCGACTTCATCGTTGGCGCAGGCCATGCTGAAGACAATTATGATCCGTATGAGGACGATTACTACCCTGACAGTGGCAACGGCTCCGGCGGCGACATCGGCGCGGGTGAGGCCATTGGCGCCATCATTGCGCTCGGCATCATCGCTGCCATCCTTGAAGATGACGAGGAAGGCCGCCGTGACCGCGGCTATGGCCGCGCCGATGCGGTCAAGGCCTGCGCCAACTATGCCTCGGCCCAGGTGCGCGCCGATGGCGGGCGCAGCGTCACGGTTGATGAGGTCTATTCGGTCACGCCGCGCGGCCGTCGCAAGTTCGAGGTCGAGGCGCGCTTCACCGCCAAATATGGCCGCCGCGACAACCGCCGCTATGACATTGAGTGCACCGTGCGCAATGGCTCGGTGACCAGCTTCAACTGGTAAACGCACCCTGAGAAAAGCCGGGCGGGGCTGGAAATCCAGCCTCGCCCTTTTTGTTGCGTTTTGGCCGGATAGCGCCCCCTTGAACCCGGCAAATCCCGTTCCTACCTCAGTTGTGCCGGAGGGAATGCCCGATCGGGGTTCCGGGATCCGGCAACAGCATTGCGCGTCTGCCCATCGGGGGATGCGCCCAAGAATGTCGCTCATCAAGGAGGACGTCCATGCGTTTTGATCTTTCGCCCCTTTACCGTTCCACCGTCGGCTTTGACCGCCTGTCGCAGCTTTTCGACAGCGTTGCCAATCTCGAGCAGGCGCCTTCGTGGCCGCCCTACAACATCGAGCGCACCGCCGAAAATGCCTATCGCATCACCATGGCGGTTGCCGGCTTTGGCGAGGCTGACCTTGCCATCGAAGTGAAGGAAGGCGTGCTGACCGTCACCGGCCGCAAGCAGGATGTGGAGGCCAACAAGAGCCAGCTCCTGTTCCAGGGCATTGCCGGCCGCAATTTCGAGCGCCGGTTCCAGCTTGCCGAATATGTCGAGGTGAGCGGGGCTGCCCTTGAGAATGGCCTGTTGCACATCGACCTTGCGCGCATCGTGCCCGAGGCCAAGCGTCCGCGCCGCATCAACATCGTCGCGGGGGCCAAGGCCGCGGAAAATCCGCAAGTCGCAGTGGCCGCATAACGCCGTCGCTCATGCCATGGGCTGACGCCCGGCCATAAGCCTTCAGGCGTCTGTCACGGGGCGCCGTCCGGAATTGCCTGCCCATTCCATTCCCTCCCCTCCCCCGGGAAACGGAATAATCGGCTGGCAGGCGCCGGGCGGCGCTTCGCATTCTGTCCGCCAGCCCGTTCACCATCTGACCGCAGGGTTCTTGCGGCAGACGCGGTCAAATCGGTTAAACTTGGGGCCTGTCTGGATTCTCTTGATCCGAACACCGGAGCACCCCCGCCCTCATGGCTGTCTGGCAGGATACGCTGCAATCGCGCACCAACCGCTCGCGCCGCCGCTCGATCATCGGCCGCGTGAAGCTGGAGGAATTGCGCGCGTGGTTTGCCGAGCCGCCAAACCGCTTTGGCACGCTGCCCAAAGACATCGCCTTTGAGCCAGCCACCATGGGCCAGGTGCGCGGCGAGTGGGTCAATCCCGCTGACGGGCCGATCCAGCGCATCATTCTCTATTTTCACGGCGGCGGTTACATCTGGGGCTCGCCCGAAACCCATCGCCCGCTCGCAGCCCGGCTGGCAGGCGCATCCGACGCCCAGACGCTGTCTGTCGCCTATCGGCTGGCGCCGGAATGCCCCTATCCGGGCGCGGTGCGCGATGGTCTTGATTCCTATCGCTGGCTGCTGGCGCAAAAGGTGCCCGCACAGGCAATCGCGCTGGCAGGTGACTGCGCCGGTGGCGGCCTTGCCTTGGGTGTTGCCATGGCGATCCGCAACGCCGATCTGCCGATGCCCGCCTGCATCGTGGGGATGTCGCCCTGGGCTGACCTTACGCTCTCTGGCCCCTCGGTGCTCGATAACGCCGAGAGCGACGGCATGATGACCTGGGCGGCGCTTACCCAATGCGCACAATTCTATCTCGGCGGTGCAAGCCCGACCGAGCAGTTCGCCTCTCCCGCCTTTGGTGACTTCAAGGGCCTGCCGCCGATGATGATCCATGCGGGCGCGCAGGAAATCTTGCGCGATGATGCTGGCCGCGTGGGCGAACGCGCTGCCGCCGCCGGCGTGCGCGTCTCGGTCGAAGTTTATGACGGCCAGCCGCACCTTTTTCAGGCGCTGGGCAGCAAAGAGGCAAATGTCTCGATTGAGCGTCTCGGCGCCTTCATCCGCACCCAGACAACAGCGGCCATGCGCCGCCGCACCGACGGCGGATAATCAGCGCGTAATCAGTTTGACGCCGGTTGCGCCGTCAAACACTGTCTCACGGAACGACGAGTGCGTGATCTGTGCACCCGTCAGCACGGCATGCGAAAAATCCGCCTGCCGCATGTTGGCGCCGATGAAATTCGCATAGGCGCCGTCGATCCCGATCAGCACCGCATGACGCAGATCAGCGCCGCGCAGATCGGCATAGCGCATGTTCGCGCCCGTCAGATGGGCGGGCATCAGCCGGTCATTGTTGAGCACCAGAGGTCCCATATTGGCGTCGCGCAGATCGCACCCGCCCAGCTTGGCGTCACGCAGATTGGCGCCGCGCAGATCGGCATTGGCAAGACACGCATTGCGGAAATCAGCGCCCTGCAATTGCGCGCCCTGCAATTGCGCGCCCTTGAGATCAAGACCATAGAAAACCGCGCGATTGGCGCTGAGTGCGGTCAGATTGAGATGCACAAGGCCCTTGACCGGCCGCATGTCAACGCCATCCAGCATCACGGGCTTGCCTTCTGCGCCGCTGGTTTCAACCCAGCGCACATGACGCGCCAGCATCTCGTCAATTGGCTCGGGCAGGTCGGCAACGGACTTGCCCATCGGTGCATCGGTCAAGGCGCCGGTAAAGTCAGCGCCGTCCATCTGCGCCATGACCAGCTTGGCGCCCATCAGCACCGCGCCAGAAAGATCAGCGCCCGAAAGATCGCTGCCTGAAAGATCGGCATTTTCCAGATTGGCGCCTGCCATCTTCACCTGGCGCAGATTGGCGCGCACCAGACGGCAGCCGCGCATGTTGGCGTCAGAGAAGTCAGCCTGAATGGCGACGATGCCGCTCATCCGCGCCCGCTCCAGATTGGCATTGACAAGAAGGGCGGCCGGCATTTCCGAGGGCCCAAGATCATGGCGCAGGAATTTGAGGCTGCCCTTGCGGTCGCGTTCGGCAATGATGCCCTCACGCAGATCGGCTTCGAAAAGGTCAGCGCCGATCAGGTTTGCCCCGCGCAGGCACGCACCTCGAATGTCGGCGCGGCGCAGCGAGGCTTCCGAAACATCCGCGCGGCGCAGATCCGCAGCAAAGAAGACCGCATTATCGAGCTTGCAGCCGGAAAGATTGGCTTCCGTCAGAACCGCGCCGGTAAAGTCAGCATCCGCCAGATTGCGGCCGGAAAGATCAACGCCCGACAGATCGCAGAACGCGAAAACAGCGCGCGCACCGCCCAGCCGCCCGGCGAACAGCATCTCATGCTTGGCCGCAATGATGTGCGCGTCGCGCTGCGACAGGCGCTGATAGACAATGCGGTCACGGGCAAGCGTCATCGGTCAGTCTTCCCGTGCAATGATTGGCGAAAGCCGCGCCATGATCGCCGAGCCCGCAGCACCGCCATCATCTTTGAGATTCTGGTCAAGCACCTCGGCCAGCGCCGCACCATGCAAAAGCAGGGCATCGGCCATCGCCGCATCGGCACCCTTCGCATGGCGCGTATGCCCGCAGATGGAGGCGGCAATTTCCGTCAGCAGCGGAAAGCCGAACGATCCCGCCTGACCCTTGATGTTGTGGGCGACGGCAAAGACATCGGCCACGAGGGTTGCGCTGTCGCTGCCCGCATCGACCGCATTCTTCACGGCAGCGATGCCCGCATTGATCTGGGCGATGTCGGCGCGCGCATAGTCGAGATACTCGTCAGCCAGCGCAGCCACAGCCGCTTCGGCATCGGCGATGCGCTGGAGCATCTCGGCATCTGACATGGCGGTCTGGGTCACCCGGCTTCATCCCTTCTTCGGGTTGAAGCCTAGGGTTTTCCGGTAAATAAGCCGCTACGCTGCGCGAAATTGGCGGTTAATGATTCCTTGCCGCCGCAAGAAATCCTTCCACATCAGTTTCGCGTGTATCAAAAGCGGTCACCAGACGCACCAGCATGCTGTCGGCACCCTCGGCCAGCGCCCATTCCCACTCATAAAAGCGCGCCCCTGCCGCTTTCAGGCGCGCAATCACGCCAAGCGGCAGCTTCACGAATATCTCGTTGGCCTCCACAGGATAGGCAAGCGATGCCCCCGGCAGATTGCCCAGGCCCTCAGCCAGACGCCGCGCCATGTCATTGGCATGGCCGCAAAGACGCAGCCAGAGATCATCGGCCACATAGGCAAGAAGCTGTGCGGAGACATACCGCATCTTGGAAAGAAGGTGCCCGGCCTGTTTGCGCCGGAACTCCGCATCGCGCACCTGCGCCGGATCAAAGAAGACGAGCGCCTCTGCCCCCATTGCGCCGCCCTTGGTCGCACCAAATGAGAGCACATCGACGCCTGCTTTCCACGTGATGTCTGATGGCTTCATCCTGAGGGATGCAACCGCATTGCCAAAGCGCGCGCCATCCATGTGAAGACAAAGAGAAGCTTCGCGCGCGATGGACGCAAGCGCCGCAATCTCCGCCAGCTTGTAAGTCGTGCCGCATTCGGTCGCCTGCGTCAGCGTGACGGATGCCGCCTGACTGCGATGGACAACGCCACGGGGCATGGTGGCAATGGCAGCCTTCAGGAGGGACGGATCAATTTTCCCCAGCGGCCCATCGACCGGCACGATCTTGCCGCCATGGGCAAACACGGATGCCGCTCCGCACTCATCCTCGTTTACATGCGAAGTACGGTGACACAGCATCGCCCCGTGGCTGGGCGTGGCCGTGGCCAGCGCCAGACAGTTTGCAGCCGTGCCGGTGACAACTGGCATCACCAGAACATCACGCCCGAAAAGATCGCTGAACGCACGCTGGAGTTTTTCGGTCCAGGCATCCGCGCCGTAGGCGCCCGCACGGCCCGATGCCGCCGCTGCCAGTGCGGCCATGATCTCGGGCGCAACTCCCGCCGCATTGTCGCTGGAAAAGTCGAGATTGGGCGTAGCCATGTCAGGTTCCATACGATGAGGCGCGTCATTCCAGCCTTTAGCGCCTCTGCTTGCAGGGCTGCAACTGGCCTTTCACGGCCAAGGCCCTGTAGGTTGCACCAGACGCGGATTCGCCCCGGAGTTCTGAACGTGCCCCATCCTTTCGTGCGCCTACAGCCCCGCATGGGCCGCCGCCTGCGCGAGGGCGCGCCCTGGGCCTTTTCAAACGAAATCGTGATGGATGCACCCACCAAGGCGCTGCCGCCGGGCAGCCTTGTGAACCTGCAAGGTGACGACGGCGCGCGCTTTGGCACTGCCATCTTCAATCCGCATTCGCTGATTTCGGCGCGCCTTGTCTCGGGCAACGAGAATGAAGTGCTTTCAGCCGATTTCTTTGCATCGCGGTTGGGCGAGGCAGCCCGCCTGCGTGATGCCGCTATCGGCGTGCCCCACTACCGCCTGATCCACGCCGAGGGTGATTTTCTGCCCGGCCTTGTCATTGACCGCTATGGCGATCTCTTTGTCTGCCAGATCGGCGCAAGGGGCATGATGGATGCGGTGGATGCCCTGACAATGGCGCTCCGGAAAACCCTTGGCGCACGCACCATCGTCATCAAGGGCGACCGCCTGACCGCCGAGCGCGAAAGCATAGATCTTGCCGAACCGCTAATCGTTGGCGCGGTGCCTGCGCACCCGCGCCTGACGGAGAACGACCTCGCCTTTGCCTTTGATCCGGTGGGTGGCCAGAAAACCGGCTGGTTCTTTGACCAGCGCGCCAATCGCGCCATTGCCGCACGCTTTGCCCGCGGTTCCCGCGCGCTCGACCTCTTTTGCCACACAGGCGGCTTTGGCCTGACCGCAATTGCCGGTGGCGCCAGCGAGGCAGTGTGTGTGGATGCCTCCGAGCGGGCGTTGGCCTTGGTGAAGGAAAGCGCCGAGGTGCAGGGTGTGGCCGCGCGCGTGACCACGCGCAAGGCGGATGTGCTGGAGACGTTGAGCGATCTGGGCGCGGATCGTTTTGGCGTTGTCGTCTGCGATCCACCCGCCTTCGCCAAGACCCGCAAGGACATCGAACCCGCCGCCCGCGCCTATCAGAAACTGGCCCGCGAATGTGCCCGTCTGGTGGAACCCGGCGGCGTGCTCGCGCTCGCCTCCTGCTCCCACCACATGGACCCGCTGCGTTTTGCCGAACTCAATCGCGAGGGCATCCGCAAGGCCGGACGCAAGGCGCGCCTGATTGCCACGCGTGGCGCAGACATGGATCATCCCGTGCATCCGGCATTGCCGGAGACCGCGTATCTCAAATTCAACCTCTATGTCTTGAGCTGAAACGATGACTGATTTTGGCCGCCACTTGATGCCGCGTTGGCACCTTGACCCCGCCCTGGCACATTTGAACCACGGTTCATTTGGCGCTTGCCCGAAAGAGGTTCTGGAGAAACAGTCGGCCCTGCGCGCCTATATCGAGCGCGACTCCGACACGTTTTTCCGCCACGAAATCTATCCGCGCTGCCGCAAGGCCGCAGATGAAGTCGGCGCCTTCATCAACGCGCCGGGCAGCGCCATCGTCTTCGTGCCCAATACGACAACGGGCGTTGAGGCCGTGCTGCAATCCATTTCGTGGAAGAAGGGCGACATTCTGGTTTGCGCCAATCATTCCTATAATGCGGTCAGGCAGGCGGTTGCCCGCCAGATGCGCGAGCACGCCATCATCGTGCGCGCCGCTGACATCGCCCTGCCAATGACGGATGACGGCATCCTTTCCGCCTATGAGGCGGCGATGGCTGACGGCGCGCGCCTGATGATCGTCGATCACATCAACTCGCCTTTGGGCTGTGTGTGGCCCGTCGAGAAGCTGATCGCCATGGCGCGCGCGAAAGGCGCCATGGTGCTGGTTGATGGCGCCCATGGCATCGGCCAGATCGACTTCGACATCAGCACGATGGCGCCCGACTGGTATGTCTCGAATGCGCACAAATGGCTTTTTGCGCCCAAGGGCTCGGCGTTTCTTTATGCCGCGCCAGCCGTTCAGGCGATCACGCATCCGCCCGTCGTGTCGATCTGGTTTTCGGAAGGCTACACAAGCCGTTTTGACTATGTCGGCACAAATGACCCAACCGCCCATCTTGTCATGCCTGACGCGCTGGCCTTTACAAAATCGCTGGACATCGCGGAAACACGCGCCCATCGCGCAAAGTTGATGGCGCATGCCGACGCGATGTTCGGCACATTGAAATCACGCCCGGCCGTATCGCCCTCCATGCGCGCGGCCATGGGTACATGGTTGCTGCCGAAAGACGCGATCACCCAGCCAGAAGCAGCGCACGGCCTGATGTTCTGGCTGCGGGAAAAGCATGGCGTGCAGGTGGCCACGCACGACCATGGGCACGAGATCATCCTGCGCCTGTCGCTTCAGGCCTATAACGGAACAGAGGATATTGACCGCGTTGGCGCCGCGCTGGCGGCGATCGGTCTGGGGAAGTAAGCGTGCGTGGCAACCCTTTCGCCTCCCCCTCGGGGGAGGCAGATTTGCGCGCTTGCGCAAATCGGTGGGGGGCACCATCGGCAAATTCAATACAGCGTCCCGCAACCCCACCGGACTTACAGTCACTACGTTCCTGTAAGTCCCGCCTCCCCTTTTATCAAAGGGGAGGCTCAAGAGTCTTCATTCTCGCTGGCTTGAACCCCAGTGCCGTATCTACCCACCCATGCTAGCATCGGCGAGAACAAGCATTGGGGGGCCAGCATGTCTCAGACCCGCTTCACGCGATGGGCGCTTTCCGCCCTCCTCATCCTTTCGCAAACAGGGGGCGCCATGGCTGCCGAACCCATCTATGGTCATGGCGGTGGCGACCGCATTGCGGGCGCGCCATTCGCCTCACGCGCGCCGGTGGTGGCGCGTCATGGCATGGCGGCTACCGCCCAACCTCTCGCAACCCAGATTGCCATCGACATTTTGAAACGCGGCGGCAGCGCCGTGGATGCGGCCATTGCGGCAAACGCGGCTTTGGGCCTGATGGAGCCTGTGGGCTGCGGCATCGGCGGCGATCTTTTCGCCATCGTGTGGGATCCCAGGACCGGCAAGCTCTATGGCCTCAATGGTTCTGGCCGCTCACCCATGGGCCGGTCATACGAGGACATGGTCCGCATCATGCAGGACCGCCCGCAATCGCCTTTGTTTGGCTCGCCCTCTGTTACCGTGCCGGGTACGGTGGATGCCTGGTTTGAGCTTCACGCCAAATTCGGCCGCCTGCCGATGGCTGACCTTCTCGCGCCCGCCATTTCCTATGCGGAGGAGGGTTTTCCCGTCTCCGAACTCATCGCCTGGTATTGGGAGCGCAACATCAAACGCCTGGGCGAAATTCCCGAGATCGAGGAGTTCGCCAATGCCGATGCCACCTATGCGCCCGGCGGCCACACGCCACGCCATGGCGAGATTTTCCGCAATCCTGATCTCGCGCGCACCTATCGCCTGATCGCCGAAGGCGGCCGCGATGCGTTCTACAAGGGCGACATTGCGCGCACCATGGACGCCTATTTCCGCCGCATCGGCGGCGATCTGCGCTACGAAGATTTTGCCGCCCATACTTCGACATGGGTAGAGCCCATCAGCGTCAATTATCGCGGCGTTGATGTCTATGGTCTGCCGCCCAACACACAGGGCGCAGCCGCACTCCAGATCCTCAATATTCTGGAGGGGTATGACATCGCGTCGATGGGCTTTGGCAGTGCAGAGGCGCTGCATGTCTTCGCCGAAGCCAAACGCCTCGTCTATGAAGATGTCGCGCGCTATTATGCCGATCCTGAGTTCTCGGTCGCGCCGCTCGACTGGCTCTTGTCTGATGAATATGCCGCCGAGCGCCGCGCCCTCATCTCGCTGGATCGCGCCAATCCCACCGTAGCCCCCGGCGAACCAAAGCTTGAGCCGGGCGACACCACCTATTTCACAGTGGCGGACAGCAACGGCATGATGATCTCGATCATCCAGTCGAATTACCGCGGCATGGGTTCGGGGCTTGTGGCGGATGGCCTTGGCTTCATGTTCCAGAACCGGGGCGAATTGTTTGCGCTCGATCCGGCCCACGCGAACGTCTATGCACCGGGCAAGCGGCCCTTCCACACCATCATTCCCGGCTTTGCCATGCGCGATGGCAAGCCCTGGCTTTCCTTTGGCGTGATGGGCGGCGACATGCAGCCGCAAGGCCATGCGCAGATCATTATGAACCTGATTGATTTCGGCATGGGCTTGCAGGAGGCAGGTGATGCCGCCCGCATCCGCCATGTGGGTGGCTCTGAATCAACCGGCGAAACCGGCGACAGGCTGGGCGTGATCGAGCTTGAAAGCGGCTTCTCGCAAGAAACCCGCGACGCGCTTACCGCCATGGGCCATGTGATCGGCGATGGCACCGGGGCGTTCGGCGGTTATCAGGCAATCATGCGCGACCCCGACACCGGCGTTTACTTCGGCGCGTCCGAAATGCGCAAGGACGGCACGGCGATGGGGTATTGAGCCTCACCCCGCCCGCTTGAACATGCCGTACCAGGGCGGCAGCGCGTGCCGCACAGCCGACGCGCCCTGGCCCAGCGTCAGCACGCCATCCATACAGAGCGCTGTTGCGATGTTGATCGAGCCCTGATCGCGTGCCGGTGGTGTGCGTTCGCTGGCATTGATCATGCCGTCACGCCCCCAGAATTCGACGCGCCAATGCACGTTCGATGCCGTGACCGTGCGCTCGATGGCCAGCGCCTGCACGCCTTCGCCGGTTGGCGCAGGCTCTCCCGACACGGCTGCATCCCACGGCTTGGCCACCCAGCGGAAATTGATCGTGCCGCGCATCACCGTGACCATGGCGCTGTCGCGGTCAATCTCGCTGCGGAATTTGATGTCGTGATATGTCGCGCTGGCCGTGCCATCGGCGTTGAACTGGAGCGACATGGTGCCCCCTTCCAGTGTGCCGGGCATGGTCAAGCTGAGCGGGCTCGCCCGCACCATATCTTCATCCATGTACCAGCTGCCAACGGGACACGCACAATTGCGCATGCCATCAGGATCGCGCGAGAATTTCAGCGGCACATTGAACATCGCCGCATTTGGCGCAGCTGACGTCACCACAATCACGCCGCGCCTGGGTGCATCACACGCTTCAATCGTGGCGGGCAAAGCTGTCCATTCCGCGCCATCGAACACGCGCCACGACACACGCAGGTTCGGGTCATCGGGATATTCCACCTTCCACGCAATGCCCTGCCCCAGCTCGAACATCTGGAACGTACCCGAATGGGGCGTGAGCCCGGCAAGCGTATAGGTCATCTCGTCGCTGACCACGACAGCGTCGGGAATCTCCGGTGCCGGCGGCAGGATGGCGCGCGCCATTTCATCAACCAGATGCCCGTCGAGATAGGCTTTCACAAAACTGTGGAACAGATTGGCCGCATCCGGCAGCGACGCCAGCGTGCGCGCGCTGCCATCCTCTGACCCGTCACGCGCGGCGTTCTTCAGCATCGTGACGAGGTTTTCGGGAATGGTCTGTGTCGCCACCCACGCTGCATAGGGATAGGCGCCATGGCCCAGCGTTGATATGGCGCTGGCGGCCAGCATCGGCATGGCATCAAGATACAAGGGGTCAACATGCGACTCCGGAATGACAATCCCGGAAAATACCTCCGCCGTGCTTTCATCGCGCCAGGGCACATAGCCGTTTTGAACGCTGCGATCAGTGATCTGCACACAATGGAACATCTCGTGCGCGATGGTCCGCTTGTAATGGTTAGCATCGGAAGAACCATCCGGCCGTCCCGCATGTTGCGACACATGCTCAAGCAGGATCACACAGCCGCGAAAATCGCCCGTAGCAATCGCCAGGGTCGTTGAATCCTCACCCAGAGAGACCAGCGGAAACCGCCCCGAGATGAAGATGATGTCGGGCACATCCAGCCACTGGGAATAGAAATTGATGGCGCGCACGGCGGCGTCTCTGGCGAGGTCCATCCGCGCCGCCGCGCCATCCGTTTCATAGCCACGGACGTCAACAAACAGATACTGGTTATCATGCAGGGTAAAGCGGTCGCGCTCCTCGCAGCTGCCCTCGGCAACTTCTGCTGGCAGCGAAAGCCCCTCCGCTGGCACAGGCAGAAGGAACGCACATGGACTTGGGTCCGCCACCGCACGCCCCGATGCCATGACCAGCACAAAAAGCGCGCAGGCCGCAGCCCGGCCAAACCAGCTCATGATGACCTCCCCGTCGATCACGATAACCGGCAAGAACCCTACACTTGAATTTGCCGTTGCGGTATCCACTATCAGCCCGGCAACATGAACGGCGATGAATGACCCGCACCGATAAAGACCGCACCGCACTGCTCGACCGGCTGGCCGCCCATGTGATGGCGCACGGGCTTGGCGCATCAAGCCTAAGGCCACTGGCGAAGGCAGCGGGCACCAGCGACCGCATGCTGATGTATTATTTTGGCGACAAAGCCGGAATGATGACGGCGATCATCGGCCATATCGGCGCCAGGCTTGTGGCCTTGCTGGAAAAGAAACGCGCGCCAAATCCGCTTCCCCTTGCGCGGCTGGAGCGCGAGCTTGCAACCATCCTGTTTGATGCAAAGCTCTGGCCCTATATGCGCATCTGGCTGGAGATTGCCTCGCTGGCGGCGCAGGGCGATGCGTTCTATCGCCAGACGGGCGAAGCAATGGGCCGCTTTTTTCTGGCGTGGGGCGAGGGCCAGATCGCAGCGCGCACGCCATCCGCCCGCGCGCGCGATGCCGCCCGCCTGCTGGTGACGATGGAGGGCATGCTGTTCCTCAAGGCCATCGGGCTGGAGGATGTGAGCAAGGCGGCGGGGGCGCCGAAGTAATCCTAAGCACGCCGCTCAAGCGCAAAGCCGAGCGCAATGGCAACGCCTGCTCCCCACAGGATCGATGCCGCGCCCGGCAGCACAAATGCGGCGTCATTCCCGTAAAGCGGGGTGAACCAGGTCAGCGCAATGCCATCAAGGAGCAGCGCCGTGCCGGTCATCAACGCGGCCGCATGAACATAGTGATCCGCACCAAACCCGGTGACCATGCGCGAAAATTGCAGCGCCACAAAGGTAACGGGCACTACCAGCGCAAACGTTACATAGGCCGCCCAGCCCGTCAGCGCGCCCATCGGCACGACGTACCGCACCACCATGGCCGCCACGAACCAGAAAACCGCGCCAAGGCCAACAAGGGCCGCCGCCTGCCCGCGCGCCAGACCCGACAGCATTCTTGCATGATTGTTCATGGGGAGCCCTCTTGCTGAAGATGGAATTGTAGCATACGCTACATTTCCGTCAATCCTTCGCAAGCAGGCCAGGCTGAACCCTGCCGCTACACCCGCGCCCAGTGCATGATCCAGTTGTGATCCCAGCTTTTGCCGCCATCATATGAGGCCGCCTGCCGCCAGCGGCACGAGGTGCCGGTGATCCTGTCCCAGATGCTGGCATAGATCGCGGGCTTTCCATCCACATTGTCTTCGGCATGGAAGAGGCCCGCACCGTTCTCAAAACTTCCCGGCATGCCTGCGGGGCCAACCACGCCGCTCTTGCTGCTGATCCAGTGGTCGTTCCAGACAAGTGTGGATTGATCCAGCAGACGCAAACCGATGCCGCTGAAATTGCGCGCCGGGATGCGCAATTCCTCCACACTGGCAATGCCGCCCAGAAGGCTGCGACACGTGGCCTCGCCTTCAAACAAGTCCCACGCGGTCTCGCCCGAAGGCAGGCGCCAGTTCTGGATGCGCCATTCGCCGTCGAGGAACGAGAAATCGCCTGGCTTGCCCGGCGTGCGCGTCGCGGGAACCGGCGGTATCGCATCGATGGGCACGTCGCTTGCGCGCCCGATGCCACCCAGCGCCATGGCGCCACCCGCCGCAAGGGCAAGTTGCAGGAAAGTTCGCCGGTCATGTTCCAGGTCGTGGTTTGGCTGATGGTTCACAGGTTTCTCCATTCAACGTGTGAGGGATCGTGATGTCGGCGAAAGCCGCAATATGGCGGGATCGCCCAGCAGAAAGGGGCGCAGAAGGCCCTTCGCGTCTGACATTTCTGAGTCGAGTGTCGCGCCGGATTCAAAAGACTGAAGGGCGGCGTCATGGGCAAAGCGCGTCACGCTCACCAGAACATTGTCGCTGCGCACATTCTGGCGCGGGAAAAAATTTTCGCCTTCATCCGAGAGGAACGTGGCGCTCGGCGCCGCACCCAGATGCGCAAGGCACGGCTGCATGACATTCTGAAACGCAGCCGCAAACTCAATCTGTACACCCGGACGCAAGAGGTAGATCGAAACCAGGATCCGCGACTGCGGCAAGGGTGCGCCAGCAGGCGGGTGACTCTCAGCCGTTGCGGGGAGCGCACCGCCAATCCGCCGCAGCAAAAGACTGTCGCTGGCATCCACCAGCGTGGCGTTACAGGCATCGCGATGGGCGAGCCACGCGTCGCTGGAATAAAAGCCCGACAACGCAGTGCCGCGCGCCCTTCCATCGGCAAAGGCGCGGATCCAGACAAAGCGGTCGGGATCATCCAGCTTGCGGAAACTGCCCGCTACAAACGTTCCGGCCGCTGCATAGGCATCCTGAAAGATCGCCTCGAACATCGCGATCAATTCGTCGCGACGGCCCGGCCGCGTCTGGTAATTGCGCAACTCGAACAGGGTGGGCGTGAAGTCAGGCATGGCAAAGTCCTTTGCGCGCAGTGGCGCAACACCTGAACCCAGTGCAGCGCCACCGGCCGCAAGAAGAAGAGAGCGCCTCGTCAACATGCCGCAATTATCGTTGCCTATCACTGACATCCTGTGTCAGCATTTAGCGACAGGCAAGGATTGGCCTTCACGGGTGCGTGATGCGGGCAAGCCGGCTTCTTTCTATCCAGATGATGCTGCAATTGCGCGGCCGGGTCAGCGCGTCTGCGCTGGCGCGCGAGTTTGAGGTTTCGGTCCGCACCATCTATCGCGACATGGATGAATTGAGCGCGGCAGGCGTTCCGGTCTATGCCGAACCAGGCCGCAGCGGCGGCTTTGCCCTGCATGCGGGCTTTCGTACGCGGTTGACCGGGCTCACCGCGCGCGAGGCTGCAGCGCTGGCCTTCATTGGCGCGCCGATGGCTGCCGAAGTGTTGGGCAGTGGCAGCGATGCGCGTGCTGCGCGCCTGAAACTTCTGGCCGGACTGTCGGAATCGTCTGCGCGCGAGGCCGAACGCGTGGCGGCGCGCTTTCACATCGACCCCGTGCCCTGGTATCAGGCCAGACCACCGCCGCCGTTTCTGACCGTGGTGGCGGATGCCGTCTGGCGTGAACGCCAGATCCGCATGGATTACGAGAGCTGGAAGGAAACGGTGCGGCGCACGCTCTCGCCACTGGGCCTCGTGCTCAAGGCAGGCGACTGGTACCTCGCGGGTGCGATCGGCAATGGTGTGCGCACCTATCGCGTGGAGGCGATCAAGGCGCTGACGGTTCTGGACCGCGACGCCGCGCGGCCGCGTGGCTTCAATCTGGCGGGCCATTGGGCCCGAAGCGCGGCTGCGTTCGAGAAGCGGCTGCAAAGCATCGAGATCACCATCCGCGTCTCGCAAGAGGGGCGCCGCCTTCTGGCAGAGCGCGCGCCATCATTGCCTGCCATGCTTACGCGGCCGGACCCGTCGAAAGACATATGGGAAGGAACGATCCCATGGGAGCCCGCGCCGCAGGGCGTGCGCGACGTGCTGCGCTTTGCGGGCGAGCTCGAGGTTTTGGCGCCCCACAATTTTCGGCTGGCTGTTGCCGGGGCCGGCACGCGCATGGCTGCCGCGCACAATGATTGACATCAGACGCGACGCATATCCGTACCACCTTACAGACGGCGCACCATGAACCGGTTGAAATCGGTCTCGACATATCCGCCAAACGGGCCGCAAGACTGAAAGCCGCGCGACGCATAAAGCGCTTTCGCTGCGTCAAACACGGGGCCAGTGCCGGTTTCGAGATAGAGCCGCGCCAGACCGTCCGCATGCGCCACGTCTATGATGTGATCGAGCAGCCGCGCCGCCGCCCCCGTGCGCAGATGCGCGGGCGCCGTGCGCATGGATTTGATCTCGCCGCAGGTGGCGCCATCAGAATCGGCAAAGCGTTTCAGCGCCCCGATCGCCAGCAGCGCCTCGCCCGCCCACAGCGAGAAGAAGCGGACATCCGGCCGCTTCAGCCCCGAAAGATCGAGTGCATGCGAAAATCCCGGCGGCGACGCCCCGCGCATCTTGCTCAAGTGCAAGCGCAGCAGATCCATCACGCGAAGATCATCGAGCAGGCCTTCTTCGATTCGGCGATTCTCCTGCGCCATGGCTCATCCCTTCTCCGGCAATGATTCCCTGTTCGGGAGCGGATGCAAGCAGCGCCCCGTACTGCCGTTCAAGGCATGCGTCTGCACCCCGCGCGACGGAGCCGGCAGGGCATGCAAAGCCTGATGGGGAATGAGGTGTAGAAAAAATGGGTGCGGGAGCAGGATTTGAACCTGCGACCTTCAGGTTATGAGCCTGACGAGCTACCGGGCTGCTCCATCCCGCGGCAATGGAAGACGGGTGGTTGAGAAGTGAATGAGGGTGATGATCTTCGCATTCCGTTTTGCAGGCCTGGCAGCGACCTACTCTCCCGCAGCTTGAGCTGGAGTACCATCGGCGCAGGGGGATTTAACGGCCGAGTTCGGGATGGGATCGGGTGGAAGGCCCCCGCATGGGCCGCCAAGCCGGCGAAGCACACGGTATCGATGGCGAACAGGCTCTCGCCTGCTTC
>DEIC01000124.1:1559-53442 GCA_002352285.1 Alphaproteobacteria bacterium UBA2784 | reverse complement strand
TTGAGGCGCAGCGCCGCAACAGGTTTTTAAGGCGCGCGCGCGACTATCAGCATCAGCAGGCAAGCACCAGGATGCCTGTCTGCCGATGCGCCATGACCAGCAAGAGTGCCTATGATCTGAGCCGTCTGAAGCTGCTGATCGTCGATGACGATCAGCACATGCAGACGCTTTTGCGCACCATTGTGCGCGGCATCGGCATAGAGAACGTGAAGTTCGAGGACAAGCCTGCCCATGTGCTGGCGGCCATTGCCACGTTCAACCCCGACATCATGCTGCTTGATCTGCAAATGCCGGAGACCGACGGGCTGGCGCTGGCGCGGCATATCCGGCGCGACGAGAAATCGCCCAACCCCTATCTTCCCATGATTGCGGTCAGCGCGGCGGCGGATCGCACGCATGTGACGGCTGCGCGTGATGCCGGCATCAACGAGTTTCTGGCCAAGCCGCTTTCGGCGGCCAGCGTCTATGACCGCATCGTTTCCATCATCGAAAAGCCGAGGCCCTTTGTGCGCAACAGCGCCTATGCGGGGCCGTGCCGCCGCCGCCTCAAGAAACTCATCTATCGCGGCGTCGAGCAGCGCAGTGCCGCAGGCAAGACGCTGGCCCAGGCGGTGGCAAAGGCCCATCGCGAAGACGGCAAAGGCGCCGCACCATGACGGCAGCAGCCCAGCAGCAATCGCTTGCCGCCAAAGTGGCCAGGCTCTCGGCCTCGCCCGAAGAAATGCTGGCGGCTGCCAACAAAGCCGTTGCCAGCCTGCGCGGCGAGTTCGAGCGCTGGCTTGCCAAAGACATTGCCGCCATGCGCCAGATGCTGAATGCGATGACGTCAGAGGACGCACGCGCGGCACAGGCGCGCGATCAGCTCCGCCGTCAGGCGCACACAACCAAGGGTCAGGGCACGACCTTCGGTTATGATCTTGTCACGGCGATTGCCGGATCGCTCAATCATTATCTGGTTGAGGTGACGGGCGAACGCCAGCGCATCAACATCATCCGCGCCCATATTGAAGCGCTGGATGCTGTTGCCAGAAGCCGCATGACGGGCGATGGCGGCGCTGCCGGTCAGGCGCTGATTGCCACGCTGGCGGATGCGATTACGCGGCAGGCTTAGGCGCGTATGCGTTCGGCGATGGCAAGGCCTGCCGCATGGCCGCTCGCCCAGGCCCACTGGAAATTATAGCCGCCCAGCCAGCCGGTGACATCGACTGCTTCACCAATGGCGTAGAGGCCGGGTACTTGCGTGGCCTCCATGGTCTTTGATGACAGCGCGCCTGTGTCAATGCCACCGAGCGTGACCTCAGCTTTGGCATAACCTTCCGTGCCCTTCGGCGTGACGGCAAAGCGGTTCAAGGCTTCGCCCGCGACCTGCAAAGTCTTGTCGGGCAAGTTCGCCATCTGCGTTTCCGGCAACAGGCGGGCCGCCAGTGTGGTGGCGAGGCGCTGGGGCAAATGTTCCGACAGAATTGTCTTTGGTTCCGCGCGCGGGCGGGATGTCTTTGCGTCGCGCAGCAAAGCATGCGCGTTTTCGCCCGGCAGAAAATCAATCAGAATGGGTGTGTTCTCGCGCCAGTAAGAGGAAATTTGCAGGATTGAAGGACCAGAAAGCCCGCGATGTGTGAAGAGCAGGGCTTCACGGAATTTCCCCGCGTTGCATGAAACGGTGGCGTCTGCGGCAATTCCAGCCAGCGGCGTCATCCACGCAAGATCGCTTGCGCCAAAGGTGAGCGGCACAAGGGCGGGGCGCAAAGGCGTGACCTTCAACCCGAACTGTCGCGCGATATCATGCGCAAAGCCGGTGGCGCCAATTTTCGGGATGGACAATCCGCCCGTGGCGAGAACCAGCGCGCGCACCGTCAGCTCACCCTTTGATGTGGTGATCTGAAAACTGCCGTCATGCGTGACAGCCTGCACCTTCTCGCTCAGGTGCACACGGACATTGGCGCGGCGGCATTCGCCCATCAGCATGTCAACGATCTGGCGGGCGGAGCCGTCGCAGAAAAGCTGTCCCAGCGTTTTTTCATGCCAGGCAATGTGATGGCGTTCCACCAGTGCGATGAAGTCGGCTGGCGTATAACGTGCGAGCGCGGAGCGGCAGAAATGCGGATTGTCTGACAGGAAGTTTGCAGGCGACACGTCACGATTGGTGAAATTGCAGCGCCCGCCGCCGGAGATGAGGATTTTCTTGCCCGGCTCGTTCATGTGTTCAATCACGGCCACGCGCGCGCCGCGTCTGCCCGCCTCGGCGGCGCACANNCACCTTCGCCCGCCGGATAAAGACCGCGTGTGTTGATGCTGGCGTAATCGTCTCCGCGCTTGATGCGGATGGGCGAGGAGGTGCGGCTTTCAATGCCCGTCATCACGGCGTCCGCCATGTCATAGCCCCTGATCTCGCGGCCAAAGACGGGGAGCGCCTCACGCATCGCCTCGGTGACATAGTCAGGCAGGCAGAGGTCGAGTGATGTCAGATGCACCGACGGCTTATAGGACGGGATCACGCTGCCGAATGAAGTTGAGGGGCGATGGGCGAGGAAGTCACCCACCAATTGTCCGGGTGCGGAGTAATTGCCGCCGCCCGCCTTGAACGCCAACTCTTCCCAGTGGCGCTGAAAGGCGATTCCGGCAAGCGGCCCGCCCGGATAATCCTTGGGCGAGATCGCCACCACCAGCCCGGCATTGGCGTTGCGCTCCATGCGCGAATACTGGCTCATGCCGTTGGTGACAAGGCGGCCCGACTCGGAGGCGGTTGCCACCACCGTGCCGCCGGGGCACATGCAGAAGCTGTAAACCGCGCGGCCATTGGCGGCATGATGCACAAGTTTGTAGTCAGCGGCGCCCAGCAATTTGTGGCCAGCAAACTTTCCAAAGCGCGCCTGATCGATCAGCGATTGCGGGTGTTCGATGCGCACGCCGATGGAAAAGGGCTTGGCTTCAATAAAGACGCCCTCGGCGTGCAGCATCTCGAACGTGTCGCGCGCGGAATGGCCGACCGCCAGCACGACATGATCCGTTTCGATCATGCTGCCATCTGCCAGTTCAACGCCGCGCACATGGCGCACGCCGCCGGCGTTCTCTTCGACCTGGAGACGGGTAACGCGCGCACCAAAGCGGATATCGCCGCCCAGCCGCGTGATCTTCTCCCGGATGTGTTCCACCATCGACACCAGGCGGAACGTGCCGATATGCGGCTTTGAGACGTAAAGAATTTCGTCGGGCGCGCCTGCCTCAACAAACTCGGTCATCACCTTGCGGCCCAGAAAGCGCGGATCGCTGATCTGGCTGTAGAGTTTGCCATCCGAAAATGTGCCTGCGCCGCCCTCGCCGAACTGTGCATTGGACTCCGGGTTCAGCTGCCGCTTGCGCCAGAAGCCGAACGTATCCTTGGTGCGCTCACGCACAGGCTTGCCGCGGTCAAGAATGATCGGGGCAAAGCCCATCTCGGCCAGTGCAAGCCCTGCAAAAATTCCGCACGGGCCAAAACCGATAACGACGGGACGTTTTTTCGGCGGCTCGTGGCGTGTCACCGGCGCGTGCCATTCCATGTCAGGCGAACGGCGTATGTGCGGATCGCGCTGATGGCGCTTGAGCAGCACCTCTTCGTCCTGCACCGCCGCATCGACTGTGTAGATCAGGCTGATCGCATCCCTTTTGCGCGCGTCATAGCCGCGCCGGAATACCGTGATGGCGCCGAGCGTCTTTGCGGGAATGCCAAGCTTCCTGAGGACGGCGCTTTTCAGCGCGCTCTCCTCATGGTCCAGAGGCAGCTTGATTTCGGTGATGCGGATCATGGGCGGGTTTTGCTGCGGCCCCGGTTTCTTTGCAAGGGGCGTTTGCCGGAAGCTTCGGCCCATGCACAATGGGCAACCGCCATTCAGCCACAAGATGCGCCCATGCCGCCTTTCACCAAGATCCTGATCGCCAATCGCGGCGAGATTGCCATCCGCATTGCGCGCGCTGTAGCCAGCCTTGGGCTTACCAGCGTGATGGTCGCGCCCAAGGATGATGCCTCATCGCCGCATGTGGCGGCGGGTGATGCGGCAGTCGAACTGCCGGGGGCGGGTATTGCCGCCTATCTTGATGGTACGGCGATCATCGCCGCGGCGAAGACAGCGGGGGCGGGCGCCATTCATCCCGGCTATGGATTTCTGTCGGAGCGCGCGGATTTTGCGCGTGCGGTGCGCGCCGCCGGACTTTGTTTCATCGGGCCTGAAGATGCCGCACTTGATCTCTTCGGCGACAAGCTGAAGGCGCGCGCGTTGGCGCAAGCGTGTGATGTGCCCGTGCTGGCGGGAACTATGGGCGCAGTTGATGTGACGGGCGCGCAGGCGTTCTTGAAGGCCCTTGGTGGCAAGCCTGCGATCATAAAGGCAGTGGCCGGTGGCGGCGGGCGCGGCATGCGTGTGGTGCGCGACGCGGCGGCGCTTTATGCTGCATTCGGTATCTGTGCGGCGGAGGCCAAAGCCGCCTTTGGCGATGGCGCGCTTTATCTCGAAGCCTTTGCGGACCGTGCGCGCCATATTGAAGTGCAGGTGATTGGTGATGCGGCAGGCGGCATCTGTGTGCTGGGGGATCGCGACTGTTCGATCCAGAAGCGCAACCAGAAACTCATCGAAATTGCGCCCGCACCCGGGCTGAATGACGCGTTGCGTGCAAAATTGCATGAGGCTGCGCGCGTCATGGCGGGGCGCGGGAAACTCTCCAGTCTCGCCACGTTTGAATTTCTGGTTGCTGTGGCGGCAGGCGCGTTTCATTTCATCGAGGCTAATCCGCGTTTGCAGGTGGAGCATCCTGTCACCGAAGCAGTGACGGGCATCGACATTGTTGCCGCTCAAATCCGCGTGGCGATGGGTACCACGCTCGCCGATCTGGGGCTGACCCAAACGCCGCCATCGCGCGGCCATGCGATCGAATTGCGCCTCCAGATGACAAAGCCGGGTACGGTTAGCGTTTTCGAGCCGCCTGCCGGCCCCGGTCTGCGCTGCGATGCCGGCGTGGCGGCGGGTTATGCGCCGGGCATTTCATTTGATCCGATGCTGGCCAAGCTGATCGTCCATCATGCAGGCGGGTTTGGTGAGGCGGCTTTAATGGCGACCCGCACCATTGCCGAGTTGCGGGTGGAGGGTATCGGAATCAATGCCGAAGAGCTGCATGGCGTGGTGAGCCATTCTGACTTTGCCGCGATGCGCTTTACGACGCGCAGTTTCGAGGAGGGCGTCTTTGCGCCGCGTGGTGATTTCAAGCCGCGTATCCGCCAGGCCGCAGCGGTGCAGCGCGAAAATGTGCAAAGGCAGACCATGCTGAGCGAAGGCGAGATGGCTGTGAGCGCGCCGCTGCGTGGCACCGTCGTTGAGGTTCATGTGCAGCCGGGCGCAAGCGTTGCAGCAGGCGATACGCTTCTGGTGCTTGAAGCAATGAAAATGCATCACCTCATCGTCGCGCCGTCAGCGGGCCAGATCACGCAACTGCCTGTGACCAAGGGTGAGACGGTGGATGAGGGTGTTGTGCTTGCGGCGCTCGTTCCGGATGTGGGGGCGGGACATACGCGGGCGCGCGCCAGGACGGTTGATCCCGATTTCATCCGCCCCGACCTTGCCGAGTTTCTGGCGCGACAGGAAAAACTTTCTGATGCGGTGCGGCCCGAAGCTGTGGCGCGTCGGCGCAAGACGGGCCAACAGACAGCGCGCGAAAATCTTGCGGCGCTGTTTGATGAGGGCGCCTATGCCGAATATGGGGGCCTGGCCGTTGCAGCCCAAAGGCGCAGGCGGTCGATGGAGGATCTTGCCGCCAACACGCCGGCTGATGGCCTCATCACCGGCATCGGGGCGGTGAACGGCGATCAGTTTTCGGAAGAACGCGCGCGCACGCTTGCCCTTGCCTATGACTATACGGTGCTGGCCGGCACGCAGGGCATGATGAACCACAAGAAGACGGATCGCGTGCTGGCGCTGGCCGAACGCCATCGCCTGCCGATTGTCTGGTTCACGGAAGGCGGTGGCGGCCGGCCGGGTGACACGGATGCGATGGGCGTTGCCGGGCTTGATGTGCCGAGCTTTGTTTCCTTCGCGCGGCTTTCCGGCCTGGCGCCACGCATTGCTGTCAATTCGGGCCGCTGCTTTGCGGGCAATGCGGCGATCTTTGGCTCAGCCGACATCACAATTGCCACCGCCAACTCCAATATCGGCATGGGCGGGCCTGCGATGATCGAGGGCGGCGGGCTTGGCGTCTTCCGCCCGGAAGACATCGGCCCGATGGATGTGCAGACGCAGAATGGTGTGGTTGATTTAGCCGTTGCCGATGAGATCGAGGGCGCTGCCGCCGCGCGGCGCGCGCTTTCCTATTTTCAGGGGGCGCTCAAGGATCATGCCTGCGCTGACCAGCGTCTTCTGCGCCATGTGATCCCGGAAAACCGGCTGCATGTCTATGACATCAGGAAGGTGATCGGGCTTCTGGTCGATCAGGATTCATTCCTTGAGCTGCGCAGCGCCTATGGCAGGGGGATGGTGACGGGCCTCGTGCGGATTGAAGGGCGGCCCATGGGTCTGATCGCCAACAATGCGATGGTGCTGGGCGGCGCGATTGACGCCGAGGGGGCTGAAAAGGCGGCGCGATTCCTTCAGCTGTGTGATGCGTTTGATCTGCCGGTGCTGTCGCTGTGCGATACGCCGGGCTTTATGGTCGGGCCTGACGAAGAGAAAAAGGCGAGCGTGCGGCGCATGTCGAGCCTGTTTGTTTCAGCGGCCAGCATGGATGTTCCGGTCTTCATGGTCGTGCTGCGCAAGGGCTATGGGCTGGGCGCACAGGCGATGGCGGGCGGCAGTTTCCATACGCCGTTCTTCAACGTCGCATGGCCGACGGGCGAGTTTGGCGGCATGGGGCTGGAGGGGGCGGTGCGGCTCGGCTGGCGCAAGGAGCTTGATGCGGAATCCGACCCGCAAAAGCGCAAGGCGCTCTACGACAAGCTGGTCGCGGCCATGTACGCCAATGGCAAGGCCATCTCGATGGCGTCATTTCTTGAGATCGACGCCGTGATCGACCCCAAGGACACGCGCGGCTGGATCATAAGCGGGCTCAAATCCCTGCCGCCGCCGGTTCCCCGCGCGGGCAAGAAGCGCATGGTCGATACGTGGTAGGCGCTCAGCTGGCCGAGCGGGTGCGCGGCGCAAAGCGGTAGAAGATGTGGTTCCCGATGGTCACCGTGCGCACCATGCTGGCCGCCCAGACCGGGGCAACAGCCAGCGTGTGGAAGTGCGTGGCGCGGCCCGTATAGTCTTCGTTCCGGCCGGGGCCATGCAGCATGTAGTCGGCGACGTTGAGCGCGTTGCGCCAGACGGTCTCGTCCACCGGGCGGTTCATTGCGCCGTTGCAGGTGAACGAGAACTGGCAGCCGGTGCGCCGCTCGGCCCCCTGATAGACGACGCCACAGATGGTCGAGGGGAAGTTGCGGTTCTTTGTGCGCTGGATGATGACCTGGGCAACGGCGCGCTGGCCAAGCCTGGTCTCTCCGCGCGCCTCGAAATAGACCGCCTGGGCAAGGCAGGCCTTTTCAATGTCGATGGCGCTGGCCGCTTCCTCGGTCAGGGCGGCAGTCAGGCTGACCGACAGGCTTCCGCCGATGCCGTCCACAGCCCTGTGGGCAACCAGCGAGCGGACGGGTCCGGCATCGGGCCCGGCTGTAACGGCATCAACAAAGTGGGACGCGGCGATCGCATAAAAGAGCGCGCCCGTCAGAACGATACGCAGAATACGGTCCGCCCGGTTCAGCGCCAGGGCGGCAGCCTTTTTCTTTGAGCCGGTCTTGCCCATCGCGGTCTCCCGTGTGGTCAGATCGGCCGCCGGATTTGGGCCGCGGCGGCGGGTTGAAGGCGTGCGGCTCATCCGGATTGGGGGGAGGATGCGCCGGCCGCCCGGCCAGGTGACCTCCCAACGGGGGAGGGTCTGGCCAAAACGGGCGGGACGCTATCGGCGGGGGGCAGAGGGGGTCAATTCTTGACAGGCCGCATTCGTGACGACCTGTCATCATCCTTGTTGATATCAATTCTCAAAAATTACCCGAGTATGCCCGTAAGGAATTGGGTGGCGAAGAGCCTCTCGGCCGCCGTTTACCTTCGTAAACAGATTCCGATTCGCAGCCTAACTCACTGTCACAAAAGGATTACATCGGTCCCATGGATGCCATGGCGCTGGCGGCAAACGCGCTTGGTCGGGCGGACTTGATTGTGCAGCGCACAATGGACTGGATGAGCGGGCGGTGTAGCCAGGCCGTTCAGATCCCCGTTCAGGCAAATCTCTCTGAAATTTTTAGGTCAAGTTGCGCATCCATTACGGTTAATGCGACTGATATGCCCGCACTGATTGCAAGATCGGGCGGGGCTCCCCCTACCGGTCCTCGCGCCGGTCGCGGGCTGCACCCGCGATGGCGGCCTGGGCGGCGGCCAGACGGGCGATCGGCACGCGATAGGGCGAGCACGACACGTAGTCGAGACCTGCTTCGGCGCAGAAGCGGACGGAGGCAGGGTCGCCACCATGCTCGCCGCAGATGCCGAGCTTCAATCCCGGGCGCGCGGCCCTGCCGCGTTCGGCGGCGATGCGGACCAGCTCGCCCACCCCCTCCACGTCGAGGGTGACGAACGGGTCAACCTCGATCAGGCCCGCCTTGCGGTAGTCCTCAAGAAAGCGGGCGCTGTCGTCGCGGCTGATGCCATAGGTCGTCTGGGTCAGGTCGTTGGTGCCGAAGGAGAAGAACTCGGCGGTCCCGGCGATGTCACCGGCGCGCAGAGCGGCGCGGGGCAGTTCGATCATCGTGCCGACGAGATAAGTGAGGGTTTTGCCCCGCTCTTTCTCGATAGCCCTGGCCGTCTGGTCGATCCGGCGCTTCATCATGTCGAGTTCGCCGCGCATGGCGACCAGCGGGATCATGATCTCGGGCGTGACCGGCTTGCCATTGCCGCCATCGGCCTCGATCGCCGCCTCAAAGATGGCGCGGGCCTGCATCTCGTAGATTTCGGGATAAGTGACGCCCAGGCGCACGCCACGATGGCCCAGCATCGGGTTGAACTCATGCAGCTCGTCGATCCGGGTCTTGAGGCGGCTGACGGTGACGCCCGCTGCCTTGGCGACATCGGCGATTTCGGCGTCGGTGCGGGGCAGGAACTCGTGCAGCGGCGGGTCGAGCAGGCGGATCGTCACCGGCAGTCCCGCCATGATGCGGAAGAGCTCGATAAAGTCCGAACGCTGCATGGGCAAAATCTTGGCCAATGCCGCCCGGCGGCCCTTTTCATTCTCGGCCACGATCATTTCGCGCACCGCCAGAATGCGGGCGGCATCAAAGAACATGTGTTCCGTGCGGCAAAGGCCGATTCCTTCCGCCCCGAAGGAGCGGGCGACGCGCGCATCTTCGGGCGTTTCGGCATTGGCACGTACGGTCAGTTTCCGGCTGGCATCCGCCCAACCCATCAGTGTGGCAAAGTCGCCTGACAATTCGGGATCAATCGTGGGCACGCGGCCGCGGAACACTTCGCCAGTGGAACCGTCAATGGTGATGATCTCGCCCGCCCGGATCGCCTTGCCGCCCGCGCTCATTGTGCCGGCGGCCTCATCAATGCGCAGGGCGCCCGCACCCGACACACAGGGTCGGCCCATGCCACGCGCCACCACGGCGGCGTGGCTGGTCATGCCGCCGCGCGCCGTCAAAATGCCGCGCGCCGCGTGCATGCCGTGAATGTCTTCCGGGCTGGTTTCGATGCGCACCAGAAGGACATCGCGCCCGGCGGCGGCCAGCCGCTCGGCCTCTGACGGATCAAACACGACTTCACCCGACGCCGCGCCGGGCGATGCCGCAAGGCCGCGCGTAAAATTTTCGCGGGGGGCGGTGGGGTCAAGCGTGGGATGCAAAAGCTGGTCAAGCGATTGCGGGTCGATGCGCGCAATCGCCTCGTCTCGCGTGATGAGGCCTTCGGCTGCCATATCGACCGCAATCTTCAGCGCCGATTTGGTGGAGCGTTTGCCGTTGCGCGTCTGCAGCATATAGAACCGGCCGCGTTCGACCGTGAACTCGATATCCTGCATGTCGCGGTAATGGGATTCCAGAAGCCCGGTTGCCCTGACCAGTTCACCGAAGACAGCGGGCAGGGCCTTTTCCATCGCGGCACCCTCTGCACCGGAGGCGCGGCCGCGCTCGGTCAAGGGCTGTGGCGTGCGGATGCCGGCCACCACGTCCTCGCCCTGGGCGTTCAGCATATATTCGCCGAACAGCATTTTCTCGCCGGTTGAGGGATTGCGCGTGAAAGCAACGCCGGTGGCGCTGTCTTCACCCATGTTGCCAAACACCATGGCCTGAACCGTTACCGCGGTGCCCCACGATTCCGGGATATTGTGCAGGCGGCGATAGGTGGCGGCGCGCGCATTCATCCAGCTGCCGAAGACAGCGCCGATTGCGCCCCAAAGCTGGTCGAACGGATCCTGCGGGAAGGGCTTGCCGCTCTCCTCCTCTACCTTGGCAAGATAGGCGGCGACGATCCCTTCCAGATCTTTCGCATCAAGATCAGTGTCGAGGGAGACGCCTTTTTCCTCTTTGGCGAGATCGAGAATCTCCTCGAAGTGTCCGTGATCGACGTTGAGCACGACATCGGAAAACATCTGGATGAAGCGGCGATAGCTGTCCCACGCAAAGCGCGGATTGCCGGATAGGCGGGCAAGGCCCGCCACCGTCTTCATGTTCATGCCGAGATTCAGAACCGTATCCATCATGCCCGGCATGGAGGCGCGCGCGCCCGAGCGCACGGAAACCAGCAGCGGATTTTCAGGATCGCCGAAATTCTTTCCGGCGGCCTTGCCCATGGCGGCCAGGGCTTCCTCAACCTGCGCCTTCAGGCCATCGGGCCAGGCGTGATTGTTGGCGTAAAACGCGTTGCAGACTTCCGTCGTGATCGTAAAGCCCGGCGGCACGGGCAGGCCCAGCGACGACATCTCGGCCAGGTTGGCGCCCTTGCCGCCCAGAAGGTTGCGCATGTGGCCGGCGCCCTCTGCCTTGCCCTGCCCGAATGCGTAAACCCACTTGGTCATCGCTGCCCCTGATGCATTGCCGAGTCATCCATGTTGCGCTGCATCATGGCCGGGCAGATGGGGTGGGGCAACGGGGAAGTGGGGCTTATCTTTGCCTCCGCCCGCAGCTTGCTGCGGGGGAGGCCAGCGATGCGCTTGCATCGCGGGTGGGGGATCGTGGTGGGAAAAAATGCCCCCACCCGTATTTGAGTTCGCGGTGCTCACTCAAATCCGACCTCCCCCGCGAAAGCGGAGGAGGTTGAAGTCTGGGATGCCTACCCCTCAATCTTTGAAAAATCGGCGACTTCGTGGGCGGCGAGTTTGATGCGGGCGAGAAGGTTCAGGCGGTTCTCTCGCAATGCCGGGTCGGGGTCGTTGACGATGACCTTGTCAAAGAACGCATCGACCGGCGCGCGCAGGGCCGCCAGCGCCGACATGGCGGCGGCAAAGTCTTCGCGCTTGACGGCATCGGCGGCATGTTTGACCGCGTGATCGAGGGCGGCGGCGAGTGCCTGCTCCTGCGGCAGATTGAGAAGGGCAGGATTGACCGCGCCATTATAGGTGCGCTTGTCCTTCTTCTCTTCGATGCGGAGGATGTTGGCGGCGCGCTTGTATCCGGCAAGAAGGTTTTTGCCGTCGTCGGTGGCGAGCAGATCGCGCAACGCATCGATGCGGGCGCCAAGCTGCACGAAATTGTCGCTGCCTGCCGCGGCAAAGGCGGCGTCGAGCAGATCATGGCGCAAACCGCTTTCACGCAACACGACTTTCAGCCGGTCAACAAAGAACGTCACCAGATCGGGCGCAACGGATTTGCCGAGCAATTCCGCGAGGCGCAGATTGATCTTCGCTGTAAGCAAAATGCGGATCACGCCCAATGCCGCGCGGCGCAGCGCATAGGGATCCTTTGAGCCCGTCGGCTTTTCATCAATCGCGAAAAAGCCGGTCAGCGTGTCCAGCTTGTCTGCCAGTGCCACTGCAATAGCAACGCGGCTTTCTGGCGGGGCGTCGTTCTGTCCGACAGGGCGATAGTGATCGCTGATGGCGTCGGCCACATTCCTGCCGAGTTTTTCATGCGCGGCGAGATAACCGCCAATCGTGCCTTGCACTTCGGGGAACTCGCCAACCGTTCCCGATACGAGATCGGCCTTGCAGAGGCGCGCGGCCAATCGCGCGCTGGCGGGATCGGCGCCGATTTTTTCTGCGATGTGGCCAGCCAGCGCCTCTATGCGCTGCACACGCTCGCCCTGCGTGCCCAGTTTCGCGTGGAAGACGATGCCGTCGAGCTGCGGCAGGCGCTCGGCGAGCGTGATCTTCTTGTCCTGCTCCCAAAAAAACCGCGCATCCGACAATCGCGCGCGCACCACGCGTTCGTTGCCTGCGATGATCGCCTTGCCGCCATCATCGGCGACAAGATTGGCCACCACCAGAAACGCGTTCGCCAGTTTTCCGTCGAGATCATAGAGCGCAAAATATTTCTGGTTCTTGCGCATGGTCGACACCAGCACTTCGGCGGGCACGTCGAGAAATTCCTTCTCGAAGCCGCCGGTCAGCACCACCGGCCATTCCACCAGCCCCGCCACCTCGTCCAGCAATTCGGGATCGTCGCGGAAGATGAGGCCGGCGCGCGCCGCCTCCGCCTTTGCGCCCTTGATGATCTCGCGCTTGCGGTCTTCGACATCGAGCATGACTTTGGCGGCGAGAAGTTTTTCGCGGTAATCGGCAAAGCCCGTCACGCTGATCGCGCCCGGCGCCATCAGGCGATGGCCCCAGGTCACATTGCCCGATACCACATCGCCGATGGTGACGTTCACCAATTTGCCATCCAGCAGGGCAACGATTCCGCGCAGGGGCCGCACCCACACATAGTCACGGCCCGCCCAGCGCATCGATTTGGGCCAGGGAAATGATTTCACGATTTCGGTGATGACATCGGCCAGCACGCTCGCTGTGGCGCTGCCCTTTTTCTCGATCACGGCAAGAAAAAATTCCGACTTGCCGTCGTTTTCCACTTTCAGCTGCTCGCGCGTCATGCCGGTGGAGCGCAGAAAGCCCTCAAGGGCTGCGGCGGGCGCGTTGGTGCGCGGGCCCTTGCGCTCCTCGCGCGTATCGGGCTGTTGCAGCGGCAGGCTGGTCGCCACCAGCGTCAGGCGGCGCGGCGTGACGTAAGTGGTGCACGCAAGGGCTGCCTCGTCAAAGCCGCGTTCGCCCATCGCCTTTCTGAACAGGCGCGCAAGATGGCTTGCGGCTTCCGCCTGCATGCGGGCGGGAATTTCTTCCGAGAAAAGTTCCAGCAGGAATTCAGCCATGGCTCAGCCCACCTTGCCCATGGGGCTGTCGAGCCAGGCTTCGCAACACGCCTTCGCCAGCGCGCGCACGCGGCCGATATAGGCCTGGCGCTCTGTCACGCTGATGACGCCGCGCGCATCGAGCAGATTGAAGGTGTGGCTGGCGCGGATCGTCTGTTCATAGGCGGGCAGCACGTGGCGCCAGTTGTTGAAGGCGGGGTTCTTGCCCACGGCCCTGTTCAACAGTTTTTCCGCCTCTTTCTCGGCATCCTTGAAATGCTGGAAAAGAATGTCGGTGTTCGCGTGCTCGAAATTGAAGCCCGACTGCTCGATCTCGTTCTGGCGATAGACATCGCCCCACGACATGAAGTCGGGCGAGGCGCGATCCGTGGTGTTGAAGCCGATGTCAAAGCCGCGATCGACGTTCTGCACATACATGGCCAGACGCTCGAGGCCATAGGTGATCTCGCCCGAAACCGGATCGCAATCAATGCCGCCCACCTGCTGGAAATAGGTGAACTGCGTCACCTCCATGCCGTCGCACCACACTTCCCAGCCCAGACCCCACGCGCCCAGCGTGGGGCTTTCCCAATCATCCTCCACAAAGCGGATGTCGTGCACGCGGCTGTCCAATCCCAGCGCCGCAAGGCTGCCGAGATAGAGTTCCAGAATGTTGGCGGGCGCGGGCTTCAGGATCACCTGAAACTGATAGTAACGCTGGAAGCGGTTCGGATTGTCGCCATAGCGGCCATCCTTGGGGCGGCGCGAGGGCTGCACATAGGCGCATTTCCAGCGGTTCGGCCCCAGCGCGCGCAAGGTGGTGGCGGGGTGAAACGTGCCCGCACCCATCTCCATGTCATAGGGCTGCAGGATGACGCAGCCCTGTTTGGCCCAATAATTCTGGAGCGTGAGAATGAGGCCCTGAAACGAGCGGTCAGGTGCGGAGACAGGCGAAGAGGGCGGCATCGGCATCGGTCTTTGTGGCGCGCGGTATGCGGCGCGCGGGATGGTCTATGACCGAGGGTTTAGCGGGCCCGGCGCGAAGGGGGAAGGGGGCGCATTTTTGCGCCTGCCCCAAGTTGGTCTATCGTATGCGCACATTTCGGATGGCTTTCCTTGAGCCTCCCCCGGGTTGGGGGAGGCAGATTTGCGCCCTTCGCGCAAATCGGTGGGGGGCACCATTGAAGGTCGAGGCAAAAATTCCCCCCGCCCGAACTTGAGCGTCGCAATCGCTCGCTCAAGTTCGACCGCCCCCCAGGGGGCGGTGCAAGGAAGCGTTCATGCTTTGCGGGGGCCCTACTCGCGACCCACAAACCCCACCACATGCCCCATCAGTTCCGGGTGGAGGGGGATGGTGGGGTCGGCATAGGTGGGTTCCTGGGCGGCGCGGTCGGCCTCGCTCGCCTTGAGCGTGTGGTTCATGCCCTCGATCAGCACATATTGCGCGTCGGGCTTTCCCGCATGCAGCAACTCGGCATCGCGCACCAGCACCTGAAAGTCATTTGAACCCTGAATGATCATCACCGGCACGGTCAGCTTTGCGATCTCGGCCGCCGGGTCGAGCGGCATCCACGACATCATGTAAGGCTGCACACTGGGGCGGAACACGCCATAGAGCATCACATTGGCGTTGGGCGCGGGTTCGCCACGCTCCAGAAGCGCAATCGTCTCCAGTGCATTGTCGAGCAGCGGACCCTCAGGCAGGCCATCGCGCAACTGGCGGCGCAGTCCGTCGCTGATGCGCTCGCCCGCGCCGGCCACACTTAAAAGGCCGTCAACCTTGCCGCTTTGGGCGGCCAGCGTTCCCACCAGTGCGCCTTCGGAATGGCCGAGTATGAAAATGCGGCGCACGCCCTGTTGCGCGCGCAGCCAGTCAACCCAGGCAAGGGCATCATCGACAAAATGCTGGAAGCGCAAATCTTCTTCACGGCCACCCGCCGCAGCACTTGCCGCGATGCCGCGCTTGTCATAGCGCAGCGAGCCGATCTGCGCCTCGCCCAGCGCGCGCGCGACCATGCCATAGGCATCAGTTGCGACCAGCGGGCCATTGCCGTTGCGATCCGTGGGGCCTGAGCCTGCGATGATGAGCACCACATCAAAGCTCTCGCCCATCGGGCGGATGAAGGAACCATGGAGCGTGCCGGTGGGCGTTTCCACCGTTGCTTCATTCTCAACCCACAGCGCCTCGGTGGCGTGTGATGGCAAAATGGTGAGAAGAATGAGCGTGAGCGCAGAAAGAATACGGAACATGTGACCCCCGTCAGGGCCTCATCCTAGCTGCGTGCGCCGCGCGGCGTCGAGACCTTTACCGAGACTTTCACGCCCGGCGCGGGGCGTTCGCGCAACACATCGCGGCGGAAACGGAACAAGGCGGCAGGCCTGCCGCCCGAACGGGTTGAGAGTTTTCCCGTGGCCTCCACAAGCCCGCCCCCCTCAACCAGACGGCGGAAATTCTGCTTGTGCAGGCGCACGCCCGAGATGGCTTCAACCTGGCGCTGCAATTCCAGCAGCGTGAATTCGGGCGGCATCAATTCAAAAACGACCGGGCGGTATTTCAGCTTGCCGCGCAGGCGGCCCACGGCAGTTGCCAGAATCCGGCGATGATCGAACATCATCGGGCGGCCCAGATCGGCGGGCGTATCGCGCAATTCGCGTGCAATCTCGCGCCCGTCGCGCCGCGCCTCCTCTACAAGGCCCGCCTCATAGAGAAGTTCATAGCGTTCCAGTACGCGCTCCTCATCCCAGCCTGCGCCGTCATGGCCAAAGCAGAGATGGATGCGCTCGAGACGCGCCTCGCGGGCGGCGCCCGTTGCACCTTGCGCCCAGAGTTTCAGGCGCGGGCGGATCAGACGGTCGATCATCGCCGGTTTGGCTTCGCGCCAATCCTCCCACGGCAGATAGGCATACCATTGCCGCCAGGCGGTGTCGGGCGAGGGCGCAAGACCTTGCGCGCGCGTGAGCGCCAGATAGCCGACCGACACCACGCGCGGACCCTCGCCCTGCACATCGTGGCGGCCGCGATCACCAAAGGTGTAAAGCTGCTCGACATAGCCCATCGACAGGCCCGTCTGGCGGCTGACGAGATTGCGCAGGCCCGCCTCCAGCGTGCGGTGGGCCAAGGGTTCGAACGGGCCAAAGGGAAGACCATCGCGCTCCGGTCGCACGCCACCGGCTGCTGCCTCACTGACATGGCGCACGATCAGCACATGCGGCGCATCGTCGAACACCGCCACGACGGCGGCGTTCAGGCCGATGACAACCGATTGTTCTTCGCGCACGGCCATGGCGCGGCTAACCCCGCGCGGGCTTTTTGGTGTGCGCGCTTCGGCGCGAGGGCAGATGGAACAGATGGCCCTCAAACACCATGCGCGCCGGGCTCATTGCCTCAACTGCCTCGATCATGCGGCCATTGCGGCCCAGCAATTTGTCGGCATGACGCACCAGAAGGCGGTTGGGCTGCGCGTGCGGCGCCTCGGCGCGCAGATCACGCGCAATCTCAAGCTCGCTCGCCTGCGGATTGGTGTGGCAGAGCGTGATGAACATTGATGCCGTCGAACGGCTGATGCCCGCCCAGCAATGGATGAGCAGCGGATCGCGGTGGTCCCATCCATCGATGAAAGAGAGAAGCTCCTTCACATGCATTTCGCCGGGTGCGATGGCATCGTCGCGCGGCTCGTGAATGTCATTGACGCCCACTTTCAGATGACGCGCGGGATCAATGCCCCTGGGCGTCTCGATCATGTGGTGCGGATCAAGCAGGCTGATCAGGTGAGAGGGGCCGTGGGCCTCAATCGCTTCAGCAATGCCAGAGAGCGGGGCAACGAAAATCTTGGGCATGGGGACCAGCGCGTTCAAAGCGTGATCATAAGGCCGGGGCGGCGCGCTGTCACGCGCTGGCGGCGGGGTGCGCCAGAAGATGCGTCAATTCCCGGAAGCGTTTCAGGAAACGGCGCTGCGCTTCGGTCGGGCTTTGCGGCTCCAGCGCCAAGTGTTTGGTGCCAGTGGGCACGCCGAAAAATCTGCGCGCCTCCTCAACCGAAAATCCGGCGAGCTGCGTTGCCTCATAAAAGGCGGCCGCCGAATCAGCGCGCTTGATGAGGGCGGTCATTTCCGCTGGCAGAAGAGGCGCCAGGCCAAAGCGGATGTGGATGGCTGAAAGCAGGCGCAGTTCAAACGCCTTATAGTCGATGCCGACGGCCGCCTTGAACGGGCTGATGAGGTCGCCCACCACATATTCCGGCGCATCATGCAGCAGGGCCGCCAGCCGGAAAGCAGGCGCCAGACGCGGTTTCAGTTCGCCCGCCAGCCGCTCGACCAGAAGACAATGCTGGGCGACTGAAAAAGCATGCGGCCCTTTGGTCTGGCCGTTCCAGCGGGCGACGCGCGCCAGACCATGGGCAATGTCTTCGATCTCGATGTCGAGCGGTGAGGGATCAAGCAGGTCCAGCCTGCGGCCCGACAGCATGCGCTGCCAGGCGCGGGCGGCGGCGGCTTTGGCGGAAGATGCGGGTTTGGCGGGCACGTATCGGGCTTTCTGGTGCGGGAGGCGGTTGAAGCATGGCGCAGGATTGGCGCGCAAGCCTGCATTCGCGCGCCATATCGCTTGTGCCTGTCATCAAAGCCGCGCCATCATGGCTGAAACGCATCACTCCATGATGGCGCTATCCCATGACGACTGCAAAGCGTGAACTGCCCCGGCCCCTTTCTGCCGCCGATGTGCGCAAGGTGACGGACCCCAAATCGCTGAAATTCAAAACGACGGCGGAGCTTGAGCCGCTGCTTGTTCCCATCGGGCAGGCGCGGGCGCTGGAGGCGGTTGCCTTTGCCGCTGCCATCGATCAGCCCGGCTATAATGTGCTGGCCATCGGACCGCGCGGGTCGGGCAAGCATACGGCGATTGACGCCCTGTTGCGCACGCTTGCCGAGAAAAAAGGTGCGCCATGCGACCGCGCCTATGTGTTCAATTTCGATGATCCCAGAAGCCCGCGGGCGCTGCATCTGGATGCAGGCTCGGCCGCGCGTCTGAAAGAGGCGATGGATCAGACCATAGACGATCTGCGCACGGCGCTGCCCGCCATCTTTGAAGGCTCCAACTGGCGCCAGCGCCGCGATGCCATCGATTCCGAATTCAATGCCATCGGCAGCGCGCGCCTCGATACCGTGCGCGTCGCTGCCGAGGGGCAGGGGCTTGTCATGCTGACGGGCCAGCAGGGCATCAGTTTTGCGCCCGTCAAGGACGGCCAGATCGTGCCGCCGGAAGATTTCCGCAAATGGTCCGAGGCCGACCGCAACCGCGTGATTGCCGCCATGCAGGCGATGGACCGGATGCTGCAGGCGTCATTGGCCGATCTGCCGCGCCACGAAAAGCAGCGGCGCGACCGCCTGCGCGCACTGGAACGCGAAACGGCTGCCGCTGTCATCAAGGAGCAGATTGACGAGGTGCGGGTTCTGTTTGAGGGGCAGAATGATGCGCAGTCATTTCTGGATGACGTGGCCGAGGACATGCTGGACCACATCCATCTCTTCCGCCCGTCCGCGCGCCCTGATGGCAGTGAGGCCGAAAGCCCCGAGATGCTGGCGGCGCATGCGCTCAATGGCGACATGTTCCTGCGCTATGCCGTCAATGTGATTGTGACCAACGATCCCAACAAGGGTGCGCCCGTTGTCTATGAGCCCAATCCGCTTCTTGGCACGCTGATCGGGCGCATTGAACACCGCGTCATTCAGGGCAGCGCCGTTACGGATTTCACGCTGATCCGCCCGGGCGCGCTGCACAGGGCCAATGGCGGGTTCCTGCTGGTGGATGCCAATGCGCTGTTCGTGCAGCCCGCTGCATGGTTTGCGCTCAAGCGGGCGCTGCGCACGGGTGAAATCCGCTATGACATCCTGACCGAGGGCAATGTGATGGTGACAACCACCATCGACCCTGATCCTGTGAAGCTGGATGTGAAGATCGTCCTTTTTGCCGACCGCTATACGGCGATGCAGCTCTCCGCACTTGATCCGGATCTGGCCGAGCTTTTCAAGGTTGAGGCTGACTTTGACGAGACCGTGCCGCGCGATGCAACGAATGAAACTGAGGTGGGCCGCCTGACAGCAGCCATCATCGCGCGCAACCGCCTGTTGCCGTTCGACGCGCCGGGTGTTGCCGCCATCATTGATGCGCAGGTGCGCGTGGCCGATGACGTGCGCAAGATTTCGGTCATGACGGCGCCTCTGGCCGATCTGGTGCGGGAAGCTTCGTGGTTTGCGAAAGCTGCGGGCCGCACGGTTGCGGGAGCCGGTGACGTTAAGGCAGCGCTGGATGCGCGCAACAAACGCGCTGAGCGCATCCGTGAATACTCACTCGACATGATCCGTGACCGCAAGATCATGATCGAGACCGAAGGGCACGAGGTGGGCCGCATCAACGGCCTGACCGTTCTTTCGGCGGGCAATGTCATTTTCGGGCGGCCATCGCGCATTTCGGCGATGGCGAGCGCCGGGCGCGGCGAAGTCATCGACATCGAGCGCGAAGTGGCGTTGAGCGGCCCCATCCATGCCAAGGGCGTGCTGATCCTGCAAGGATATCTCTCAGGCCAGTTCGGGCAGGATGCGCCGCTGGCTTTGCGCGCCAGCGTGGTGTTCGAACAATCCTATGGTGGGGTCGAGGGTGACAGCGCCAGCGCCGCCGAGCTTCTGGCGATCCTTTCCTCCATCGCCAATGTGCCTTTGCGCCAGGACCTGGCGATCACGGGCTCCATCAGCCAGCATGGGCGCATCCAGCCGATCGGCGGCGTCAATCACAAGATTGAAGGGTTCTTTGAAATCTGCAAGGCGCGCGGCCTGACCGGTACTCAGGGCTGTGTCATCCCGGCGTCCAACGTGACCAATCTGATGCTGGATGAAGAAGTGCGCGATGCCATTGCGGCAGGCAAATTCAGCGTGACGCCCATTGCCCATGTCGATGAGGCGATTGCGATTTTTACGGGGCTTGATCCTGAAGCCGTGCGTGAGAAGGTGCGGGCGCGTCTTGCCGAGTTTGCCCGCATCGCAAAAGAACATGGCGCGGCGCACCGGTAGAAAGCGGGCTTGACCTGCGTCAAGATGAGGCCCACTTCAGTTTGAGAGTAATAAAGACACGAACGGAAAGGTGCCGTCATGACGATGAGATATTTCCTTTGTCCGGTGTCAGGTACGCCAGCAGATGCACCCGCCCTTGCAACCGCGCTGAAGCTTGCACGCGATGCGGGCGGGCATGTGCGTGCGCTGTTCGTACGGCCGCAAGTGTCGGCTGCCATTCCCTATCTGGGTGAGGGCATCACGTCTTCTGCGATGGCAGAGATTGCGCGGCAGGCGACGATTGCCGCCGACCACGCGTTGGCGCGTGCGCGCAAGGCAGTCGCCGATTCCGGCGGGGATGAATCCATCCTTTCCCTGCGCGAGGATGATGGCTATTTCGCCGATCAGGTGGCTGCTGCCGGACGTCTGGCCGATGCTGTTGTCTTTGCGGTCAATCAGGGGGGCGAACCCTTTCCGGAACGCTCTGCCGTCGAGGAGGTGCTGTTGCATGCGCGGCGCCCGCTGATTCTGGCTCCGCGCACGGCGCCCGCCACCATTGGCAAGCGTGTGGCCATTCTCTGGAACAACAGCCTTCCGGCGGCTCACGCAGTCACCGCGGCAATGCCGTTTCTTGAGAAGGCGGAGAGCATCGACATCATTCACCGCTCCAGCGACAAGGATGGCGCCGGCGAGACGCGCGAGCTGGCCGAAGCCTTCTCGATCCGCAAGCTCAAGCATCAGGTACGCTTGATCGCGGCGGGCAGTGCGCGCGATCATGATGCGCTGGCCGATGCGGTGCGCGCAGCCAATGCCGATCTGGTGGTGATGGGTGGCTATGCCCACAGCCGCATCCGCGAACTCGTTTTTGGCGGCGTTACCCGCCATATGCTGTCGCTCGGCGATATCACCGTGTTGATGGCGCATTGACATTGCGGGCTGAGACCGCATCCTCTCGCGGTCCACTCTGACCGGGAGCAATGATCATCATGCGCGCCGTCTTTTCCGTGATTGCCGGTATGCTGATGCTGGCGACGCTCATTTCACCGTCCGCTTCAGCGAAATCCCTGAACAGCGTCATGGGCGAATGGCATGGTGTATATGTTTCGGCTGGCGGCGGTGATGTGAATGCGTTCACACTGACTTTTGAGGGGTCACCGTCATCGTTGACGGGCAGCGTTGTCGAACTGAATGCCTTTGGCGACAGCAATCAGGCGCTGTTTCTTACATCAGACCTCTATGGCTCGCTGAGCGGCCGCACCGTCTCGTTCACCAAGGTTTATGATGGCTCGGGCGGCGTCAGCCACTCAGTCGTCTATGAGGGAACGCTCAGCGGTGATGGCCGCCGCATCCAGGGCACGTATTATCTCAACGGCGCGGCAGCGGGACGATTTGAGCTCGCGCGCTGAAACTGAAACAGGAAGGTTTGCACGATGACATTGTTTTCCATCCGCCTTGAACTCGCCCGCAATCCGGGCGCGCCATCGGGCGACGCCAATCACGGCTATGATCTGATTGCGCCGCTGGATGCGCAGGGGCGGCTCGACAAGGCCGCATTCCCGGCGGTGAAGGAGCGCTGCGTCGTGCGCCATTTTGCGGGCGGCCATCAGGAAAAGGGCAAGCTGGTTGAGAGCGCGGACGGGTGGCGCTTTGACTATCGCAAGGGCGATGCCGACGATGAGCCGGTGTTCCGGCTTGATGCGCATGCCTTCAAGGTGGGTGAGTATATCTCCGTCACCGAGCATGACGGCGTGATGCGCACGTTCAAGGTTGTGGCAGTGGACAAGCTTGCGTGAGTGCAAGTGCAGGCGCTAGAACGCGCCCATGTCTTCCGCCCAGACCTCCCAGCTTTGCGATGATGCGGCGCTTGTCCTTTTTTCGGGCGGGCAGGATTCCGCGACGTGCGTTGCCTGGGCGCTGACCCGATTTTCACGCGTAGAAACGCTGGGCTTTACCTATGGCCAGCGCCACAGCGTCGAGCTTGACTGCCGCCCCAGATTTCTTTCAAGCCTGAAAGAGATCATGCCCGATGCTGCCGCGCGGCTGGGCAGCGATCATGTGCTGGACCTTTCGCTGTTGGGCGCGATTGGCGGCACGGCGATGACCGAGCAAAGCGCGATTGAAAGCGGGCGCGGCGGTCTTCCCACCACATTCGTGCCGGGGCGCAATCTCATGTTCTTTGTCGCGGCGGCGGCGCTGGCGTGGCGGCGGGGCATTCGTCATCTGGTTGGCGGGATGTGCGAGACGGATTATTCCGGCTATCCCGACTGCCGCAACGAGACGCTTCAGACGCTCGCGCGCGCCATCAATCTGGGTACGGACGAAAATTTCGTAATCGATACGCCGCTGATGCATGTGGACAAGGCGGGCACGTTTGCGATGGCGCATGATCTGGGCGGTGATGCGCTCCTCAACCTCATCATTGAGGGTACGCATTCGTGCTATCGCGGTGACCGCACGCATTGCCATGTCTGGGGCTATGGCTGCAATGACTGTCCGGCCTGCGACCTTCGCCGCAAGGGCTATGAGAAGTTTGCAGGTGCCCGGCCATGACCTACAGCGTGAAAGAAATGTTCTTTACGCTGCAGGGTGAGGGTGCGCGTGCCGGCCGCGCGGCCGTTTTCCTGCGCTTTGCCGGATGTAATCTGTGGAGTGGGCTGGAGCGGGATCGCGCCAGTGCGATCTGCCAGTTCTGCGACACCGAGTTTGTGGGAACCGATGGCGCGGGCGGCGGCAAGTTTTCCCGTGCCGCTGATCTTGCGCGCGCCGTTGCAGCCCTCTGGCCAGGCGGCGGCAAGCCCTATGTGGTGTGCACGGGCGGTGAGCCGCTGCTCCAACTGGATGCGCCGTTGATTGATGCACTGCATCAGGCGGGTTTCGAGATTGCGATTGAAACCAACGGCACGATTGCTGTGCCGCCGGGCATTGACTGGATCTGCGTCAGCCCGAAGGCCGGGGCGCCTCTGGTGCAGGTTCGTGGCGATGAACTGAAGCTCGTCTTTCCGCAGCAGGGGGCGGAGCCGGAGCGGTATCAGGCGCACTCCTTTAACCACTTCTTCCTGCAGCCAATGTTCGGGCCGGCGCTTGCCGCCAACATCAAGGCGGCCATTGCCTATTGTCTGGCGCACCCGCAATGGCGGTTAAGCCTTCAGACCCACAAGATGCTGGGCATTCCCTGAGGTTGCGGGAAGAGGGGCGCGCGAAAGCGTTTGCCATTGCGGGCCCTGATCCATTATGAGCCCGCCCCATGCTTGAGATCACCAAATCCTTCGGCTTTGAGGCCGCCCATTTCCAGCCCGCCGCGCCCGAGGGTCATCCCAACCGGCGCGTGCATGGCCACAGCTTTGTGGCCGAGGTGACGCTGGCGGGGCAGGCATCATCTTCAATGGGCATGATCCGCGATTTTGAAGATGTGGAGCGCGCGCTGATGCGGGTGCGCGACATGCTTGACCATCAGCTGCTCAACGACATTCCGGCGCTGAAAGTGCCGACGCTGGAGCATCTGGCGCGCTTCATTTTTGATGCGGTGAAGGGCGGGCTGCCGGAGACCGTGCGCGTCACAGTGCGGCGCCCGGCGCTGGGCCAATCCTGCACCTATGCACCGGGGTGAGGGGTACTATGGCGGGCAAGGGCAAGCTGACAGTTCTGGGCCGTGAGGCGAAAGTTCCGGTGTCACCGGCCAAGGCGCGTCTTGATGCGGTGGCAAACCCGCACCCAGATACAGATTATGTCATCCGCTTTGTGCAACCGGAGTTCACCAGCCTGTGCCCGGTGACAGGCCAGCCGGATTTTGCGCATTTCGTTATCGACTATGTGCCGCGCGCGCTGATCGTGGAGTCGAAATCGCTGAAGCTCTATTTCCAGTCGTTCCGCAATCATGCCGCTTTCCATGAGGCGTGCACGGTTGAGATCGGCAAGAAGCTGGCCGCTCTGCTTTCGCCCAAATTTCTGCGGATCGGCGGCTATTGGTATCCGCGTGGCGGCATGCCGATCGACGTGTTCTGGCAGACGGGTACGGCGCCGCGGGGCCTCTTCATGCCGGAGCAGAACGTGCCGCCCTATCGCGGGCGCGGGTAAGCGCGATTACCGCCCCGGGCGATATTCGCGCGTGATGTGCGGGCGCAGATCCGCTTCATCCAACCAGATCGTTTTCCATTGTTCGGATGCAAACAGCGGCGCCTGATCGGCGTAATGCGGTGAAGCGGCATCCAGCGTTGCCGAGCCATAATTGTGGATTGCGCGCATGGCGACGCCGCCATCTGCGTCCCACGTCGCGACCAGAATATAGCTGTCGCCACCCTTGGGAATGAGCGTGCCATCCTCGCGCAGTTTGAGACGGCGTTCCGGCGTCAGCTCATATTCAACGGCGCGCAGCGTATCGAATGCGCCCGCCAGGGGGGCTGCAAAGCTGCCCCGGCGCATGATGTTGACTTCGCGCCATGCCGGATCGATGCGGCCGAAATGCGCCTTCAATTCCTCAGCCGATTGGCGCAGATGGGTGGTGATGTCGCCACGCGGCTTTCCCTCAAACAGCGGCAGCAATACAGGTGTTGCCGTCATCAATGCCAGCGCCATGCCGCGCGAGGAAAGGTCAGCGCGCAGATTCCAATCGGCCAGCACTTTTTGCGCTTCGACGAGGAGCGGGTCGCCACCAAAATCCATCGCCAGAATTTGGTTGCGCAGATCCGCCATCAAGCCAGCGGGACCATAGGTGCGGTCCATCTTGATGGCGATGAACTCATCTCCCGAAATGCTGGTGTCGGCCTCAAACAGGTCGAGGAAACGCTGCACGCGGTTTGTCACCTGAAGATCAAGCCCCATTTCTTCCGGGAAGGATGCAGGATCAAGGCTGCCGGGTCCGCGAGTGGCAAGGAAGGGCGATGAGTTGCCATTCACCAGATAGCCTGATGCCGGATCAATGATGCGTGGCACTGCCTCGAAAGGCAGGAACCGGGTCCAGATCAGATCGCTTTGGTCACCGGGCAGATAATCGCGCCAGTTCAGGCCCGCCTTGCGATCCGGAAATGTGCCGTTGTGATAGAAGGCGATGCGGCCCGTGCGGTCGGCATACAAGAAATTGAGGCTGGGCAGTGCCTGCATCCGCAACGCCGCCTCAAACTCGGCGTGGTTGATCGCGCGATTGAGGCGGTGATAGGCGCTGACCTGGCGCACCTCATCCATGCCGGCAAAGCGGATGGCATAGGTACCGTGGCTGAGACGCAGCACAGGCCCGAATGCAGAGTGCACGGTTGGCTGATAGAATGTCCAGCGTAGTGGACCAAACAGCTTCACCGTGATCGCGGCCTCGCCGATCTCAAAATCGCGCCAGACGCCATCGAGCTGATACTGGTTTTCGTTTTCGGGATTGATGGTGAGCACATAGATGTCGGCGAGATCGACGCGGTTCACCGTATTGGCCCAGCCAAGCGCCGGACCTGCGCCATGCAGCACGAAGGGCGAGCCGGGAAAGACGCCGCCCGCCATATCCCAGCCTTCCTCAGACTTCACGCGCACCTCATACCAGGCCACAGGCCCATCCCATGGCTGATGCGAATTGACGAGGAGGCGCGTTGCGCCGTCGGCAGAACGCAGGGGCGACAAAGCAGCGGCGTTGGAGCCGATGTCGTGACCATCAAGTCCGGGAAAGATGTCGGCAGCGTTGCGCTCTGATACGGGATGCGGGCGGGTTGTTGCGCCGCCCAGTTCCTCGATCATGCGGCCAAGGCCATAGAAGAAGGGTGTGCGCAGCACAAACCCTGCGACCACATCCTTGCCGGTCACGGGCATCAGGCCCGGACCTGCCAGTTCCGGATGTTCTGCGACGTAGAGATTGATCCCTGCTGCGTAGGCTTCAACCACTGCGCGGGTTTCGGCTGGAATGTCAGTCTCATAGCGCGCATTGACACGCGCACTGATCCCGAAAAGGTCAACCATATAGTCAAAGCGCGCCGCCTTCTCGCCCTGCCATTCCGCCAGGCGGCCGCGCGCGAGCATGATGGTTTCGGCAATCGTTGCGAAATCATCTTCGGCGTGGGCATAGGCAAGGCCAAAGGCGACGTCGGCGTCGTGCTTGCCATAGATGTGCGGTACGCCGAACTCATCGCGCATGATGCGCACGTCATAGGCGCTGGCAGCGGCAAGATGCGGCGCGGCATCGAAGCTGCGCAGCTGCGCGTCACGGATCAGGACAATGAAAATGCCAACCGTCACCGCAAAGAGAAAAAGTCGCGCCGCGCGCTTCAGCCAGATCATGTCGTCCCCCGAGACTGCGCAGGTACATGAACTGGTCGTCTGCTTCCTGTTTCTGTTTCCGCCTCCGCCCGCAACTTGTTGCGGGGGAGGCCAGCGATGCTCTTGCATCGCGGGTGAGGGAGCTTTTGGCGAAAAGGAGTGCCCCCACCCGGATCGCAAGAGCGATCCGACCTCCCCCGCCAAGGCGGAGGAGGCTGAAACGAATTGCATCAACCGGCGCATTAGCCTGCATCGCAATCAGGGATGCCTGATTTCAGGCTAAGTTGGAAGAGGCGGACTAGTGGACCATCAGGGCGGGAACCGTAACGCCTGACAGAACATGGCGGGTAAAGCCGCCAAAGACGGTCTCGCGCATGCGGCTGTGGCCATAGGCGCCCATCACCATCAGGTCTGCGCCCCACTCACCTGCCATGGAGGAGATCACGATTGCAGGCGGGCGCTCACCGGCCGTCACGCATTTTGCCTCTGCGGCAAGGCCGTGATGACGCAACAGGCCGACAACGCCCTCGGCGCCTTCGACATTGGCACGCGAGGGATGCCCGTTTTCGGTAACGCTGGCGACCAGAATGCGGCGTGCGCGCTTGAGGAATGGCATCGCCGCCGTCAGGGCGCGGGCAGCTTCGGGCGCATTCTTCCAGGCGATAATGACGGACTGCCCCAATGTCGGGCGCGGCTTTCCCGCCAGGAGCAACGGCTTGCCACAGGCATGAAGAATGTTGCCCACCATTGGCGGCGGCAGTCCGCCATCAACCTGGCCATCGACGACGACAAGATCATGCCAGCGGCCAAAGGTTGCAACTTCATTGACTTCGTCACCCGTGCGCTCGTGCCACGATGCGCGGCCCTTGGGCAAACTTGCCGCCACTGCGTCAAACCGGGCGCGCACGGTTTGCGAACGCTGGCGATCCTCGTCCTCAAGAATTTTCCAGAGGTCTGACACGACGAGGCTGCCGCCGATCTCCGCGGTGAGGGCCGTGCCCGAGGCTTTGACGGCCACATCTACCGGGTCAGGGTGAATGCGCAGGCAGGCCATGTGGGCATCGAACAGGCGCGCAATCGCCGCACCCGCTTCAAAGGCGACGTTTGAATGCCCGATCGATGGCACCAGAACTGATTTCACCGTCACAACCCCCGGCGGCGGCTGCACGTGGCGGCAGCCTCTCGCAATCAGGTTGACGCATTGCCCTTGGTGCGCTTTGACGTGTATCAAACCCAGCGTGAGCCCGAAGCGGGAAGAGAGTGAGCAGATGCACGCACTCCTGCAGAATGCCGGTAATGACACNNGTGCGGCTTTTCGGATTTCAGCCCGACGAAGTTCTGGGGAAAAACGTTGCCATCCTGATGCCGCCGCCCTATCGCGGCCTGCATGCCCATTTTGTCGGGCAGTATGTGAAGACCGGGGATGCCAAGATCATCGGCATTGGCCGCGAGGTGATGGGCCAGCGCAAGGATGGCTCGACCTTTCCCATGTATCTGTCGGTGGGCGAGGGCACACTGCACGGCCAGCGGATTTTTGTCGGCATCATCCACGACATTTCGGCGCGCCGCGAGCTGGAACAGCGTCTCTCGGCAATGCAGAACGAGCTTTCCCATATCGGGCGCGTTGGCGTTATGGGTGAGATGACGGCTTCACTGGCCCATGAACTCAACCAGCCGCTGGCAGCCGCCCTCAACTATGTGAATGCAGCAAAGCGGATGATGGGTACGCCCGCAGAACCGGCACAGGCAAAGCCGTCGGCAGAGGGCGCTGCGCGCGCCGCCGACATGGTTGAGAAGGCAGCGGTGCAGATTGCCCGGGCGGGCGACATCATCAAGTCGCTGCGTGACTTTGTCGTGAAGGCCGAGCCGGTGCGCCGCAAAGAAGACATCAATGTCATTGCGGGCGAGGCGCTTGATTTCTGCCTCGCTGACTTGCGTGTCCATTTGATCCATGTGGAAAAGCGGCTGGCGGCAAAGCTTCCTGCCTTGATGGTTGACCGCGTCCAGATCCAGCAGATCGTGGTCAATCTTCTGCGCAATGCGATAGATGCGCTTGCCGGACAGGAGACGCGCGAGATCACGCTCCTGACCCGTGCGGGCGAGATCAAAGGCAAGCCAGCGGTGGAATTGCTGGTGGCAGACAGCGGTCCCGGCGTTGCGGCCGATGTGCTGGCCCGGCTGTTTGAGCCCTTCACAACAAGCAAGCCTGCAGGGCTGGGCGTCGGTCTTGCCATTTGCCGGTCTATTGCACAGGCGCATGGCGGCGAGATCGTATATGCGCCGGATGATGCTGCGGCGCTGGGCTGCCGCACCGCTTTCCTGTTGCGATTGCCCGCCGTTGAGGCATCGCCATGAGCGGGCAGACCGTCTTTGTCACGGATGATGACGGGCATGTGCGCGACTCGCTGTGCGCGCTTCTTCTGGCGGAAGGTTTTGCGGCCTCAGGATTTCCGTCGGCCACAGCATTTCTGGCTCATCTTGATGTGCTCCTGTCGCGGTCCGGTCTGAGCGGTCCGGCCTGCCTGATTACGGATGTGCGCATGCCCGGGATGAGCGGCATCGAGCTTCTCGAAGAAGTCATGCGGCGAAAGATCAATCTGCCGGTGATCGTGGTGACCGGCCATGGCGACGTGCCGCTGGCTGTGCAGGCAATGAAGGCGGGTGCCACCGACTTTATCGAAAAGCCCTATGACGGACAGGCGATGCTGAGTGCGGTGAGCCGCGCGCTGAAGGCCGCAAGCTCCCAGCAGGCGCAGGCGTCGGTCGCGCAACAGGCGCAGGCGCGCCTTTCGGGCCTGACCCAGCGCGAGCGTCAGGTTCTGGATCTGCTGGTTGGCGGCGCCTCAAACAAGCAGATCGCATTTGAACTCGACATTTCGCCGCGCACCGTCGAAATCCACCGCGCCCATGTCATGGACAAGATGCAGGCCAAAAGCCTGTCGGAGCTTGTGCGGCTGGCACTTGCTGCCGGATCAGAGGGTTAGGCGCCTGCCGGAACGGCATAGGTATTATCCCTTACGTGCTTCACCTGAATTTTCGAGACGCCGGGAAAGCGTCAGCCTCCCTCCCGACACCAATTGCGACTCGCCGCATTCGGCCCTGGTCGCGAAACCATGGGGGAGAGAACATGGGTGCGAACTTCACACTGGAACGCCAGAACGTCCGTCCGGTTGCCGTTGGCAATCATGCGCTGTTGCGTGACCTGCCGGGCGATGGCGCCGTGCGTCCGGGCGACGGCATTGGCTCGCTGGAGCGTCTGGCCGGCCTGATGCATTTCAAGCGCAACCAGATGATCTTCAGCGAGAGCGATCCGGCGGCGCAGGTCTATCGCGTGCAATCGGGCTGCGTGCGCCTGACGCGCCTGACGCCGGATGGCCGCCGCCAGATCACGTCATTCCTGCATGCAGGTGACTGGTTCGGCTTTGAGTGGTTCAGCGTCTATGGCGTCAATGCCGAGGCTGTCAGCGATGTGTGTGTGCAGTCCGTGCCGCGCCGCGTGCTGGATCGCCTGATCCGCGAAGACGCGCACGTGGCCGGCTATTTCCACGAGCTTCTGGCGAGCCGCTTTGCCCAGGCGCAAGATCAGCTGATGGTGCTTGGCCGTCATACGGCGCGCGAACGCGTGGCGGGCTTCCTGCTTTCACTCGCCAACCGGCTTTCGGCTGGCGGCGGCATGCTGGAACTTGCGATGGGACGCCAGGACATTGCCGATCATCTGGGTCTGACCATCGAAACGGTATGCCGGGTGTTGCACGACCTGCGCAAGCAGCGTCTGGTCAGCGTGCCCGACATTCACCGTCTGGGCATTCTCAATGCCGAAGGTCTGGCCACGCTGGTTGAAGGCGCGGCCATGCAGGCCGAAGCCGCCTAACGCGTCAGGCCATATTCGCGGTAGCGCGCCTCAAGGCTGGGCGCGCGCCAGAGGGCGTCATCGACGTCCTGGTCGCCGCCTGCAACATCACCCAGCCGCACGCGCGCCAGCCCGCGCATGTAGATGATTTCGGCAGCGTCGGGCGAGATTTTCAACAGGGCATCAGCCTCGTTGCGTACCGCCTCGAAACGGCCCATGCGCAGCCAGATGAAGACACGGTTGGCGCGGAAGTTGAAATTGTCCGGCTGGATCGCGAGTGCCTGCTCGCATTCGGACAGTGCGGATTCGAGCCCCAGACTATTGCTTGCCCTGATCCAGCAGGAGGCGTTGCGGTATTCCGCCTCCTCTTTGGGATTGTGCAGCAAGGCATAGGTGATGTCGGCAAGCGCGGCCACATGGTCGCCTTCGCCCTCGTGCAGCATGCCGCGCCAGAAGGCGGCCTCGCCGCGCTCGGGATCGATTGTCAGTGCAAGCGTGTAATCGGCCATGGCAGCCGGCACATTGTTCATGCGCTCGTGTGTAACGGCGCGGTTATAGGCGGCGTCCGCACTCTTCGGATCGTGCCGCAGCGCCGTCGTGAATGCGGTCAGCGCTTCGCCATAGCTGCCATAGCTATATTCGATGACGCCGATACCGACATGCGCGCCGGCATCCTCCGGCATCCGCCGCAAAGCAAGCTGATAGTCGTCGAGCGCATCAAGCTTGTTGCCCAACCCCTCATTGGCGCGGCCGCGATTATAGCGCGCAAAGGGAAACGCCGGATCGAGCGCAAGAAGCCTGTCGTAGTCGGCCAGCGCGGCCCGAAAATTGCCAGCGATCAGATGGGCTTCGCCGCGCAGGAAAAGGACGATGCGGTTCTTCGGCTCCAGCACCAGCGCAAAGCTGTAATCGCGCACCGCTGCTTCCATGTCCTCTTTCAGCGAGAAGGCATAGGCGCGATTGGCATGCACCATGGCGCGGAACGAGGAGGCGAGGCCTTCTTTGCTGGTCAGGCGCGAGCATGCGGCGATCTTGGCTTCCAGCGTGTCGGCGGCGACCATGCAAAGCCAGCGGTCATCGGAAAAGGGTGCCGCCTGAGCGGTGCCTGTGCGCGCGTGGAAAAGCATTGCGATGGCCAAGGCCAGCGCCACGCGCCTGACACAAAGACCCGCCTTTGCCTTTGACATGCTGTTATCCCCCTTGCGGGCACTCTAGGATGAAATCGTGTGGCCAGAAAGGGCGGGTGAGGCGTGCTACTTTCCTTTGCATGCCATTGGGGCTAGGAAGCCGCCCGGTCTTAACCAAGCATATCCGCCCATGATCCGCGTCACCGATACCATCCACATTGATCCCGCCGAAATCGGGGAGAGTTTTGTGCGCGCGTCGGGCCCCGGCGGACAGAACGTCAACAAGCTCTCGACCGCCGTCATGCTGCGCTTTGATGTGCGCACCTCTCCTTCGCTGCCGGAAGACGTCAAGACCCGGCTTCTGGCGCAGGCGGGCAAGATGGTGACGCGCGACGGCGTGCTGGTCATCAAGGCGCAGACGCATCGCACGCAGGAACGCAACCGCGCCGAGGCGCTTGATCGTCTGATTGACATGATCGCGCGTGCTGCCATTGCGCCGAAGATCCGACGGGCCACAAAGCCCAGCCGCGCCGCCAAAGCAAAGCGCGTGGAAGCAAAGAAAGCGCGTGGCGCGGTCAAATCGATGCGCGTCAAGCCGCGCTTTGACGACTGACATCCCATGGCCCCGCCTCTTCTTCATTTGCGCGACATTGCGCTGACGTTTGGCGGCGCGCCCCTGCTTGAGGCGGCGGAGCTGAAAGTCGATCCGGGCGGCCGCGTGGCGCTGGTGGGGCGCAATGGCTCGGGCAAATCAACGCTGCTGAAAATTGCCGCCGGGCTTGTGCTGCCCGACAAGGGCACGCGCTTTCTCCAGCCCGGCGCGCGGGTGCGCTATCTGCCGCAGGAGCCCGATCTTTCTGCGTACGCGACAGTGCTGGCCTATGTTGAAGCCGGGCTTGATGAGGGCGACGATACGCATCAGGCGCGCCGCATTCTCGGCGAGCTGGGGCTTGATCCCGACGTACCGCCGCAGCGTCTTTCGGGCGGCGAGGTGCGTCGCGCGGCGCTGGCGCGCACGCTTGCGCCTTCGCCGGATGTGCTGCTGCTGGATGAGCCGACCAATCATCTTGATCTGCCCGCCATTGAGTGGCTGGAGGGTGAGCTGAAGGCCAGCCCCGCCGCCCTTGTGCTCATCAGCCATGACCGGCGCTTTCTGACGGCCATGTCGCGGCAATGTGTGTGGCTTGACCGCGGCGCGACGCGAACGCTCGATCGCGGCTTTGACGCGTTCGAGGAATGGCGCGACCAGCTGATGGAGGAAGAGGAACGCGAGCGTCACAAGCTTGACCGCCAGATCGTGCGCGAACAGGACTGGCTGCGCTATGGCGTGACGGCGCGGCGCAAGCGCAATGTGCGCCGCCTCGCCCAGCTGCATGATTTGCGGGCGCGGGCGAAAAACTGGCACGGGCCGCAGGGTGATGCAAAAATCGCGGCGGCCGAGGGTGGCACATCCGGCACGCTGGTGATTGAGGCAAAAGACATCTCAATCAGCTTTGTCGGGCGCGAGATCGTGTCGCGCTTTTCCACGCGCATCCATCGTGGCGACCGTGTGGGCGTGATCGGCGCCAATGGTGCGGGCAAGACGACGCTGCTCAAGATGCTGACAGGCAATCTGGCGCCGGACAGCGGACAGGTGCGGCTGGGCAGTGCGGTTGAAATGGTGACGCTCGACCAGATGCGCTCGTCGCTGGATGCGGACGAAACGCTCTCGGGCACGCTGACTGGCGGGCGCGGCGATCAGGTGATCGTGGGCGGTCAATCGCGCCATGTGATGAGTTACATGAAGGATTTTCTGTTCACGCCCGATCAGGCGCGCCAGCCCGTGGGCGCACTTTCGGGCGGGGAGCGGGGCAGGCTGGCGCTTGCGGTTGCGATGGCGCGGCCCTCCAACCTTCTGGTGCTGGACGAGCCGACCAATGATCTTGATCTTGAAACGCTGGACCTGCTGCAGGAACTGATTGGCGATTATGCCGGCACGGTTCTTGTTGTCAGCCACGACCGTGACTTTCTTGACCGGGTGGCCAGTTTCGTGATCGCGCATGAGGGCGGCGCCCTGTGGCGCGAATATCCCGGCGGCTATTCAGATATGGTGCGCCAGCGCGCGGCGAAGGGGCTTGCGGGTGTCATGCCGGTGCAGCCGGCCAAGCCCGGTGAGAGACCAAAGCAGGTGCGCGAGGCGGCTGCCGCACCAGCGCGCAAGCTCTCCTTCAAGGACAAGCACGCGCTGGAAACTTTGCCGGGCGAGATTGCGGGCTTGCAGAAAAAGATCGCTGCATTGCAGGCGATGCTTGCAGATTCCGGCCTCTATGCGCGCGATGCAGCGGCTTTTGCGCGCGCGACAGCTGATCTGGAAAAGGCAAGCAGGGCGCTGGATGAATCCGAAACGCGCTGGCTGGAACTCGAGATGCTGCGCGATGCGCTGGAAAGAGGGTGACAGCGCGCATGACCCGCATGGCGCGCGCTGTCACCGCATTTTCAGTTGGACCAGTAGATATATTCCTCGCCCGGCACAGGCGGTTTGCCCAGCGGGCGATCAAGCGCGAACGGACCTTCGACCAGAGCCGGCCAGATCGGGTCAACCTGCTGGGCGTCATGCGCTTCGAGCATGGCGCGCAGTTCGGCAACCTTCTCGGGCATGGCAGAGGCCAGATTGTTTTTCTCGCCGGGATCAGCGGCAAGGTTATAGAGCCAGTCCTTGCGCGGCGTTTCCGTGACCTGCAGCTTCCAGTCGCCATGCATCACGACCTTGTACGGGCCGGAACGCCAGAACAAAGTCTCATGCGGCAGACCCGCGCGTTCACCTGTGATGAAGGGCAAGAGGTCAACGCCATCAATGATGCGGTCAGCGGGCAGCGACACACCGGCAGCTGCTGCTGATGTTGCAAAGACATCGAAATGGCTGATGGCGTTCTCGTAAGTGGCGCCTTCGGGGATGCGGCCCGGCCATTGCATGAAGAAGGGCACGCGGATGCCGCCTTCGAAGAAGGTTGCCTTCCAGCCGCGCCAGGGATCATTCAGCCCCTCCAGGCCGATATAGTTCGCGCCACCATTGTCACTCGTGAAGATGATGAGGGTGTTGTCGTACAGGCCCTCGGCCTTCAGGGCAGCGATCAGGCGGCCAACATTGTCATCGAGGTTTTTGACCATCGCCGCATAGACGCGCAGCGTGTGATCGCTGATGAAGGAAAGCGCGTCATAGTCGGACTTCAGCGCCTGCAGCGGTGTGTGGACCGTGTTGTAGGCGAGATACATGAAGAAGGGGCGGTTGCGGTTTGCCTTCGCGGCGGCAATGGCTTCCTCGGTCAGATAGTCGGTCATGTAACCGCGCGGCTCAAACCAGTCGCCGCCGTTGTATTTCACGGCCCAGGGCAGAGCGGCCCAGAGCACGAGGTCGATGGGGTCAAATTCCTGCTTGGAGTTGACGACGTCGGGATCATCTTCTTCAAGAAAGAGCGATGCGCCTGCATAAAAGCCGAGGCTTTCGGCAAAGCCCATGTCGGCAGGCGTGTTGGCGCCCGGCGTCTCGCCCAGATGCCATTTGCCAAGATGGATCGTGTGATAGCCTGCGCGGCTCAACATTTCGCCAATCGTCTCTTCCGAGGCGGGAACGCCCATCTCGGCCATCGGCGGCACCAGAGGTTCCCGATCTTCGTGATAGATGGTGGGCTGGAAGCCCAGTTCGAAATGGCCGACGACCTTGGCGAATTCCGGTGACGTTGGCGTGAACTCAAATCCGAAGCGCGTGGAATAACGGCCCGTCACCAAAGCGGCGCGCGAGGGTGCGCAGGTTGCATTGCCCGCATAGCCGCGCGTGAAGTTCACGCCGTTGCGCGCGATTGCGTCGATGTTCGGTGTGGGCACGCGACCACCGGCCACGCCGCCGCCGTAGAACGTGATGTCGTTGAAGCCCAGATCATCCGCAAGAATGACGATGATGTTGGGGCGCGCATCACCTGCCGCGCGCGCGTCGGGGCCGGGCATCCACGCCACTTCGCGGTTGGGTGCGACATCAGGCTTGCGCATGCTGGCCGCGATCAGGAGGAGGCCGGTGCGGCCGCCAATGGCAAACCAGCCGCCGACCAGCAATGCGGCGATCACGCCGACGATGATTAGTGCGCGCTTCATGGTGATCCCCCTTCAGTCACACGCAGGACAGTCCGAAAGCCGATATGCGATGCGCCGTCGCCTTCACCTGCGCCCGTGCGGGCGGCAGGGCGGTAACGGTAGCAGTAATTGTCGGCGCAAAGAAACGATCCACCCTTGATGACGCGGCGCGGCGCATCGGGGTTTGCCGGATCAATGGTGGAGGCCAGCGCCTCGTGCGGGCTTGGCGGGGCGTCAGCCGAAAGGTTGGGCACGAACAGGTCTTTCGTCCATTGCCAGGCATTGCCTGCCATGTCGTAAAGACCAAAACCATTGGCCGGAAAACAACCGACAGGCGCAAGTCGGGCTGCAAAGCCATCAGCGCCGGAATCGGAAACCGGAAAGAGACCCTGCCAGATATTGCCGCGCTTTGTTGCATCCTCGGGCGGCATGTTGCCCCAAGTGTAAAGCGCGCCATCAATGCCACCGCGTGCAGCAAACTCCCACTCTGCCTCGGTGGGCAGGTCGCGGCCCAGCCATTGCGCATAGGCCAGCGCATCTGCATAGCCGACATGGACGACGGGATAGGTCTCGCGGCCTTCAACCGTGCTGCCGGGGCCAAAGGGCGCGCGCCAGCTTGCGCCCTCGACCAGCCGCCACCATTGCGACGGATCATCCAGCTGGCCAATGCGGCCGCTGCCGGCAAAAACGATAGAGGAATTCGCGCGCTCGGCGACGGTGATATAGCCGGTTGCTTCCACGAAGGCAGCGAACTGTGCGTTCGTAACCGTGGTGCGGTCGATATAAAACGCGGCGACAGTCACTTCGGTTGGCGGCCCTTCCTCTGCGTGAATGGGTTTGGCGCCCATCAGCATTGTGCCACCCGGAATGTGGATCATGCCGTCAGTGCTGCCGGGCATTGGTGTTGGCAGACCGCTTTGACAGGCGGCATGAGCCTCAGGCTGCACAATGTCTGACCCGCCGCCGTCACAGGCGACCAACAGAAGCACAGGCAAGAGGATGGCAATCCGCATCAGCGCGCGTCCGTTGCGGCGATGAGCTGATCTTCGATCTGCCACAGGCGATCCTGCCCCCAGATGACGGGGCCATCATTCACCCGAAAGCTGGGAACGCCCCAGATGCCCCTGGCAAACATCTCGGTGCGATTGGCCTCGGCCACTTTGCGCCAGCTGTCATCGGCGAGTGCGCGTTTGACCGTCTCGGCTGAAACTCCGGCGCGTTGGGCAATGAAGCCAAGCCCCGCATCGCTGCCAGCATCAATGCCATGGGCAAACACGCCGGTCAGGAACGACTCCGCAAAGGCCTCGCCCTTGCCCTCGGCAATGGCGTGGTGAAGCACGGCAAGACCTCGCTCGGTCGGCTTGCCAACCGGATCAACGACCATGCCAAAGGGCGCGCCGCAGCGGTCTGCCTCGCGCTTGGTATCGAGGGGGATGTATCTGCGCTTGAGCGGCGGAATGGGCAGGCCGCGCATCACCATGGGCAGGACAAAGCGCAGGCGCAGCTCTGCCCCATAATGCGCCGCAAGCCTGCGTACGCGCTGAATGGCAATCGCCGTATAGGGGCTGCGGAACGAGAGGAAAAAGTCGAGTACCGGCTTTGCGCCGTTCGCTGGCTTTTTCGTGCAGGCAATGTCGAGGGGCGGCACGATGTAGCTGGTGCCCGGCGTCTTCTCGCAGCGCATTTTTTTGAGGCGCGTTTCAAGGTAGTGCAGGCGGTCAACGCCCCAGTACCACTCCGCCTCAAAGAAAAACGTCGCGCCGAGATAGTGGCCGTATTTCTTCCGGATGGCTGCGCCGTGCGCCATGCGCGCCGCAGTTTCACCTGATGTCGCAGCAGGGAATTTTTCCAGCGCCGAGGCATCATGCGCCCATAGTGCGGCGCCAATGGCGATCGCGCGATCAAAGAAATCCGGCGCATCAAGTGCTGCGGCAAGCGCGGCGTTGGCCTTTGCAACGAGGCTCTGGTCGGGCGCTGCTGCATTCGCCGGAAACGCCAAGCCATGGCGTTGCGCGAGGGCAGCGGCGTCGCGGCGCGACCATTCCTCAAGCCGGGCGCGTTCGGGCGCCGCCCCATCATCGGGTGGCGGCACAAGATGCGGCACAAGGCGGATGCGGTAGCGCGCCGCCAGTTCCCTGGCAGCCTGCACCGCCAGATGGGCGTAAGGATCGTCGGCCTGATGGAAATAGCATATTGTCACTGGCCCGCCCTTAAGGCGGCGCGGCAGTGACGCGCGGGCGCGGCGCCAAGCGGCCATGCGCGGGCTGGTGATCAGACGCGAGATATGGCGCGAGAGAAAGGCTTTCAGCGTCATCTGTCTTCTGCCGCTCTCAGATGCTTGACGGGTTGCCGATATAGTGGCACTTTAAGTGTCAATATATCGCTTTCGGGTGTGCCGGTCAATCCGGCGCCCGGCCTGTCCAGAAGGATCGCCCCATGAAAGTGCTGCGCACCCCTGACGAACGATTTGCCGCGATCAAGGACTTTCCGTTCGCGCCACACTATACCGAAATCAATTTTGAGGGCACGCGGCTTCGCCTTCATTATGTGGACGAGGGGCCGCGCCATGCCGCCCCCGTGCTGTTGATGCACGGTGAGCCCTCGTGGGCCTATCTCTACCGCAAGATGATTCCGGGACTGGTTGCAGCAGGCCATCGCGTGGTGGCGCCTGATCTCATCGGCTTTGGCAAGTCTGACAAGCCGGCCGCGCAGGACGATTACACCTATGAGCGCCATGTGGCGTGGATGAGTGCATGGCTGAAAGAGGTTGATCTCAAGGGCATTACGCTCTTCTGCCAGGACTGGGGCGGGCTGATCGGATTGCGACTTGTCGCTGCCTTTCCAGACCGCTTTGCCCGCGTTGTGGTGGGGAATACCGGCCTTCCTACCGGCACGGGCTGGTCGGAAGGGTTCAAGGCGTGGCTCGACTTCAGCCAGAAGGTTCCCGAGTTTCCCACCGGCTTCATCCTTGATGGCGGTACGAAGCGCACGCTGAGCGATGCGGAAAAAGCTGCCTATGATGCGCCCTATCCCGACGAGAGCTATAAGTCTGGCGCGCGCTGTTTCCCGCGGCTTGTGCCGATTACGCCGGAGCATGCATCGGTTGCCGAGAACATTGCAGCGTGGAAGGTGCTGGAGCAGTTCAACAAGCCGTTCCTGACGGCGTTCAGCGATTCAGATCCTGTCACCAAGGGTGGCGATCGCGTGTTTCAGACCCGTGTGCCGGGCGCGAAGGGTCAGCCGCATGTGACGATCAAGGATGGCGGGCACTTTCTTCAGGAAGATGCGCCGGAAGAACTTGTGCGTGTGATCAACGCCTTCATCAAAGCCAATCCATGAGGCAGGCTCCATGAATGTCGAGAACGCGGTCTATCCCAGGGGTGAGCAGCTGGGACCGCTGATGGCGGTCAAGGATGGCCCCATCGTGATGGTCAATCTTCTGAAGTTCCGTGACAAGGCCCAGTACAAGGATGGCCGCGCCACCACGCTCTCTGGCCGTGAAGCATACAATCTCTATGCCGAAAAGATGGTGCCGTTTGTGACCGCCAGGGGCGGCCGTATCATCTTCAGTTCGGATGTGAAGTCGCTTGTGATTGGCCAGGTGGACGACATGTGGGATGTGGTGGCGCTGATGGAATATCCGTCCTCGTCTGCCTTTGCCGAAATTGCGATGTCGCCGGAAGTGGCGGGTTTTGGCGTTCACCGCGAAGCCGGTCTTGCCGGCCAGCTTCTGATCCGCTGCTGAGCGCCCATGAAAAACGAGCGCACCGAAGAACTGCTGGATGGCCGCCGGGCGCGCGGCGCAGACAACCGCCGCCGCATCGTGGATGCCTTTGTCGCCCTTGTCGGCAAAGGCAATCTTTCACCGACTGCGGAAGAGATTGCCAGCCGCGCCGATGTCGGACTGCGCACCGTGTTCCGCCATTTCGACGACATGGAAAGCCTTTACCGTGAAATCTCGGCAGTGATCGAGGTGCGCGTGCGGGCCATCGTTGACCGGCCGCTGGAAGCCAAATCGTGGCGCGACCAATTGCGTGAAATCATCGGCCGGCGCGTGCGCGTCTATGAAGAAATCACGCCTTACAAGCTCTCTGCGATGTCGAATGCAACAGGTTCGGCCTTCCTGCGGCAGGAGGCCATGCAGTTTGCGCGGCTGCAGCGCGCCTATTTCGAACGCGTGCTGCCGCCCGCCATCCGCGCCGACAAGGCGACCATCGATATGCTGGACATGAGCCTGAGTTTCGAGGCCTGGCTGCGTCTGCGCCGGGAGCAGGAGCTTTCAGCGGAAGCCGTGCATCGGCTCTGGCTTGATCTGGTTGACCGCATACTCAAGGGAGCTGCGACATGAGCCGCATCGGCAAGATTGCCTTTTGGGGATTTGGAGCTGCCGCCATTGTTGCGGGGCTTGGCATTGTGGCGCTGCGCTTTGTTCCAGCCGTGCAGGACTTTGCCGTCGGCCGGATGATCGCGCAGGGCATGGCCATCGACCGCTCCGGATTGATGGCAGATGATGCGCTGCGCGTGATCGTGTGCGGGTCCGGCTCGCCGATGCCAGACCCTAACCGCGCGCCCTCGTGCTATCTCGTGATTGCAGGCGGCAAGACCTATCTCGTTGATGCGGGGGCGGGTTCATTCTCGCGTGTGGTGCGCTGGCGCATTCCGGTCAGCGGCATGGCGCATGTGTTCCTGACGCATTTCCATTCAGATCATATCGGCGACCTGGGCGAGGCCAACATGCAAAGCTGGGCAGGCGGGCGGCGCACGCCACTGACCGTGCATGGCGGTCCGGGCATCGAGCAGGTCGTGGGCGGCTTCAACATGGCCTATGCGCCAGATTCGTCCTATCGCACGGCACATCACACCGAAGCCTACATGCCGATTGCAGCTTCCGTGATGCAGGCATCATTGATGGCCAATGACGACGGCACGCCTTTCACCGGAACCCAGGGCCGCGTCGTGCTGACTGACGGCGATCTGACGGTGACGGCCTTTGCGGTCGATCATGCGCCTATCGTTCCCGCCTATGGCTACAGGTTCGATTACAAGGGCCGCTCGGTTGTGTTCTCGGGCGATACGGTTCCGACACCCAGCATCTCGCAGTTTGGCGCTAAGGCTGATGTCCTCATCAACGAGGCGATGGCGATGGAAGTGGTGGACATGATGAGCCAGACGGCTGCCGAGCTGGGCAATGACGGCCTTTCCCACCTTCTGCATGACACGCTCGACTATCACACGTCGCCGCAGGACGCGGCTGTCATGGCTGATGACGCGGGTATCAGCCATGTCGTGCTGTCGCATCTGGCGCCGCCGATGCCGCAGTGGATTGCCGAGATCATGTTTACGCGCAATGTCAGCAGCAAGGCTGAGGTGCATGTTGCGTTCGACGGCATGCTGATCGAACTGCCGCTGGGCAGCACCGAGGTGCGCTTTTCCGAGATCAGCCGCTAGGCGGCATCAAAGTCTGCGATCAGATTCAGGCAGGTGTCGCGCTCGCGCGAAAGCGCCGTCCGCCGCCACTCCAGCCACGGGGCGTAAGCGGCCAGGATCACCAGGCTGATGAGCGTGTAGAGATTGAGGAACTCTCCGGCCTGCATCAGGCCGGTGGTTTCGGCGATCCAGAGCACGGCCAGAAATACCTGAATGACGATCATTTTCCATTGACCCAACACCGCCATGCGCAAGGCTGCCTCTGTGCGCGCCAGCGACATGCGCAGAACCTCCTCGGGCGTCTCATCGGCCCAGACCAGCGAATCTTTTCGTGCGCGCAGGGCCGCGGGCAGGAGTGCGGGCGGCACCGCCAGCAGAACTAGTGCCGACAGCGCAAAAAAAACGCTCTGGCCGGCAATGGCTTCCCATGCGAACCAGCAGCCAACGCCAAAGAGCGCCAGCGTGCCGCTGATGTCGGCAAGGCGCAGAAGGCGCGGCAGATGGCGGGTGCGCCGGAGCTGCTGGTGCATCCGGGCGTGATCTGCCCCGATGCGGCGCCAGTTGTCGCCTATGCCTGCAAGGAAGCGGTCGTTCTGTTCGTCACTCATGTGTCAACAATGCCTTCAATTCGGCTTTGGCGCGGTTGATGCGCACACCCACGTTGCTCACGCTGATCCCTGCTGCACGCGCGATTTCGTCATAACTCAGCCCTTCCAGCAGCAGCGTGATGACCTGGCGATAAGGCAGTTTCAGGCTGCGGACGGCCTCCATCAGGCGTTCCTGCCGGTTGTCAGAATCTTCTCCGGAAGGCGGGACAGTTTTTTCTGCACCAGCGGCATATTCTCCCTCGGTCCGGCGCAGGCGCATGTTGCGGACAGCGTGTCGCACGGCGCAATTATGCGCGATGCGGAAGACAAAGGCGCGCAGGCGCGCTGGATCCTTAAGCGATGGCAACGCCGTGACAACCGCCAATGAAATTTCCTGCAACAGCTCCTCGCGCAGTGCCGCATTGCGCTCATAGGACGCCGCGACGCGCGCAAAGCCTGCGCCGAATTCTTTCAGCACAGCCTGCGGCGTTGCAGTATCCGGCGTTGGCCCTGTGTTCTGCCCCATCACGCCCATAGTCTCACTGGCGCGCGGAAACTTACAAAAATATTTCCCGGTAAGAACCCGCTGCGCGGCGGCACTTGAGGGCAGTCATCATGCCAACTTCAAGGAGCTGATATGCGCAAATTCTTACCGCTGCTGGCCGCCATCATGGGCGGATTTTCAGTACTCGTGCCCTTCCTGGCCGGGCCCGTTCCGGCTGAGGCACAGCAGACAAATGGGCAGGGTGATCTCTATTATGGATTTACACTGATCGATCCAGAGACGCGCACAATTCTGCCGGATGCGCATGTGCTGGTGGCTGAGGGCAAAATTGTCAGCATCGGCAGTGGCATGCCGGAAGCCGGAGCGGATGTCACCCGCCACGATATGGGCGGGCTTTTCATGCTGCCCGGCTTTGTCGATGCCCATGCCCACATTACCGCTGGCGTGCACAAGGTCGAAGTAATCGACGGCGCGCCGACGATCACAATCGAGAGCGACCCGGCGGTTACAAATTTTGCCGCCCCGGTTGCGCTCGCCTTTGGTGTGACATCGGTGCGCAACCCGGCGGGCGTGACAGCGACAAACGCGCAGTATGATGCTGATGTGGCGGCGGACCGTCTGCTTGGGCCGGAGGCCGTGCATGCCGGCGCCGTCATCCAGCCGCCGCCCTTTGGCGGGAACGCCTTTGCCTATCCCACGACGGAGGAAGAATGGAACGCGGAGGCAGCCGAACAGGCAGCTGCCGGCATGCGCTACTTCAAGCTCTATGAGAGTCTGACGGCGGATGAAGTGGCTACCGGCGTGCGCGTCGCCAAGGCTCATGGCCTCACTCCCATCGGTCATTTCAGCACGCTGCCCTGGCTGACAGCGATCCGGCTGGGCGTTGAGGAGCTCGAGCACACGCTGATGGTGAGCGACACCCTGCTGGAACCAGACGCGCGCGCCGCGTTCCTGGCCGAAAAGGACATGACCTCGCGCTTCATCTATCGCTGGTTTGAGCTGGCAGACTTTGACGGGCCACTGATCCGGGAACTTGTGCGGGAGCTTGCCGAACGCGGCACGCGCGTCACGCTGACCCTGTGGGTCAATGAGCTGACGTTCAATGCGGACCAGATCGACGCGATATGGCCCGCAGCATGGCAGGCCTATGAATATCCGGCCACGCTTGCTGCGCTGAAGCAGTTCATGGCGATGAGCGTGATGGGTTGGACTGCGGATGATTTTGCACGCGCGCGCGCCGTGATGCCGCGTGTGCTGGCATTCGCCAAACTCCTCCATGATTCTGGCGTGCCGATGATGTTGGGCACAGACGGGCGGGGAGGCACGCCGATCCTTGCGCATGAAATGGCGCTGCATGTGGCGGCGGGCATTCCTGTGTGGGATGTGCTGGCGATGGCGACATCGCGCGGTGCTGATCTTGCAGGTTTTGGCGAGCGGACGGGCCATTTGCGTCCGGGCTTTGAGGCTGACCTCGTTTTCCTTTCTGCCAATCCGCTGGATGACGTGTTGAACGCGGCGAAGGTCGAGGCTGTCATCAGCAACGGCGTCTTTCATCGTGCGCGCGACATTCTGGCGAAGGTGATGCCATGAGGTGGCGGCACATCATCGGGATTTGCGGCATTGCGATCTGCGTGTTGTCGTGGGTTGTGCTTGGCGTGGCATGGGCGATGGGGCCGGAACCGGGCTCGTGGACCTATTTTGTCGTCGGCGCGGCCATTGGCACCGAGATCATGTTCTGGTGTCTCGCTGTCATGCTGGGGCTGACCGTGTTTCAGGCGCGCAAACGTGTCTGGGCGTGGCTGATGCGGCGCAATGCGTGAGGTTCTCAGGGGCGCAGTGCGCCGCGCCCCTCTCGCATTCATGTGATCCAATCTCGACGGTTGATGAATGGCCCATTCAGGGCTGGCTCAGATGGCGCGTTCTACAACGCGAACCGTCAGCCGGCGTCACCTGAAACCCAAGCCGGTCATCACCAGAGAGAGGATAGAACCATGAAACGCCTTCTTACCGCTGTCAGCGCCGTTGCCCTTCTTTTCGCCGCCGGTGTTGGCGAAGCCAGCGCCCGCAACCGGGCCGTCATCGACCAGACCGGCAATGGCCATGCCGCCGGCGCCGTGCAGAGCGGCAACAACAACGACGCCTATGTCGATCAGCGCGGCCGCGGCCACTATCAGGCCGTCTTCCAGGATGGCAACCGCAACTACATGGAATCGATCCAGACCGGGCGCCGCAATCGCGCCGTGACCGAGCAGGTTGGTAACGGCAACTATTCAGTCACCGGTCAGGACGGCCGCAACAATGCCGCCGAAACCGTGCAGTTCGGCAACAACAACCGCGCCGGCATTGCCCAGATCGGCAACAACAACGACGCCACGATCGTCCAGGACGGCAACCGCAACATCTCGGCGGTGATCCAGACGGGTTCGGGTGGCGATGCGACAGTGACCCAGAACGGCAACAACAACATCGCCGTCGTGATCCAGGGCACCCGCCGCTAATCGGTTGCGTGATGCGGTGATGACGGGAGAGCCGGGAGGATGCAGCCAAAGGGCATCTTCCCGGCACCCCGGCGGACCGACAAGACTTTCTCCTTCCTGGAGTATCCCCCAATGAAAAAGCCGATCCTTCTTCTTTCCTTCTTCGCGCTGGGCTGCGCGTCACCGGTGGCGGGGGCGCTGGCGGATGGTGCAGCCGCAACGGCGCCTTCCACCGTAGCGGTTTCTGCGCCCGCCATCGTCGCGGAATCTGAAACCCCGTCACTGGCCTGCGCCATCCATGCCGAAAAAGCGGGCGCGCTGGTATCGCTCAAGGCGCTGGCCCATGCACCCGCCGAGCAGACCGTCTTCTATCGCCTTGAGATCGTGAAAGACGGGCCGGATGGCCTTGCCCGCAATCGCCAGTCAGGCGACATCGCCTTGCTCGAAGGCGAGAACATTCTGGGCGAGACAGCCATGAACCTCTCGCGCCGCGATACGCTCACGGTCTCGCTGTCGCTTGAAGATGCTGATGGCAAGACGCTGTGCAGCGCGTCTTACCCAGAGGAAACCTGAGCGCCGTCATTCGCCGAAGTTTTCACCCGGCGGCAATGGCTTCAAGCGCACCAAGCGGCTGTCGGCAACGGCGGCCGTGCGGTGCTTGACGGCTTCGCGATAGGCCGGATCGCGGATCATTTCCACGAATGACGCGCCGCTGGGATATTCGGCGATGAAGACGAGATCCCATTTCTCGTCTTTGGGGCCGGTCAGCATCAGATCAAACCGCCCGACCCAATGCTGCTTGCCGCCAACGCGGCGGAAGATGGGGCCGCTTTCGCGTCCATAGGCGCGGTAGGCTTCCTTGCCCGAGACCTTGCGGCCATCCTCGTATCCGGCCCATTCGCGCAGGCGCACGAGATTAAGCATGTGAATCGGCCCGTCATCCGGCAGCGCGCGGAAAGCTGCGAAGGTTTCCTTGTCGGGGTTGACGTAACCGGTCATGGCGCGTCGCCTTTCCGCCGGGCAAGCTATGGACAGCCTGCGCGGCAGGGGTGAGAATTATTGCGGGCTCACAGCGTAGGCGGGGGAATGGCCATGGGCAAGAAGACGATGTTTGCGTTGGGAACGGGTGCTGGCCTTGTGGCCGGACTTGGGCTTGCCGCTTTGGTGGTCAGCAATTATTCGAGCCTCGTGCTCACCCTTTTTCCGCCGCCGCCGCCCGACATCCCCGAGGCCCAGGCGGTTGAGGTTGCGCCAACCAGCCGCGAGGCGCGCGACCGTATGCTGGCAGGCCTCGATTTCGGCAACCGTCAGGACTTCGAATTTGGCGCGCGCGGCTTTATCGCGTCGCGCGATGATCCCGTCATCATGCGGGACGATGGCAATGGCGTTGCGTTTGATCTTTCGTCATACGGATTTCTTGCCAGCGAAGCGCCTGACACCGTGAACCCCAGCCTGTGGCGTCAGGCCCAGCTGATCACGCGGCCCGGTCTTTTCAAGGTTGCCGACAATATCTGGCAGGTGCGCGGGTTCGATGTCTCGGTCGTCTCATTCATTCTGACATCTGAGGGCTTCATCGTCGTCGATCCCCTGACGACCATGGAAGTTGCGCGTGCGGCCCTTGAGCTGGTGCGCAAACATGTTGGCGACCACCCTGTTGTCGCCGTCGTCTATTCGCACAGCCATGCCGACCATTTTGGCGGCGTCAGCGGCATCATCACCGCGGAAGATGCTGCCTCAGGCCGCGTCAAGGTGATTGCGCCCGAAGGATTTCTGGAGCACGCCATTGCCGAGAACGTGATTGCCGGCAATGCCATGGCGCGGCGCGGCCGGTTCCAGTTTGGCGCAACGCTCGGGCGCGGACCGGAAGGGGAAGTCACTTCGGGTCTTGGCCCCGGCATTTCGCGCGGCGTTATTTCCCTTATCGCGCCCAATGTGATCATCGATCATACCGGCCAGGAAATGGTGATCGGCGGCGTGCGCCTCGTCTTTCAGGTGACGCCCGGCACGGAAGCGCCCGCCGAGATGAATTTCTTCCTGCCCGAAATGCGTGCGCTTTTCATGGCAGAGAATGCCAATGCCAATATGCACAATCTTTTGCCGGCGCGCGGCGCGCTGGTGCGCGATTCCAAGGCGTGGGCGGATTATCTGACGGAGTCGATCAGGCTCTATGCGGGGCAGGCCGACGTGATGTTTGCGGCGCATGGCATTCCACGGTTCGGCACGGATGCCATCATCGACTTCCTGAAAAAGCATCGCGATGCCTATAAGTTCCTGCATGACCAGTCGGTGCGGCTGATGAATGCGGGATTGACCGGGCCGGAAATTGCCGAGGTTCTGCAATTGCCCGAGGTGCTGGCGCGCGAATGGTATAATCGCGGCTATTACGGCACGATGAGCCACAACTCAAAGGCGGTCTATCAGCGCTATATGGGCTGGTATGACGCCAATCCCGCCAATCTCAACCCGCTGCCTCCCGAAACTGCCGCGCGCAATTATGTGGCAGTCATGGGTGGGGCGGATGCGGTGATGGCCGAAGCGCAGCGCGCGATCGGTGCAGGCGAGTTCCGTTGGGCTGCCATGCTTCTCAATCATGTCGTGTTCGCCGGTGGCGACACGGAGAGGGCGCGCAACATGCTGGCGGATGTCTATACGCAGCTTGGCTATGCATCAGAGGCGGGCACGTGGCGCAACATCTACCTGACCGGCGCGCAGGAACTGCGCTTCGGACCTGGCGAGAATGTACTGCAGACGGCCAGTGCCGACATGATCCGCGCCACGCCGACCTCCATGATGCTCGACCTTGCGGCAGTGCGGCTCAATCCGGAGAAGGCGCGCGGCGTCGTGCTCAAGATCAATCTGGTGCTGAGCGACACGGGCGAGACGCATTTCCTGTCGGTGGAAAACAGCGTCTTCATCCATGAGACAGGTGTCAGTGATCCGTCAGCGCAGGCAACGATCACCATGCCGCGCGAGGCGATGATGGCGTCGCTGTTCGTGGGCGCGCCGCTTGCGACGCTCGACATTCAGACGACAGGCGATGGCGAGGCGTGGGCGACACTGGTGTCGCTGATCGACGGCGTTGATCCGAATTTCAATATCGTCACGCCGTAGGGGGCGTGTGTCGATTGTAGTGTGTTTGTCTTTGAGCCTCCCCTTTGATTAAAGGGGAGGCGGGGCTTGCATGAGTGCACTTGCACGAAATGCAAGTCCGGTGGGGTTGCGGGGCGCTGTATTGCATTCGTCGATGGTGCCCCCCACCGATTTGCGAAGACGCAAATCCGCCTCCCCCGAGGGGGAGGCGAAAGATATGATCTTGAATCAGCCCTGCCTCCCTCACTCTCCGCAGGCAAACGGGATCGTGTTGGAAAGCGTCGAGGCGCCGATCGTTGCCACCACTTCCAGCGAGCGGCAGGTCGTGTCCATCACATAAACTGCCTTGGTCGTCGAACCGGACATCGGAATGAGAAGCCCGGTGATGGAGCGCTCCAAAACCACTGATTTGTCGTCGGTGTTCAGAACGGTGATGTTGAGCACGTCCGTGTCGAAGTAACTGCCGGGCTCTGCCGAAATCGTGATCGTAATCAGCACGTCATTGGCGGCTTCTTCGGCGCTGCCTTCACCGATGACGGTGTTCCAGAAGGAAAATTCGGCAGGCGGCGCCACATTGGCGGAGAGGCGGCCTGTATATTCATAGAAGAGATGCGCCTCGATCTTTTCGATCTTTGCCCTCGGGCTGCCGGGTTCACCAGACTGGGCAAAGGCACTGCCCGCGGCAGCAATAGCGAAAGCCGCCGCAGCGGCCGCAAGACGAACATGACGCATGGATGACCCCGTTCTTGGACCCGGAAATGGTGGGCGCGACTGGGATTGAACCAGTGACCCCTACGATGTCAACGTAGTGCTCTCCCGCTGAGCTACGCGCCCGTTTCCGGCTGTCCGACGCCTTGATCCGGCGTCCGGGGCGCCCCTCTTACTCGAAGGGCCAAGGGCCATCAACCGGGAATTTGTGCCGGGAAGGGGGCCTCTCAGGCCGCCATCATCCGGTCCACCTCGTTCACCAGATCCTTGAGATGGAAGGGTTTTGAGAGAACCTTGGCGCGGGCCGGAGCGGCATTGGCGGGGTTCAGCGCAACGGCCGCAAAGCCGGTGATGAACATGATGCGCATGTCGGGGTCGATCTGGGCGGCCTGACGGGCCAGCTCGATACCATCCATCACCGGCATGACAATATCGGTGAGCAGCAGGTCAAAGCGGAAGCCGCGCAAGGCTTCCAGCGCCTCGTCGCCCTGGCCGAAGGACACGACATTGTGGCCTGCCTTCTCAAGGGCTGCCGTGAGGAAACGGCGCATCGACTCATCGTCTTCGGCAAGAAGGATCTTCGCCATGCCAGAAACTCACCCATCCTTGCGACAGCACTCCAAATCACCTGATTTGAAGGCGCCCAAATAAACCGCCTGACGCCTGCTTTCGCAATGGCCGTGCCAGCAATTTTGGCGCGGTCCTGTGCGGCTCCGGCACGGCTCAGCGGGGGACTTAAGGGTGGAGGGGCTTGATTAGCGGGATGGGGCCTGTTCTCTTTTGAGACATGCACCCTGTGATTTGGCCCGCCCGCGCCCTGTTCCCCGAGCCCTTCGCCGTCGCGGGCGGTCCGGCTGAGGCCAAAGTGCCTCTCGTCTTCAGTTCACCGCATTCCGGCTGCCTCTATCCCGAGGGCTTTGTCTCGCAAACCCAGCTCGAAGGGCTGGCATTGCGCGCATCCGAGGACGCTTTTGTCGATCTTCTCTTTGCCAGCGCCGCTGCCCATGGCGCAGTGATGCAGACGGCGCTCTTTCCGCGCAGCTATTGCGATGTGAACAGGGAGCGCGGCGAACTTGATCCTGGCCTGTTTGAGGGACGGATTCCTTCGTCAATCACACTCAATACGCGTTCGCCGCGGGTGCAGGCGGGGCTGGGCGTCATTCCGCGTGTGGTGCGGGAGGGCGTTGACATCTATCGCGGCAGAATTCCTGTCTCCGAAATCGAAAACCGGCTCGAGGGTCTTTATGACCCGTGGCACGCCTCCCTTGACCAGTTGCTGAACGAAATGGCGGCGCGCTTTGGCGGTGTCATCCTGATCGACTGTCACTCCATGCCATCGCCGCCGCCGGGTACAGGCGGTCCGGGTGTGCACGCCGATATCGTGATCGGCGACCGCTTTGGCGCAACCGCCCATCGCAGCGTTGCCGCCGAAATCGAGCGGGCGTTTGTGGCGGAGGGGTTCAGCATCGCGCGCAATGTGCCCTATGCCGGCGGCCACGGGGTTGAGCGCCATGCGCGGCGCGACCGCATGATCCATGCCGTGCAGATCGAACTGCGCCGTTCGCTCTACATGGATGAGGCGCTGGTGTCGCCTCACGCGGGGTTTGCGAAAGTTGAAGCGCGGCTGTCGCGCGCTATTTCAACGCTTGCCCGGGCACGCTGGCCCTTTGCCGCAAGCCCGCGCGCAGCGGCTGAGTAATTACCGGAAGACGCACCATGATCATCGTCCACCACCTCAACAATTCGCGCTCTCAACGCGTGCTCTGGCTGCTCGAAGAGCTCAATGTTCCTTACGAGATCAAGCACTATGAACGCGACAAGGTGACAATGCGCGCGCCCAGGTCGCTGGAGGCGGTGCATCCGCTGGGCAAGTCGCCGGTGATTACCGATAACGGCGTCACCGTTGCTGAGTCCGGCGCGATCATCGAGTATCTCGCCAACCTCTATGGCAAGGGAACGCTGGCGCCCGCCGACGGCACGAAGGAGCGCCTGCGCTATACCTACTGGCTGCATTACGCCGAAGGATCGCTGATGCCGCCGCTTCTGATGAAGCTGATCTTCTCGCGCGTGGACAAAGGCAAGATGCCCTTTTTTGCAAGGCCGGTCGCGCGCGCGATTGCCAAGGGGGCGAGCGAGGGTTTCATAGATCCGGAAATCGCCAAGCATCTTGCTTACGTGAACGCCGAACTCGGCAAGTCAGCCTGGTTTGCCGGCGACAGCTTCACCGCCGCAGATGTGCAGATGAGTTTTCCGCTGGAGGCGGCAGCCGCGCGCGGCGGCGCCAATGCCTATCCCAACATCGCCAGGTTCCTTGAGCGCATCCATGCGCGGCCCGCCTATAAGCGCGCGCTGGAGCGCGGCGGGGCCTATGACATCCTGACGTGACATGCCTCAAGAAAAAGGCCGCCCGAGGGAAAGCCCAAGGGCGGCCAAGTTCAGGGAGGAAACGCCCGGAACGGGCATGCGATAATTGGGGGAAGCCGTCATATCGCAGTGCAACATTAGCGTTGTTCCCGATCTCCAATCAAGTGCCCATCTCATTGAATTTATGATGAAATTCTGTGCATGCGGACGTGAATTGCCTCTTTTTGCGCCGCAATATCAGGTGGTTAGGCGGGCAGGGCTTCCGGCTATCAGGCTTTGTTGCCATCTGTTACGGCACTGACACGCAATTGGAACCGGGACGTCACCGAATCAGGTCATGAGCAGCCAGGCGCCGTTGGATGAGAGTGATGTCCTGATGCGCGGCGCGCCGGAGCATGCGCGCATGATCCTGATCGTCACAGATGCCTGGGCCCCGCAGGTCAATGGCGTGGTGCGCACGCTGGAGGGAACCGTCCGCGCGCTGCAGGCGATGGGACATGTGGTGAAAATCATCTCTCCTGATGCTTTCCGCACGATCCCTTTGCCCAGCTATTCCGAAATCCGCCTCGCCCTTTTTGCCAAGAATACAATTGCGCGCGTGATCGACAGTTTCAGGCCTGATGCCATCCACATTGCAACCGAGGGCACGCTTGGGCTTGCGGCGCGGCGCGTGTGTGTGCGCTGGAAAATTCCGTTCTCGACGGCCTTCCACACCCGCTATCCCGATTATGTGCATGCGCGCTACCGCATTCCGCGCCGGCTCACCTGGGCGTGGCTCAAATGGTTTCACAAGCCGGCAGCCAGCGTGATGGTGGCCACCGAAACGCTGCGCCGCGAGTTGCTGGGCCACGGCTTTGGCAATGTGCGCATCTGGTCGCGTGGCGCTGATACGCAGCTTTTCCGGCCACGCCCGGGCGATGTGGTGCCGGAGCTTGCCTCGCTTGAACGGCCGCTCTGGCTCAATGTCGGGCGCATGGCAGTTGAGAAAAACATGGAAGGGTTCCTTGCGCTTGATCTGCCCGGCACGAAAGTAGTGGTCGGCGAGGGGCCGCA
>DEIC01000124.1:0-1380 GCA_002352285.1 Alphaproteobacteria bacterium UBA2784 | reverse complement strand
GAAAATCTGGTGATGCCGGAAGTGCGCCGCAGGCTCTATCGCCAGCGTCTCCAGACCGCCTGATGCCGTTTCTAAACGGGACGGCCTGTGGCAGAGTCTGAGGCCATGGGGCGGATCACACAGGTTCTGGCAGTCTTCGCGCTTGGTGCATGCATCGCGACGGATGTACGCGCCGACATGCAGCGCCAGGACGTGACGCCGCAAACGGCCGTTATCTCTTTCAGCGCCACCTATCTTTCATTTTTTGAAACGCAAGGCGGCTTTCGAGTGTTCTCGGGCTGGTTTGAGGCCGATCCCGCCGCGCCCGAGAACACGAAGGCGGAGCTGGTGATTGATGCCGACAGTCTTTTTTGTGATGAACCAGACTGGCAGGAGGATCTGGAAGGGCCCGACTTTTTTGACGTCCAGCGCTTTCCCGAGATCCGCTTTGTGGCGCGCAGTGTGGTGCGCACGCGCGAGGGGCGCGGCCGGATGACCGGCGATCTGACGATCCGCGGCATCACGCGCACCGTGACGTTTCAGCTTGAATACAGCGAGGCCGTTCTCCCGGGCGGGCGGCGGGAGATTACGCGTATCGACGCGCAGACATCCATTGACCGAACGCAGTTCGGCATGACCGCGTGGGACATGGTGCTGTCAGACGAAGTTGAAATCAGGATGGTGGTTGAGCCGTAAGGGCTCAACCTTCCATTTTGGAATGCGGGTTGCCGACGATGGTCAGGAATTCGCGCCGGGTCATCGGATCCTTGCGGAAGGCGCCCAGCATCGTGCTCGTCACCATGGTTACGCCCGGCTTGTGCACGCCGCGCGTGGTCATGCACTGATGCGCCGCCTCGATCACAACGGCGACGCCCTTGGGCTCCAGCACCTTCTGGATGCAGTTGGCGATCTGCGCCGTCATTTTTTCCTGCACCTGAAAGCGCCGCGCATAGGTTTCAACCACGCGCGCAAGCTTTGAGATGCCCACCACGCGGGTCGTAGGCAGATAGGCGACATGCGCCTTGCCGATGATCGGCGCCAGATGATGCTCGCAGTGGCTTTCAAAGCGGATGTCACGCAGCGTAATCATCTCGTCATAGCCTTCGACCTCCTCGAAGGTGCGGGCGAGATAGTCCTCGGGATCCTGGCCATAGCCCTGAAACCATTCCTCATAGGCTCGGGCAACGCGTGCGGGCGTATCGCGCAAGCCTTCGCGCGACGGATCATCACCCGCCCAGCGCAGCAAGGTGCGCACGGCAGCCTCGGCCTCTTCGCGTGAGGGGCGGCCCATTGCCGCAATGTTTCCGGCGGCTCCGGCATCGCGCTTCTGCTGCATCGTCATCAGGCTTCCTCCCGGGGAGGGGATTGAACTCTTCCCGCTTATTACGCGCCAGAGCGGCG
>DEIC01000081.1:2489-2713 GCA_002352285.1 Alphaproteobacteria bacterium UBA2784 | reverse complement strand
TGTTTGCTCCCCACGCTTTCGCGCCTCAGCGTCAGTTACGGGCCAGTGAGCCGCCTTCGCCACCGGTGTTCTTCCCAATATCTACGAATTTCACCTCTACACTGGGAATTCCACTCACCTCTCCCGCACTCAAGCCTGCCAGTCTTAAAGGCAATTCCTGGGTTGAGCCCAGGGATTTCACCCCTAACTTAACAGACCGCCTGCGCGCGCTTTACGCCCAGTAA
>DEIC01000081.1:558-2444 GCA_002352285.1 Alphaproteobacteria bacterium UBA2784 | reverse complement strand
TGGTCGTCCTCTCAGACCAGCTATGGATCGAAGCCTTGGTAGGCCGTTACCCCACCAACTAGCTAATCCAACGCGGGCCGCTCTTATGGCGATAAATCTTTCCCCTTACGGGATCATCCGGTATTAGCCCAAGTTTCCCTAGGTTGTTCCGAACCACAAGGCACGTTCCCACGCGTTACTCACCCGTCTGCCGCTCCCCTTGCGGGGCGCTCGACTTGCATGTGTTAAGCCTGCCGCCAGCGTTCGTTCTGAGCCAGGATCAAACTCTCAAGTTCTTCCGAAAAAGAATTGAGACCTCTTACGACCCCGTATTTCCGTACTGGCGGAAATACTCACTCAAACGCGCTCGCAAAGTTAAAACGTGTCTGCGTCTGTCCGGTGGACGGACAAAGCAAGACCCGCTTAAACTTTCTCAAAGAGCAACGCCTGAACGAGCAGTTCCGGTCATGGACCGAGACCCGCCGCCCCGCGTCACCCTTCCCACCAACAATGTCAAACAGCGTGGGCTTTCACCCGAAACTTCATCATCAGCCCGGCATCCTCGGGACGCAAGAGCCTTGCCTCGGCAGTCGCCGGGGCGCGGCGTTTTGGTTACCCGATGGGATGGCCTTGATTGGCCGACCAAATCCTTGCGCTCACGTGTTTTTCGCGTGACCGCGTCGGAGAGGCGCGGTTTCTAGTCGGAGCCTTTTCTGGTGTCAAGCGCCTGACAAAGAAAGTTTTCCGCGCTGCAAAAATCGCGCTGAACCCTATGTCGTGACGCGCAGCGCACCATTCAAGCCCGCGCCGCGTCATCAGATTCACCAATAGATTCCAATGAGTTGGCGATCTTCGCGCGACGCAAATGCATTCGCAAAGCATGCGGGCGGCCATGCTCGATGCGCAGCCGCAAACAGAATTTCATCCACAGCCATTCAGATTTCAGGGGACGAATTTCGATTGCCCACGCCCCGCGCCGATTCCCGATTCCGTTCTCTGGTGGTGCGGGCGCACAGCGCCACAACATGTTGATCCTCGCGGGAAAATCTCTCCCCACCCCTGCGACGCAATGAATCAGGCCGCATGCAGCTGCAGGCGCGCAAGACATTCACTCCGTATACGGATGAATTCGGCCATCGCTGCAATTCGATTGCACGCAGAGCCGTGCGCGCTATCGTAGGCGCAACGGGGGAGGCGCGCGATGCGCAAGCTGTTGTTGACGATCAGTCTGACGCTTCTGCTGCCGCTTGGCGGATGCGATCTTTTCGGCAGCAAGAAATCAGAAAGCGAGCCGCCAGTGGCGGCTGCAGAAGAGCCGTCAGATGGAGCGGGTGCGCCACCCCAGCCTGCTGCGCCGCCGCCACCACCGCCTCCTCCTGTCGCCGAACCGCCAGCCCCGGCGCCTGACGACAGCTTTGTCGAGGAGGAGACCAATCCCGGAGGCGCCATTGATGGCGCAGCGCCTCAAACCGCGCTGCCCGAGTTTCCATGGCCGCCGCCGCGCTGGTCTGCGCGCAAAGACCTGACCGATATCGCGCGTCATCACGCAACCACTTTGGGTGGCATTGCTGACAATCTCGTCACTGCACTCAACAATGCGGGCTATCCCGAATACAGCCTCTATGCTGCGCCCGGCGGCTTTGCGCTTGTTGCGCGCCTTGAACGCACGGACGAGGACGGCACACCCAATGCCGATTTCCGCTTTCTGTCACCGCGCGAGGAAGAGCCGTTTGATCTGACAGAGTATGTATCGGCGCTCTTCTTCACGCCGGAGGGCTGGTACCGCCAGATCGTTTTCATTGTCAGCGACCAGCCCTTTGTTGCGGCAGAGGAGGCGCCCAGCGTTGCCACCGCCGAGCGCATGCTGGGCGATGGTGCGACGGCGCTCGATGCGCCGTTGCGCGATC
>DEIC01000081.1:0-464 GCA_002352285.1 Alphaproteobacteria bacterium UBA2784 | reverse complement strand
GTCTTCATTGATGTCGATGCCATCAATGCGGGCGAAAACTTTGCCGCCCGCCTCGATCACGCGCTCGAAAGGGCGGATATCTGCCTCATCATCATTGGCCCGCATTGGGATCTCTCACGACTTTCCGATCCCGATGATTTTGTCCGCCGCGAGATTGAAGCGGCTCTCGCCTCGCCCCATCGCATCATTCCGGTTCTCGCCAATGGGGCCACCATGCCCGAGGCAAAGTCATTGCCGCCGGGCCTTGAGAGACTTGCGCTGCTGAATGCGGTCTCGGTGCGCCATCAGGATTTTGCCCGCGACTGCGCACACCTCATTGATCTCATGCTCGGCCGCACCCCAGCCCATCAGCGTGGATGGCTGGCGCGCCATCGCTGGGCAGCAAACATTTTGCGGGCCGTGGGTGGCATGGTGGCAGCGGGCGTGGCCTTGCTCGTGCTTGCCATGATCCTGCGCGCTGCAAC